>VFZO01000020.1 GCA_016871155.1 Acidobacteriota bacterium | reverse complement strand
TGGCCGGTTATGACAGCCACCGTTCCCGGTTTGGCGAACGACTCGACCGATGGATTGCCGGGGTTCTGTTCAAGGAGCGCCTGGGCCACCTCTGCGCGGCGGGCCGCAGGATACAGCACCTCCGAGGCGGCTTTCTCGTAGGAAGCCGGATCATACGGCGGGTGCGAGTAGAAGCGCTCCACACGGTCATAGCGATACAGCAGGTCCGCGAACAGACGCGAAGCGCCGGGAAGTTCAGTATGGCGAATACACTGCTGTTCCATGCGAGCCCGTAAAGGTACAGGCTATCAGATGAAGATGGGGATTCTGGTACCGTCGAAGTGTATGCTTGACGAGGCCGGTTTCCGAAACGCGTCCGACTTGGCGCTGCAGGCGCTGTTCAAAGCGCTGTCCCGCGCGTCGGATTCGCACGAATTCGAGGTAGACCTGAATAATGGCGCGTTGACCGTGGAGTTTGAGGACCCGCCGGCGAAGTTCGTGGTTTCGCCTAACGCGCCGGTCCGGCAGATCTGGGTGTCGGCGCATTCCAGGAGCTTCAAGCTCGACTGGGATGCCCTGCGCGAGGCGTTCGTGCTGGCGGCGAGCGGGCAGTCACTTGTGGAGTTGATGGCAGCGCATATAGAACAACACCTGGGCGAGGCCGTGGCGCTGTAGGGCATGGCCGGAGTCTATATCTCCTGGCCGTTCTGCGCGCAAAAATGCACGTACTGCAACTTCGCCTCCGGCGTTTTCCCGAAAGCGTGGGAAGGCCGGTATGTGGACGCGCTGCTGCGCGAAATCCGGGGATTCGAATGGCCCTGGGCACCGGAGACGCTATACATCGGCGGCGGAACGCCGAGCTTGGTGGAGCACGTGGTTCTCGATACCATTCTGGACGCGATGCCCGCGACACCCTGGACGGAGGCGACGCTGGAGGCCGCCCCGGCCGGCGGCCTGCACGTTTCTCCGCGATTCAATCGCGTCTCACTGGGCGTTCAGTCCTTCGTGGAACCGGAACTGAGGAAGACGGGGCGCAAACATACTGCGGAGATCGTGGCGGCGAACGTGGCTGCACTTCGGGCGCAAGGCATCGAGAACTTTAATCTCGACCTGATCGCCGGGTTGCCGGGGCAGACGATGGAGTCCTGGCGGGTTTCACTGGACTGGGTCGCGCGGTTGGAACCGCCGCACGTCTCGGTCTACATGCTGGAGGTGGACGAGGACTCGCGGCTGGGGTTGGAGATACTTCAGGAAGGTTCGAGATTCGGTGCGCGTGACATTCCGGACGAGGCGTCGATCGCGGACATGTATGAGTACGCGGCCGAGCGTTTGGGGCAGCTTGGAATTTCCCGCTACGAGATTTCGAACTTCGCGCGGCCGGGGTTCGAGTCGAAGCACAATTTGAAATACTGGCGGCAAGAGCCGTATGCCGGATTTGGCGCCGATGCGCATTCCTTCGTGGACGGCTGGCGCTGGCAAAACGTCGAGACGGCGGCCGCCTACGTGGAGGCGGACGATCCGCATGGCGAACGAACCGCGGCGAACGCTAGTGAGGAGCGCTTTTTCGTGGGGCTGCGGTTGACCGAAGGCGTCGAGCCCGCTGCGGAGGAGTGGGAGATGCATGCGGCGGTCATCGAAAGGCATCGAGTCAACGGCTTGCTGGAGCGCGCAGGCAATCGACTTCGCCTAACGCCACGCGGTATCCTGCTTTCTAACGAAATTTTCCAGGAGTTTCTCGCCCCATGAAATTTGTCGACTTTCGCAGCGACACAGTCACCAGACCGACAGCGGCCATGCGCCGGGCGATGGCCGAGGCTGAAGTGGGCGACGATGTCTACGGCGAAGATCCCACGGTCAACCGGCTGGAAGAGCGTGCCGCCGTAGTTTTCGGCAAGGAGGCGGCGTTGTTCGTCCCCACCGGAACGATGGGCAATACGATCGGGTTGAAGATTCACACCGAGCACGGGCAGGAGATCGTCTGCGAGGCGCGCGCGCACATTCTGAACTATGAGCTTTCGATGGCCGCGTGGTTCGCGGGATGCCTCGTGCGCCCCATCGAATCGCCGATGGGCATTCTGGAGTGGAGCCAGATCCGGGAGCAGATCCGCCCGGTGGGACCGCATGCCGCGCCGACCGGACTGATCGAGATCGAGAACACGCACAACATGGCGGGCGGCACTTGTTATCCGCAGAACACGATCGACGAGATCTGCGCCGGGGCGCATGCGATGGGGCTGCCGGTGCACATGGATGGCGCGCGCATCTTCAATGCGGCGCACGCCACCGGTTCGACGGTCGCGCGCATCACGCGCGACGTGGACACCGTGATGTTCTGCCTGTCCAAGGCTCTGGGCGCGCCGGCCGGCAGCATGCTGGTTGGCTCGCGCCGGTTGATCGACAAGGGACGGCTGTACCGGAAACGCCTGGGCGGCGGCATGCGGCAGGCCGGAGTCCTGGCGGCAGCGGGATTGATCGCACTGGAGCAGATGCCTGCCCGGCTTGGCGAGGATCACGAGAACGCGAAATGGCTGGCCTCGGAGATGGCAACGATCAAGGGGATTGCCGTGGAATCGGAACCGCAGACCAACATCGTATTTTTCGACGTGACGGCGACCGGCCTGACGGCGCCGGAGTTCAGCGAACGGTTGCAGGAGCGGGGCGTACTGATGAACGCGAACAACGCACGGAGGGTGCGGTTTCTGACGCACTACGACGTCGACCGGGCGGCCTGCGTTACGGCGCTGGCCGCAGTGCGAGATACCGCCCAGCGGTAGAATCTACTCGAATCGCAACGCCAGCATGGGATCGATGCGGCTGGCACGGCGCGCTGGCACCAGGCCGGCCGCGACCGCGACCATTGCCAGCCCAATAGAGGTGAGAATTGCGACGGCGGGATCGTCCGGCTTTACGCCGTAGAGTTGGGAGGCGATGTAACGCCCAAGGCCGATTGCCGCAGGCACGCCAACGGCAAGACCGAGTCCAAGGAGCACCAACACCTCGCGCATTACCATCCAAATCACGGAACCGGTGCGGGCGCCCAGGGCCATCCGGATGCCTAACTCCTTGGTCCTTCGCGCCACGGCGAACGCCATGACACCATACAGACCGACGGCGGCCAGCAAAGTGGCGAGTAGTCCAAAGCCGGCAGACAGCAGGGCCACCAGGCGCTCGGTCAGCAGCGTCTGATCCAACTGATCGGAAAGCGTTTTGATCTCAAAAATGGGCAGAGCGGCGTCTTTCTCCCGCACGGCGGCGCGGACGGCGGCGAAGGCGGAGGCGGAAGGCATTGCCGCACGGACGTAAAAGGTCGCGGACCCATTTCCGGCCCGGGGCACATAGAGTTGGCGGCGCACGCCTTCCCGGGGACCTTCGTACAGGGCGTCGCCGGCAACGCCGACTATTTCATGGTCCAGCTTCGTTCCGGGCGCGCCGCCGAAACCGATGCGCCGGCCCACGGCGCTGCGGCCCGGAAAATAGTGCTCAGCGAAACTCCGGTTGGCGATCACTACTTTCACGTTCGGCTGGAAATCGCGCTGGTCGAAGTCGCGGCCGTCGATCAGCGGTGTTCCCATTGTGGAGAAGTAGCCGGGCGAAAGCGCATTCATGAAGGCCTGCATGTCCTCGCCGTCCTTGGCCTGGTGCCCTTCCACGCGGATCGAGTTGTCCCATTCCGCGCCGTGTAGAAGGGGCACTGCTGCCGTCGCGGCCGATTTGATACCGGGAATGCCTCGAAGCCTGTCGAGCAGGTCGCGATAGAGCGTCCCGACGCGAGCCTCGTCATATCCGTTCAGCGCCGGGGCCAGTTGAAACGTCACCAGGTTGTCGATGTCGCGAAAGCCTGTGTCGGCCGATTGCAGGTTCTGTAAGCTTCGAACGAAGAGTCCGGCGCCGAACAGCAACAGAAAACTGAGTGCGACCTGGGCAGCTACCAGCCCTTTGCGGAGAAACAGCGAACCGCCTCCAGAGATGGTCTGCTTCAGCGTGGCCCACAGGTCAGAACTGCTGGCGCGGAGAGCCGGGACGAGCCCGAAGACGAACGCGGTAAGGATGGTCAAGGCCATCGTGAAGCTCAGAATGCGCATGTCCGGCTCCGGACGGATTTGAAGCGGATTGCCTTCTGCTGGGACCATGGCCAACAAGCTTCTGGTCATCGCCATCGCGAACGCGATTCCGGCGGCGGCGCCGATAACGGCCAATAGCAGACTCTCGGTCAATAGCTGACGGACCAGTTGCCAGCGGGTGGCGCCCATCGAAAGGCGGATGGCAATCTCTTTTTGGCGAGCGAAGGCGCGCGCGATGAGAAGGTTTGCGACATTCGCGCAGGCGATCAGAAGCACGAAGCCCACCATGCACATCAGCACGATCAGCGCCGTCGAAAAGTCGTTTCGGAGGCTGGAGTAGCCGGTGGCCGCGGCGCCCACGTGGAGCGTGCCGCGCAAAAACTGCTGCTTGGCGTAGGCCGGCCACTCTTTGGCTTCGGGCTGTGCCGCCTCATACTCGCGAATTTGCTGGAACAGAACCTGCATGGGAGCGCCGGCGGACTCCACCGTATAACCCGGCTTCAACCTGCCGAAGACCTGTACCCAGCGCTGGCGGCGGTTCTCCATCTGGATCCATTTCCACTCGGGAGTCAACGCCGGCTTCATCAGGATGGGGACGCGGATTTGCGGGGCGCGGACCGGATCGATCCCAGCGAAGCCGCGGGCCGACACACCGACGACGCTCATTGGATAGTTATTGACCAGCATCTTCTTGCCGATCACGGCTGGATCGCCGTTGAACCGGCTGATCCAGTAGTCGTAGCTAAGGACAACCACTGGGTGGCCGTTGTAGACGCGGTCGTCCTGCTCGGATGTGAACACGCGCCCCAGTTCGGGCCGCACGCCCAGCATGGTGAAGTAGTTGCCCGACACGGCTTCGGCATCCACGCGTTCCGTCTGATTGTCGACGCTGACGGAGGTGGAAAGCAGTAGCCGGCACAGCACTTCGGCCAGCGGCTCCGCCTTCTGCTGGTAGTCGCGATAAATAGGGTAAGAATGCATCCTGACGCCCATGTTGCTGCCATTGTGAACACCGCGTTGATAGAGCATTACGAGAGAGTCTGGATTCCAGACCGGGAGTTTCCGCAGCAGTATTTGATCGATCAGGGTAAAGATGGCCGTGTTGGCGCCGATCCCCAACGCCAGCGACAGCACCGAGACCGTGGTGAACAGCGGGCTGCGCAGGAGCGTGCGAATGGCGAAACGCAGATCGGCGAGCATTACGGTACATACGCGCGATCTCGCCGCCGGTTACAGCCGCGATAAGATAACCGACGAGATTTCCTCGCGGGCGCCGGGGCGGTGGCGCTGTACCGGTTCGTGGCCGAGGATGGCGTTGTGGTTGAGGCGTCGCTTGAAGGCATGGGCTGCGCGTCTAGACACGCCAATCCAGTACGATCTTTCCGCTCTTGCCGCTGGCCATCAGTTCAAAGCCCTCCAGGTAGTTGGTGTACGGGAAGCGGTGGGTGATCACGGGTTGGATGTTCAGGCCCGATTGGAGCATGACGGTCATCTTGTACCAAGTTTCATACATTTCGCGCCCGTAGATGCCCTTGATGGTGATCATGTTGAAGATCACGGTGTTCCAGTCGATAGACATCTCGCCGCCGGCCGGAATACCCAGCATGGCCACCTTCGCGCCGTGCGCCAGGTTGGCCAACATGCTCCGGAACGCCGCCGGATTTCCTGACATCTCGAGGCCAACATCGAAGCCCTCGGTCATACCAAGCGACTTCTGGACCTCTTCCAATGGGGTCTCCAAGGGGTTGACGGCTAGTGTCACACCGAGCTTTCGCGCCAGTTCCAAGCGGTACGGATTTACATCCGTGATGACCGTGTAGCGCGCACCGGCATGCACGGCCACGGCCGCGGCCATGATGCCGATGGGTCCAGCGCCGGTGACCAGAACATCCTCGCCTAAGACCGGGAAAGAAAGGGCGGTGTGCACCGCGTTGCCAAAGGGGTCAAAGATGCACGCGACATCCCGGTCCACTCGCTCATCGTGGTGCCAGACGTTCGATACCGGCAGAACAATGTACTCGGCAAAGCAGCCGGGACGGTTTACGCCAACGCCGCTGGTGTGCGCGCACAGATGCCGGCGGCCGGCCAGACAGTTCCGGCACCGCCCGCAGACCACGTGGCCTTCGCCGCTCACCAGCATTCCCGGCGTGAAGTCGCCGGCGTTCGCCCCGGCGGCCACCACTTCGCCGACAAACTCATGGCCAATCGCCATGGGAACGCGAATGGTCTTCTGGGCCCACTCGTCCCATTTGTAGATGTGTACATCCGTGCCGCAGATCGACGCGCGATCCACCCGGATCTTGACGTCGTTGATCCCCATTTCGGGGACTGGAATCTCTTCGAGCCACAACCCAGGGGCCGCTTCACGCTTCACCAGGGCCTTCATGACGCTACTCATGTCCCCATGGTAACCGGCTGCCTGGTGTAGCTCGCCCCTCCGGACCGCAACTCACCCCATTCCCGTCAGCAAATTCGAAGCGGACGGGCACACTGGTTTTAAATGTACCCCAACGCTCCCTGCGGAGACCCTTTCCCCAACAGACAACCTCTGTAGGGAGCGTTTGTAACATGCAAGTAGCTCGTGGGCTACGAGCGAACCGCCAGCGCAATCTGGCAAAGTAGTTGTCGGCTTGGGGTACTCACTTGCAAAATCGATTTTGGTTCATTTTCGGACTTTGGTCGGCGTACGGTCTATTTAATACGGCCGTTGTTCACTACCGCTCCATGCTCTACGGCAAGGAGATGAGCTGGCGCGACGCCGCCCTCTACGAGATGTCGTTCACCTGGATCTGGGCGGCGGCGACACCGCTGGTATTGATCCTCAGCCGCAAATTTCCAGTTGGGCGGGGAGAGTCAAGGCGCAACGTAGTAGTCCACTTCTTGGCCGCCGTGACGCTCGCCATCGCGACGAAGGCGATTTGGGACTTCACGGCGTTGCCGCTGGTAGCCCCCAGTATGGTTCCGAAGAGTGGTGCGGACTTCGTCAAATCCGTTTTCCGGGCGGTCGATTTTGGGACCCTCCATTACTTAATCGTGGCCATCTGCCACCACACGTTCGAGTACTACCGCCGGTATGAGGACGGCCGATTGCGGGCGTCGCAACTGGAGGCCAAGCTAGCCACCGCGCAGCTCGCCGCGCTGAAGATGCAGTTGCATCCCCACTTTCTCTTCAACACGTTGCACTCGATTTCGGAATTGATTCACGACGATCCGCGCCGCGCCGAATCGATGATTGTCCGGTTGAGCGATTTCCTGCGTATGACACTCGAACACGTGGGTGTTCCGGAAGTGCCGCTTTCGGAAGAGATCGATTTCCTGAAACGCTACCTGGAAATTGAACAAATGCGCTTCGAAGATCGTTTATCCGTAGAGTGGACCGTCGATCCGGAGGTTATGGACGTTCGCGTGCCCAATCTAATCCTGCAGCCCATCGTCGAAAACGCGCTCAAGCATGGCATTTCGAAGAACGCCGGAGCGGGCGTTCTTAAGATCGTCTGCCGGCGGGAGGAAGACCGGCTGGCCATGCGCGTGACCGACAACGGACCGGGCCCCCAGCGAACCGCGCTCGACCTGGACCAACCCTTACGGGAGGGCGTTGGATTGAACAACACGCGCAGCCGCCTGACCCGTATCTATGGCGGTGACCACCGCATCGACCTGCACCGCATTCCGCAGGGCGGTTTTGAAGTGACCTTGCGCGTGCCCCTTCGTCTAAAACCGCGTCCCGGCGAGCTTTGCGAATCGAACCCGGAAGCCGCGCCGGTGATAGGTGATTAACCCATGACCACAATGCAATTACAGACAATCCGAACCGTGATCATCGACGACGAGCGACTGGCGCGCCAGCGCATTCGACGGATGCTGACCCATGCACCCGATTTCGAAGTGATGGCCGAATTCGAGAACTCACGCCAAGGCCTGGAGTTTCTTGAGGACAACGATACGGAATTGCTCTTTCTCGACGTGCAGATGCCCGGCCTGGACGGGTTCGCGCTGCTGGAGTCGCTGGCTCCCGAGAAGATACCGATGGTGATCTTCGTCACCGCCTACGACGAGTATGCTCTGCGCGCGTTCGAGTATCATGCGTTCGATTACCTGTTGAAGCCGTTCGATCAGGCCCGCTTCGACAAGGCGTTGGAACGTGCGCGCAAACAATTGACCTCGCGAGAGAACAACAACGAGAAGTTGATGAACCTGCTCAACGAGATCCGCCAGCGGAACCAGGAACCGGCACGATTCGCCATCAAGACGCCCGGCCGGGTCTTCTTTGTACGGCAGGAGGACATCGACTGGATCGAAGCCGCGGACAACTACGTCAACCTGCACGTCGCCACAGATACGCATTTGATCCGAGAGACGATGAACTCGCTGGAGAGCCGGCTGGACAGCCGAAAGTTTTTGCGGATTCACCGCTCGACTATCGTCAACGCCGACCGAATTAAGGAGTTACGTCCGTGGTTCCATGGAGAGTACGTGGTGCTGCTGAAAGACGGAACGGAATTGACGCTGAGCCGGACCTACCGCGAGAAAATTTTATCGCTACTGGGTACATAGCGGTCCTCCGCCGCTGATACCGGGCTCTGGATTGATTGCTTCAACGGACAAAGTGCCATATCCTAATTGCACAATGCTGATGCTGAGGTCTTTATTCGTAACGGTTATCACTCTATCGGCCGCGCCGCCGGCCCAGCAATTTGCCGGGCAATTCAATCTCTCCGGACAGGCGTTGGCCGGCGTGTACTTGCACAAGGAGTACCGGACGGAACACAACGGCGTGACTCACTTGGTGTATCGCCAGCAGTTTCAGGGACTCGATGTCTACAACACAGAGTATGTAGTGAACATCGATCGCGACGGGAAAGTTCTGAACCAGGGCGGCGCGTTGCGGGAGGCACCCGGAGCGAACGTGACGCGGCCGAACCTCAGCAATGTTCGCGCCGCCGCTAGCGCGGCGATCCGGCACATCAATCCCGTTCTGGCACGGGAGTCGCAGTTGGCCTCGCTCGGCCACACAAAGGAAGGCCATCTTCGATTCACCACAGGAAGCGCGCTGGGGGAAGTGACGGGCACACCCGTTTGGTACCCGATTCGCGGAGCGCTGCAACCGGCCTTCGTGTTCGTCGCCACGGCGGAAGACGGCGTCTCGAACTTTGAAACAGTGGTGGACGCGGAGACCTTCACGCCACTCGAGAAACAGCCGCTCACATTTTTCCAGAGCGCCGTGCCCACGCCACGCGGTCTCGTCTATACACGCCGCAGCCCGCAGCCAACGCCGAATCCGGGTGAGAAGCTCGGCGGTGAGCCGGCGTACGTCGAACGGGAACTGGTAGCGTTCAGCGGCGACCCCATCGCATCGCCGCGGGGCTGGATCTCCGGCGACACCACGGCCGGGAACAACACCGTAACCGGCGTGAACGTGCTGGGAATCCTGCTCTCGCGCGACCTCTATTCGCCGCGCTCGCCCGCGCGCGACTTTCAGTATCCGCTGCAACTCGGCCCAGGCGCGCCTTCTCCAACCACCTTCCCGGATGCCGCCGCGGCGAACCTCTTCTACTGGGTGAATCGCATCCACGATCTGTTCTACGTGATCGGTTTTGACGAAGCCGCCGGCAACTACCAAATGGACAATTTCGGCAAGGGCGGTGTGGGCGGCGACCCTCTCTACGCGCACGCGCATTTCGGGGCCGCCTCCGGATCCGGGCTCGCCAATACGAACAATGCGTTCTACACGACGCGCAGCACGACGGACGGCTCGGAAGCGATGATCGGCATGTATCTCGGCTCCTCACCGGGCCGCTGGGCTGACGGCGCGTATTCAACGGAGACACTTTTCCATGAGTACACGCACGGCGTGACGTTCCGGCTCGTGCGCGGTTTGCGCGGACATCAGGGCGGTTCAATGAATGAGGCGTTTTCCGACTTCTGGGCATTAGAATTTCTGACGCCGGAGGGTGCGCCGCCGGACGGCATCTATCCTTACGGCGAGTACCTTTACAACACGTTTGGCGTCGGCATTCGCTCGCGCCCGTACTCGACCAACATGGAGGTGAATCCGCTTACCTACGCCGACCTGGGCCGCGCAATCAGCGCTCCGCAGATTCACAACGACGGCGGAATCTGGATGATGGCTCTGTGGGAGACGCGCGCCAATCTCATTCGCCAATTTGGGGAACGCGAGGGGCGGCGGCGGTTACGCCTGATCGTGCTGGATGGCATGAAGTTAGCGATACCCAGCCCATCGATGGTCGATCTTCGCGATGGAATTCTGCTGGCGGACCGCGTGAACTTCCGGGGGGAAAGCCAGTCGCAGATCTGGGAGGCGTTTGCCAAGCGCGGCTTGGGCGTGCACGCCTATAGCGCCAGCGCCGATTCGATCGTCGTTACCCCATCGTTCGATCGTCCATCGAATACCGGCAGCATTTCCGCTGGCGCAACGACGCTTTCCACCGGCGACACCGTACGCATCTCGGTGCAAGATGGCAACGCAACCGGCCCGACCCTGGATGTGGAGGTCCTCTCCTCAAGCGGCGATTTCGAAGTCGTGACGTTGCGCAGGCAGGGGGAACTCTATACGGGCACCCTCTTCACAACCCCGGTGGGGCAAGCGATTCACCGGAATAGTGTCCTATCCATTATTCACGCCGATAGCCTGACAGTCTTTTACAACGATACGAGCGACGCGGCCGGCGGGTTCCGGCAGGTTTCGAAATTCATCGACGCCCGGCAGCCATATCTGATCACCTACGCCTCCGGCATACCGTTCCGGTTTCTCAATGAACAAGCCTTGCCGCTGACCTCGCCAGTTGCCGGTGCGTCGGTCCGTTTTCAACTTCCGTTCGATTTTCCGTTTCACGACCGGCTTTTCCGGGAGGTGATTGTCACGAACAACGGCCTGATTCAACTGGACACGGGTCTCGTCCCGTCGTGCACCGACGTCTCCGGGCTTCGCGAGATAGCGGCGATCGCCCCGCTTTGGATGCGAATGCGCACGCTTGGCTCGGCCCAGGAGAATCAAGGCGTTTTCGTGAGCCGCGCCGGAGACTCCGTCACATTCCGATGGGCGGGCGAAACGGCACCAAACACCGCCGGGCTAGATCTCACGGCGCCGGTAGAGGCCATCAATTTCGCGGCTACCTTGTTCGACGACGGCCGCATCCGTTTTCAATATGGCGCCGGTAATCAGAACCTGATCAACCCCCAGGTATTCAATGGGTGCGACGCTTCGGCAACTGCGCCGACGGCTGGGATCTCGCGGGGCACACGGGACAATCTCGCAGTCCCGTTCCTGCTCGACCAGCGCGTCAACTTTAACAACGCCCCGACGGCGACGTTTCTGCCCTCGCGCGGCCACTCCTCGGACCCGGTGGTGGAACTAGAACCCGCCTCCGAAATCGATGACCTGTTTCAACTGCGCGGCGTGGTTTACGACCCAGCTACATTTGTCTCGTCGGTTAACGTCCTAATCGACGGGCGATTTGTTGGACGCGCCGCTACGGGCATTCCGCGGCCGGATGTGTGCGCGGAGCGCCGTCTTCCGAATTGTCCCGGGGCCGGTTTTCTGTATGCGGGCAACGCCAGCGCCCTCGGTCTGCGCCCAGGGAGACACACGCTGCAGTATCGTGCCGTAAACGCCCGGGGCGGGTTCACAAACTTTCCGGAGACACCAGCGGAGTTTACCCTGAAACCGGGATTGGCTTCGCCAGCCGTTGCCGGTATTGACGAGCCGGCCGGCGGCGCGACGGTATCGGGCGGGTTTACCGTCCGTGGATTCGCCTACACACCGCTGGCCCGCGTGACGGCTGTGGACATTCTGGTGGACGGCGTCGTCCACGCAAGAGCGCGTTACGGGCTGTCCCGTCCGGACGTCTGCGCGAGCGCGACTTCCCCAAATTGCCCGAACGCCGGATTCCTTGCGACGGTACTTTCCACTTCCGGTAATCCTACTTTGACCAACGGCCCGCACAAGCTGCAACTGCGGGTCCTCGACGAGGGCGGCCGCTTCACCCTGTTCGATCCGATTCCGATCAATGTCGACAACCCGGCGCAGACCCCGCCGGTTGGAGTAATGACCTCGCCCTTGAACCTGGAACGGGTACGCGGCGTCATTCGTGTGGCCGGCCATGCCTATGATCCGGATGGCCGCATTCTCGACGTGACGGTGATTGTCGATGGCATCGCTCGCGGTACGGCGACATATGGCCTGCCGCGGCCGGACGTCTGCCAAAACCTGTCCAACGTCACGGCGTGCCCGAACATCGGCTTCGAGGCGGCTATTGATACCCGCCTGTTTACCAATGGTCTGCATCGGATCGGAGTCATCGTGCGGGACGCGCAGGGCAACGCCATCACGGTCCCGCGCACGACGAACTCCGGTCACAACATCTACGTGGAGAACTAACCTACTTCGGCTGCACCGATGCGCGGGTGGCGCCCGTTGAGATGCCGCCGTCCACCAGCAGAGTCTGGCCGCTGACGTAGCGGCTCTCCTCGGATGCGAGGAACACGACGGCGCCGTCCAGGTCGTTCGGCTGACCTGGGCGCTTCACCGGAATGCGGTCCTTCAAGTAGTCGAGCCACTCGGCGTTCTCATACAGCACCTTGTTTTGCTCGGTACGGAACCAGCCGGGCGCCAGACAGTTCACGGTTATTCCGTTCTTACCCCATTCGTCGGCCAAAGCCATGGTCAACTGCTTGACGCCGCCCCGGGAGGCGCAGTAGGGAGCGATGCCGGCGTAGCCGAAGACGCTAGTGACGGAACCGATATTGACGATCCGTCCGTACTCGCGCGGAATCATCTTCTTGGCGATCTGCTGCGCGACAAAGAAGGTGCCGCGCAAGTTGGTCTCCAGGACGGTATTGTACTCGTCCCAGGAGATCTCTACGGCCGGCTTGCGAACGTTGCAACCGGCGTTGTTAACCAGAATATCGATCTTGCCGAAAGCCGCTTCGGCTTCATCGGCGAACTTCACGATGCTGTCGAAATCCCGGACGTTGAGAGCGACGGGCACGGCCTTCCGGCCCAAGCCCTCAATCTCCTTCACAAACGCATCGCAGTCTTCCTCCTTACGCGCGGTGACGACGAGGTCCGCGCCGGACTTCGCCAGGGCGCGGCCAAAATACTGGCCCAGCCCGCGGCTTGCACCAGTAACTACGGCAACGCGGCCGGTCAAATTGAAATAGGGAGTCGGATTCATTACGGCTGCACAATCACTTTCATCAGATTCGGCTCATGGTTGTAGAGCCGGTTGAAGGCGCTGGGCGCGTCGTCGAGCGAAACCTTCGCGCTGATGATTTCGTTCACCTTGATTCGTCCCGTCACCAGCAGATCGATGCAGGCCGGATACTCGCCATTCGATCCGCAGGTGCCCTGCAGGCGGACCTCGCGGGTCACAACGGACTGGAGGTTCAGCTCGATTTTCGGCGTGATGTTCCCGATCAGCGTCACGGTGCCGCCCTTGCGAACAGCGGCCAGTGCGGTCTTCACCGGCTCGGTTGCTCCAACGGCCTCCAACACAATGTCGGCGCCCTTGCCGCCTGTACGCTTGACCACTTCGGCGGCCGCGTCGCAATGTTTCGGATTGAATCCGTCGGCGGCGCCAAGTTTCTTGGCCAGCGCGAGCTTCGCGTCGTCCAGGTCGATTGCGAAGACCGTGGTGCAGCCGGCGTTGATCGCGGCCTGAATCGTCAAGAGCCCAATCATGCCGGCGCCTACTACAACGGCTGTATCGCCCAGCCTCACCGGCGTGATATCGACAGCGTGCACGGCGACCGAGACGGCTTCAATTAATGCGGCGTGCTCATACGGCAGTGCGTCCGGCAACTTGTAACAGATGCGCGCCGGAACGGCGACGTACTCGGCGAAGGCGCCGTGGCGGCGATAGTCGCCGCAGGAGACGCCGAGCACCATACGGTTGTTGCAGAGGTTGCGATGGCCGGAGGTGCAGAAGTCGCATTTGCCGCACGAGATCATCGAATCGAACGTGATGCGGTCGCCTTCCGCCCAGCCTTCCACCTGGCTGCCGAGTTTGGCGACAACGCCGGCCGCTTCGTGACCCATCACCAACGGCGGAATGCGGCGGCCCGTAGAGCCGTCGATGCCGTGAATATCACTGCCGCAGATGCCGCACGCGCGGACGCGTACCAGAATGTCCTCAGGGCCGATTTCCGGTTCCGGAAAGTCGGTCACTTCGAGGTTCATGTATTCCTTCAGAAGTAGAGCTTTCATTGCCTACTATGATATTCCGTATGCTCCGCCGTTCGTTCTTACTCTCTCTTCAAGCGATGAATCGCGTGCGCCTCGGCGTCATCGGCGCAGGTGGACGCGGCACCTATGTGATGACCGAATTCCAGAAAGATCCCAACGTGCAGGTGACCGCCATTTGCGACGTCTACGAACCCAATCTGGAAAACGCGCTATCCAAGGCGAAGGGCGCGCAGGCCGTTCGCGACTATCGCAAACTGCTGGACGACCCGGCGATCGACGCCGTGCTGATCGCGACGCCGGAGCATTGGCACCATCGGATGGTGCTGGACGCGATGGCCGCCGGCAAGGACGTGTACGTCGAAAAGCCGCTGTGTCAGACTCCTGAGCAGGGCGTGGAGCTTGTCGAAGCGGAGCGGAGATCGAACCGCATTGTCCAGGTGGGCATGCAGCGCCGTTCCTACGACCTCTATATTCAGGCGCGCGAAATCGTGGCAGCCGGCACGCTAGGCAGCGTGCGGATGATCCGGAGTTGGTGGCTGAACAACTACCTGAACGCCGGTGCGCCGAAGCTGGAGGGCAAGCTCGACTGGGAGCAGTGGCAGGGTCCGGCGGCCAAACATGCATTCGACGCCGGCCGGTTCCGGAACTGGCGGTTCTATTCGGAGTACGCCGGCGGGATCGTCGCCGACCAGGGCGCACACGTCTACGACGGCATCCACATGCTGATGAACGCGTCGTATCCGAGAGCAGTGACTGCGTCGGCGAACCGGCCGCATCGCGCGGACGTGAATACGCCGGAGTCGGTGGTAGTGACGGCCGAGTATCCGGAAGACTTCATCGGCGTCTTTTCAATCAATTACGCCGCGATGCGCTATCAATCGCGCAACGATCAATTGAACCAGTTGGATGGCGACAAGGCGCGCATGGATATAGGCCGGGAAAACTGCAAAGTCCATGCGGCCGGAAAAGAGGACGAGGTCCTGCTGGAGCGGCAATCCGCTCGCGGCTTCGGATTCGCCACCCAGCTACATGTCCGCAATTTCTTGGAGTGCGTGCGAACGCGGAAACGGCCAACGGCGCCGATGGAGCTGGGCTTCCAGGCGGCGCTTGTGGTGCAACTCGCCAACTTGTCGCTGAAACATGGCCGGCGCGCGGTGTGGAATCACAGCGCGCGAAACGTGGAACTGTGAGTCTAACTCGCAGAGAACTTGTGGCCGGGGCGCTAACCTCCATGCAGGCGGCGCGGCCGAACATCGTCGTGATCCTTACGGACCAGCAGACGCACAACGCTTGGAGCGGTGCGGGGAATCCGTGGCTGCGCACGCCGGCCATGGATTCCATCGCCGCGCGCGGTGTGACGTTTTCCAATGCCATCTGTCCATATCCGGTTTGCTCACCGTCGCGCTCGTCGATCTTCACTGGCCGCATGCCGCACGAAACGGGGGTGATGGGCAATGGCGGACCGATCGCGCCGGGTATGGCGTCGATGGGGGAAATTTTCCGGGCCGCCGGATACAACACGGCCTATGGCGGCAAGTGGCATTTGCCGAAGGCATTCGACGGCATGACGGGATTCACCAAGATCGCTGGCGGCTCCGCGCTGGGCAAGGATATGGACGCTCCGCTTTCGAACGCCTGTGCGGAGTGGCTGCGCGGCAACCCGAAGGGTCCGTTTCTGCTGGTGGCGAGCTTCATGAATCCGCACGATATCTGCGACTGGATCCGGCAGCATCCGGGCGCAGGCAGTCACGCCGCGGTCGAGCGGTATCCGCACACGCCGGGCAACATGGCGGTGGATCCCGATGAGCCCGAGGCCATTCAGTATCACCGCACCGCGGGTTACGACCTGATGTCGAAAGCCGTTGGCATCGCTTCGAACTGGAAGCCAGATGACATGCGCCAGTACCATCACGATTACTACCGGATGGTGGAACAGGTGGACGCGGAGATCGGGAAGGTGCTGGCTGCGATAGATCCGGCAAACACCCACGTCCTATTCGCCAGCGATCATGGCGAAGGCATGGGCGCGCATCGCTGGGCGCAAAAGGCCTCGTTCTACGAAGAATCGCTGCGGGTACCGCTGATCGTTTCGGGACCGGGAATGGCGCGTCGGGTGGACCGGCGATTGGCCACGCTCACCGATGTCGTTCCGACCCTGTGCGCCCTTGCCGCCTTGCCTGCGCCGGAGGATATGCGCGGCATCGATCTTCTGGCGCCGGCGGAACGGCTCTTCGTGACCAGCCAACTGCGCTACGAAATCGCCGAACGCGAGGGCCGGATGCTGCGGACGAAACGCTATAAGTACGTCCGGTTCAATTCGGGCGCACGGCCGGAGCAGCTCTTCGACCTGGAGACCGATCCGGGCGAGACCTATAATCTGGCGCGCAGGCCGGAGGGCGGACCGGTGCTCGAGGAACATCGCCGCCTGATGAAACAGTGGCTCTCGAAGACCGGCGACCGGTTCTAGGCCGCTACATCGCCCCGTCGACGCCCGCCCAAAGATTCATCGTGTTCAACTCCGGGCGGCCCGCGGCCTTCAGGTAACAGAACAACTGTGTGCGGTAGGCGGCGTGGCCGCACAGTACCATGCTGACCAAATGCTGACCGCGGCTGGCTTTTGTTCCGAACAACTCGATCTCACCGCGCATTTCCTCGACGGTGAAGGCGGACAGGGCCGAGGCATAGAATTCTGCCTGGGAGGCAAGACTCTTGACAGCAGCGTCGAAATCCAAAGACTTGGAAGCGGTCTCGGCTGCGTTCCACTGGTCGACGAGGAACGAGCCGGCCTTGACCGAGGGCACCAATACCGGTCCCATGATGGTCAAGTAGCGGACGAGTTCGATCAAGCTGCGCTGCGCCGGTGTCGGACGGTAATCGAGCATCTCGGGCGCGGCCTTGCCGCAAAGGTGGACGAGAATCCGGATCTCGTTCCGAAGCGATTGAATGAGTTCCTGCGTGGTGAGTACCATATATTCCAATCGAGATTGTAGCCGAAGCGATGCAGTGTAGGGCCGGCGGGCGTAGTATATTCTGCACTCATGCCGACCTTTCAGTTGCTTGCCGGAACGACGCTCTTGCTTGCCGGCGTCAGTGGTTGCTTGTGGGCGCAGAACCCTCGCGGGCGCGCACTGGGAATCCCGTTTGACGGCACGCCGGGGCCGCAAAACGCGATCACTGACGTTGCCGGGGTTGCCGTCGGCCATACGACGGTGGTCAGTGGCGAGGGCCGGTTAATTCCGGGGCAGGGACCGGTGCGAACGGGGGTGACGGCGATACTGCCGCGGCCGCGCGGGAACTGGGATTTCGTGATGGCGGCGACCTTCAATCAAAACGGCAACGGAGACATGACGGGGGTGAATTGGATCGAGGAATCCGGATTCCTGGAAGGTCCAATTCTGTTGACGGGGACGCACAGCGTGGGGGTTGTGCGGGATGCAGCCATTCACTGGCAGATCGCGCGGGGCCGGGAGTTCGTCTTTACCTATCCGATTGTTGCCGAGACGTTCGACTCTATGAACGACGCCAATGGTCAGCATGTGACAAGGGAACATGCCTGGGCGGCGCTGGACGCAGCCAAAACTGGTGCAGTGGAAGAAGGGGCGGTGGGCGGCGGAACAGGGATGAAATGCAACGGATTCAAAGGGGGCATCGGGACTTCGTCGCGGGTGATTCACGTGGGGGGCAAGTCGTACACCGTGGGCGTGCTCGTGCAGTGCAACTATGGGGGCGATCTACATATCCTGGGTGTGCCTGTGGGACGGGAGATTACCGATCTCCGCTCGTGCACGACGCTGCCGCAAACACGGCCGTGGCTTCGTTGGGTGCCGGCGTGCACATCCGCGCAGGCGGGGAGCCGGGATACGGCGCGGGAGGCCGCGGACGCCGGGCGAGGGTCCATTATCGTGGTGGTGGCGACGGACGCGCCGCTGCTGGCACATCAATTGAAACGGATTGCCCGGCGAGTTGGCATGGGCTTGGGAAAGCTCGGCAGTTGGGCGGGGAACGGGTCGGGTGACTTATTCCTGGCGTTCTCGACCGCGAATGCCGGGGCGGGCGGCGCGGAGCAGATGGCGAAGTTGGAGATGGTGCCGAACGACTGGATCGACCCGGTCTTCCGGGCGACAATCGACGCGACGGAAGAAGCGGTTGTGAATGCCATGCTGGCGGCGCCACGGGTCACGACGGGAGTGGATGGGCTGCGCGTATTTGGGCTGCCAGGGCCGCGGGTTGTGGAAGCGATGAAGAAATATGGCCGGATGCGGTGAGTCGCTCAGGTCTTGATCGCACGCGTATTTGCGGGCGTTGTCAAAGTTTTGTAAATGCCTGTTTCCCGTGAAATCCGCGCCGGCCGTTTCCGCGTCTTATGGGCAGGAGACGAAAATGAAACGCACACTGAAATCCACAATCTTGACGCTGGCGATCGCCGGCATGGCATTCGCCGCGAACCCGGAGGACCGAATCCAGAAGAAGGTTCGCACCGAGCTGCTTGCGCTGCCATTCCTGTCGGTTTTCGACAATCTCGGCTACCGCCTGGACGGTGAGACGCTGTACCTTTCGGGTCATGTTATCCGGCCAACGCTCAAAAGCGACGCGGCGAACCGGGTGGCGCGGCTGGAGGGTGTCCGAAACATTGTGAACAAGATTGAAGTCCTGCCGTTGTCGCCCTACGATGATCGCCTGCGGCTGGCCGTCGCCAGGGCCGTATATGGGGCTAACGGGTTAAACCGGTACGCGCTGGGCGCCAATCCATCCATACGGATTCTGGTGAAAAACGGCGGCGTGACTCTGGAAGGCGTTGTGGCCAACGAGATTGACCGGAACGTCGCGAACTTGATGGCGAACGGTGTGTCCGGCGTGTTTTCCGTCACCAACAATCTGCGGGTCGAACGCGGACGTGTGTAGGCCGGAAGGAACGCTCTATACTGGGCGGATGACCTCGCGCCGGGCGATGCTCTCGGCGCCTTTTGTTCAGGCGTCGCGACGGCAGCCAAATTTCCTGTTCCTCCTGCCCGACCAGTGGCGCCCGGATTGGCTGCCTTCGAATCCGTCGGTCCCGCTGCGGCTGCCGAATATCGCGGGACTGGCCCGCCGGGGCACGGAATTCTCCCGCGTTCTGTGCGCCTCGCCGTTGTGCGCGCCGTCGAGGGCGTGCCTGGCTTCGGGACGAGAGTACAAGAATTGCGGCGTGGCGTCGAACAAAGACAACTACCCCTTGACCCTGCCCACGTACTATCAGAAGCTGCGTGCCGCCGGGTATTACGTGATGGGTTGCGGCAAAATCGATCTGCACAAACAGACGCTGGACTGGGGTCTGGACGGGAAGCGGCTGACCGGGGACTGGGGGTTCAGCGACGCCATCGATAACGCCGGAAAGATGGACGCCGTTCGAGCGGGCGAGGCGCGCCCCACCGATCCTTATATGGCGATGCTGCATAGGCGAAGCCTGGCTGCGGTACACATCAAGGACATGCGCGGCCGGAAAAGGTATGCGGCTACCTATCCGACTCCCCTTCCCGACGACGCCTATTGCGACAACTGGATCGCCGAGAACGCCAAGGCACTGTTGGGCCGGGCGCCGCACGGCAAGCCCTGGCATTTAGTTGTTAACTTTACCGGGCCGCATAACCCGATGGACATCACGGGCGCCATGGAGAGTAAGGCACGCGGGCGCGAGTATCCGCAGCCGAACCGCAACACCGAATATGACGCCAAGACCCACATCGCGATCCGGCAAAACTACGCGGCGATGTGTGAAAATATCGACCGGCTGGTTGGTGAACTACTCGCGGAAGTGGACCGAAGGGGAGAGTTGGAGAACACCATGGTGGTATTCTCGTCCGATCACGGGGAGATGCTTGGCGACCACAACCGCTGGGCGAAGCACGTGCCCTATCAGGCGTCGGCGGGCATACCGCTCATCGTCGCCGGCTTGGACGCGGGGAAAGGCGCCAGGACGGATGCCTTGGCAAGTCTGATCGACGTGGGGGCTACCTTTCTCGACTACGCGGGCGCCGGTGTGACGCCCTCCATGGAGGCAAAGTCGCTCCGCAACGTCTTAAACGGCAGGGCTCGCAGGCACCGGGAGCTGCTGTACTCCGCGTTGGAAGAGTGGCGTCTGGTTTGGGACGGACAGTACAAGTACGTGGAGGGGTTCCACAACGAAAACGCCCTGTACAATTTGCGGTCCGACCCGGCCGAAAACGAGAATCGATTAACAAGTGAGAAAACGCTTACCGATCGTCTGCGGAGAGCCTTGATTTAACACCCGCATCCCGGATGCGTCGATTAGAGTGGAGTCACATGCCTGAATTGCAAAACGAACAAGAGTTGAGAAGAGGCTTCCTGGTTGGGGCGATCTTTGGGTTAATGGGGGCGATAACCGCCGCACTGGGATTGCCCGCCGCCGGCTATCTGCTGCTGCCCGGAAAAGCCCGCCGGAAAGAGGTATGGATCGAAGCCGCCGACCTGACAAACCTGCCGATGAATCAACCCGAGCAGATCATTTTCAACCGGGAGCGCAGAGACGGCTGGAAATTCGTGACGGAGAAAGCGGCCGCGCTGGTGATTCGAACGGGCGACCAGCAGGTGGTTGCGTTTTCCCCAGTCTGCACGCATTTAGGCTGCGCCGTGAGCTGGAGCACGAACGAAAAGCACTTCGTCTGCCCGTGCCACACGTCGGCATTCAGCACCGATGGCAAGGTACTAGGCGGACCGGCGCCGCGGCCTTTGGACCGCTTTGACGTCAAAATCGCCGAAGGCAAAGTGCTGTTGGGCGAAGTACGCGAGTCGAAGGAGAGCTAGTCATGCTGCGATCCGTTATCGATTGGCTCGAGCAACGAACCGGCATTGAGTCGGCCATTAAGCATTTTTTGTATGAGGATATTCCGGCGTCGAGCGGCTGGCACCAAGTGTTCGGCAGCGTCGCGATGTTCTGTTTTCTGATTCAGGCGGTGACGGGAATACTGCTATCGCTGAACTACGCCCCAACGCCTGGAGACGCGCACGCCAGCCTTCGCTTCATCCTGACGGAGCTGACCGGCGGGCGGCTGATCCGAGGTCTGCACCACTGGGGCGCCAGCATGATGATTGTGGTGGTGGTTTTGCATATGATCCAGGTGTTTCTGTGGGGAGCCTATAAAAAGCCACGCGAGGCCACATGGATGATGGGCGTGGTGCTGTTACTGATCACCCTGGGCTTTGGACTGACGGGCTACCTGCTGCCCTGGGATAACCGGGCCTATTGGGGCACGGTTGTGACGACCCAGATCACGGCCAAGGCTCCGGTGGCGGGGCCGTACCTGCTGCACCTGATGGGCAGCGACAACGGGCAGATCGGTGTGCAGACCTTCGCGCGATTCTACGCCGCGCACGTCTTGTTGCTGCCGCCGGTGACGCTCATTCTCATTGCCATCCATGTCTTCCTGGTCCGCAAGCACGGCGTGGCGCCAGCGCCGGTCGAGACCGCCCCGGCCGTAAAGTTCTACCCCGGCCAGGTCTTCAAAGACACCGTGGCCGTGTTCATTATGTTCACGATTCTTTTCCTGATGGCACTGCTGGTCCGGGTGCCCCTCGGAAAGATCGCGGATCCCACCGACACAACCTACATTCCTCGCCCCGAGTGGTACTTCCTGTTCCTTTTCCAAATCCTGAAATTCTTCGAAGGACCGCTTGAGATCGTGGGATCAATGGTACTGCCCGGAATCGCCGTCGGCCTGCTGTTCCTGACTCCATTTATCGACCGGGGCGCGGCCGAAAAGCTGCGCCAGCGGACGCTGGCAATCGGAATTGTACTGCTCGCCGCGGTGGGCTGGGCGGGGCTAACGGCGGCGGCCGTACGTTCGACGCCGAACCGCGAAGCTTGGCAGAATTTTATCCCGGAAGAGATGGCGGCCGTGGGCAGCTTCCGGCAGGCCCAATGCTGGCAGTGCCATGGGTCAACGCCTGGAGACAATAAAGCCGGTCCGAACCTGGCGGATATCGCCGTGCGAGAGGATCGCGATTGGCTGGTGGGTCACTTCCGGCAGCAGGGCGGCAAGTCCGGCCTGCGCGACCTCCAATGGCGCCAGCTTGCGAATTTGATGCGCAAGCTGGATGACGAAAGCGTCGGCTCCCTGGGGACGGCGCCTCACGATGCGGTGGCAGGGGCCCAGGTGTTCATGAAGTACAATTGCGGCGTTTGCCATTCGGTGAACGGAACCGTTGCGCGGAACGGTCCCCCGCTGAACGGAGTGGCGGCGCGGCGCGACCGCGCCTGGATGGAAGGCCACTTCCTCGACCCGCAGAAGTTCGCACCGGGAACGGCCATGCCCGCGTACAAGTTCACTCCCGCCGAAATGAGCGGTATGCTTGCATACATGGGGACGCTGAAGGATTAGCGCCCCATTGAAAAAGATTTTCAGATGGGTGAATCCAGCCAGGGAGCGGCGGGCGTACACGGCAATAGGGAATCCGTGTCCGGGCCGGATCGGTGGTCGCAACTCGTGCTGTCTATCGCTGGGGGCGACTCCCGGGCGTTGTCCGAATTTTACGACGAAGCGAGCCGT
This sequence comes from Acidobacteriota bacterium, assembly GCA_016871155.1. GTDB lineage: Bacteria > Acidobacteriota > Terriglobia > Bryobacterales > Bryobacteraceae. Next base: position 20,897 of record VFZO01000020.1, on the reverse strand, counting down.
TACGTGCACACCATAGCCCTGCGAATTCTAAGGGACCCTGACGAGGCGGAAGAAATCACGTTGGACGTTTTCCAGCAGGTCTGGAAACTGGCGTCGAGCTACGATCCGGCCCGCTGTGCGGTACCGGCGTGGGTCGCGATGATGGCGCGCAGCCGGGCGCTGGACCGCTGGCGGTCGTTGCAAACCCGGCGCCGCCGAATGACCGGCGAGATGCCCGAAGGGTTTGAACCTGTTTCCTCGGACGCGGGGCCGGAGTCCACGGTGGCCGCCCGGCAGGACCAGGTGCGGGTGCGGACGGCGCTGGAAGCGCTGCCGGCCGAGCAGCGCCGGATGATCCAGCTTTCGTTCTGGGGTGGGCTTAGCCATTCGGAGGTCGCCGAACAGACTGGAGTCCCGCTTGGCACGGTTAAGACCAGAATTCGCCTGGGCATGCTTAAATTGAGGGAGGCATTGGACCATGGCCAGCACGCCTGAACGGATTCGCGAGCAAGCAGTACTCTACGCGATGGGCGCGCTGGACGGCGCCGAGCGCGACGAGTTCGAACGTCTGCTGGCGGCGGGCAACCCTACGGCGCTCAGCGAGACCGAGTCAGCGCTATCGGCCGCCGAGAAGATAACGGAGCTATTCGACGCGCGGCCTAGGCCGGCGGTCAAGGAGCGGCTGATGGCGGCCGTGAAAGCCGTCGGACCCGGCGGGTTCTTGCAACCGGAACCGGGCGTATCGGTCCTCAAACTTGGTGGCGGCCGATGGAAGCCCACCGGACACGACGGCGTCACGGTCAAGACGCTCCACGTCGACCGGGAAACACGGATGTTGACGTCGATTCTGCGGCTGGAGCCGGGCTCGAGGTATCCGTCGCATCGCCACCTGGGCACGGAACAGTGTCTGGTTCTGAGCGGCGACGTGCGTCAGGGCGAGAACCCGGTCATGCATCTATTCGCCGGCGACTATGAGAAAGCAGAGCCCGGGACACTGCACGGCGACATCACCTCCGAGACCGGCTGCGAACTCCTGATTATCTCGTGCTTGGACGACGAGTACGCCAGCGCGTAGCAGAGTCTTTCGCTATTTTCCACTTGCAGGTGGTGCTGAAGCCGTGTTATTCTACGTTGGTTGAAATGATGATATATTCTCACACAAGTTTGCACGGACAATTCCGGCTTGCGTGGCTAAGATACCTGCCGCGCGGCTGATCGCGGCGATCGAATCGTAATTGGCCCATATTTGAGGGGCTTGCAAGGGTTTAAGACGAAGGCACAGGACCGCTATCCTGTTGGTCAAGCTCTGTTGTGGCTTACTAAGTATGCCGGGGCGCTGCCGTCGTTGACCTAACTCCGGCCTGGCGGCGCAGCGTTGGTATGGAGGGCTCCCCGCCCGGTTGAGGTCCAGCGGATCGACACCGTGGCCTTGCCTTTCGCGCCGGCGCTGCGAACGCCCTCGACAGAATTGAGAATGAGCCGTTATAGACTGCTAGACGGGTGGCCCCTGCGCGGGCCACCCACGTGGACATATGAACGAAATGGCACAGAAGTTGGAGCGAGCGGAGGCGGAAAACGCGGCGGCCTTCATCGACGCCCGCGGCGGAGAAGCGTGTTGGGAACGCATCGGTGGCGCATGGGCGCTGTTCGATGGCCCCGGTTCGCCGCTCACACAGGCGTTTGGGCTTGGACTGTTCGAACCGGCCTCCGCGGCAATCGTTGAGCGAATCGAGCGCTTCTTCGAGGTTCGCGCCGCAGCGGTGGACCTGGAGGTCTCTCCGTTGGCCGGCGTCGGCACCTACGCGCTACTAGCCCGGCGCGGCTACACGCCGGTGGAGCTATCGACGGTCCTGTACCGGCCGCGCTCCGAAACGCCGGAGTGGACCGGGGCTATTACCGTTGGCATCGCCGGGCCGAAGGACTACGACACGTGGGCGCGCGTATCGGCGGACGGCTGGATGTCCGAGGCACCGGAGTACAAGGACTTCTTTCTGGATCTAGGCAGGGTGTCGGCGCGGCGGGCGGGCTCGACGGCGTGGCTGGCCTACCTGGATGGCCATGCCGTGGCCGCGGCGTCGCTGTCGATTCACGGTCCGGCGGCGCACATGGCGGGAGCATCCACGGTGCCAGCCGCGCGTGGACGCGGAGCGCAAAACGCGCTGCTGGCGGCCCGGCTCCGCCATGCGTGGGCCCAGGGATGCGAAATGGCCGTTATGGGCACCGCGCCGGGCAGCGCCTCCCAACGCAACGCGGAACGAAACGGATTTCTGGTGGCGTATACGCGTACGAAATGGCGGAAGGAATAAGCCGCGCGTGTGGAAGAATGGTGATTTGGCATGGTCACCCTCACCGTTTATACGAACCTGCAGTGCGGCGATTGCACACGATTCGACGCGATGTTGAACGGCTCGCTAGTCCCGAAATACCGGGGCCGCGTGCGATTCGTTCATCGCGATTTTCCTCTGGGAAAGCATGTTTGGGCAAAGCCGGCGGCCATCGTGGCGAGGCGTTTCGACGAGGTGGCCTGTGGCCTGGCGGCCGGCTGGCGAACGTACATTCTGAACCGGATCAAGACGACGACGCTCGAAACGCTGCCGGACCGGGTTCGCGAGTACGCGGCGGAAGCCGGAGTCGACGCGGCTCAAGTATTGGCCGGGCTGGAGCGGGAGGATCTCGCCGCGCGGGTCGACGCGGATGTCCGGGAGGGCGTCGCGCGGGGCGTAGTGAAAACGCCGACCGTGTTCGTGAACGGGCGCGCCTTCATCGAGGTGTTTACGCTTGAGGAGATCACGGCCGGGATCGATGCGGAGTTGGCGGCGTCGCGGCCCGTGGCGCTGGTGACGGGTGCCAGCCGGGGAATCGGCAGGGCGATCGCCGTGGAGTTGGCCAAGACGCACCAGGTTGTGGGGACCTACCGCGGCCGGAAAGACTTGGCGGAGACGCTGGCCGCCGAGACCAGAGCCGCCGTATTCCAATGCGAGATTGCCAGCCGGGACGACCGCCGGGATTTGCTGGACTTCGTGCGCAGAGAGTACGGGCGGTTGGACCTGCTGGTGAACAACGCCGGTATGCCGCAGCGCGAGCGGCGCGACGTGTTGGACGCGAGCGAAGAGAGTTTCGACGAACTAATCGGAACGAACCTGAAGGGTCCGCATTTTCTGACGCAGGCGGCGGGACAGTGGATGGCCGAGCAAGGCAGCGGGCGCATCGTGTTCATCACTTCGATTTCGGCGTACGCGGCAAGTACGTCGCGGGCGGAGTATTGCATGGCCAAGGCCGCGCTGAGCATGTCGGTTTCGCTGTACGCGCAACGGTTGGCCAAGAGTAACGTACAGGTTTTTGAAATCCGGCCGGGCGTCATCCGCACGGACATGATCGCGGCTGTGGAGCAACTGTACGAAGAGCGAATCGCTGGCGGGCTCCTGCCGCAGCCGCGCATGGGCGAAGGCTCGGATGTCGCCAAGGCCGTCCGTGCGGTGGCCGATGGACTACTCGACTATTCGACCGGGCAGGTCCTCAATGTGGACGGCGGATTCCATATGCGAGGACTTTGACGCCAGGTTGATGCGCGCCCGCGCTGGCCTTTGCGCAATTACCTGTATGAGGAGGGTACTCTTTGCCGGTGCCTTTGCCGCACTCGGGTGGTGCGTCTTGTTCAAACCGAAGCGGCTGGGGCGCAGCGGGCCCATAACCGCCAACGCTCTGACGGACAACAACGTTGGGACCGCGTGGACTCGGTATTTTCGTGCGCAGGCCGGACGGTCAGCGCGGACCTGACAATTCGCGGTCCCAGCTATCGAAATGTGGACACTCCGGCAAAGCTGCGCTTGCTCAAAGCCGCACGGCGCGACGGCGCTCGGCGGTTCGTGAAAGTTCGTTGTTTCAGGCCGCGCCGTATCGGAAGGCCGCCCCTCTACTCGCGCGCTGCGGTTGGAAGATTGCTTCCAGGCGGAGGCCGGCGTGAGCCCCCTACACTAGAGAGGTGTCCGCTTCCGTATTTTCCGCGCACGGCGTGACGAAGGTCTATGACATGGGCGAGGTGCAGGTCCACGCACTTCGCGGCGTGGACCTCCAGCTTTTTAGTGGTGAGATGGTGGTCCTGCTGGGCCCATCGGGTAGCGGAAAATCCACGCTGCTGAATATTCTGGGAGGACTCGATCGCGCATCGGCCGGCAGCGTTATGTATCGGGACGTCGACATTACGGCCGCTAACGACAAGGAACTCACGCGCTACCGGCGTGCTCACGTCGGGTTCGTTTTTCAGTTCTACAACCTGATTCCGAGCTTGACCGCCATCGAGAACGTCGCGGCGGTGACTGAGATTGCGGATCAGCCCATGAAACCGGCCGAGGCACTGGACCTTGTCGGCCTTGGTGATCGCATGTACCACTTCCCTTCTCAGCTCTCGGGCGGACAACAGCAGCGCGTCGCCATCGCGCGCGCCATCGCTAAGCGGCCGTCCGTGCTGCTCTGCGACGAGCCAACGGGCGCCTTAGACTCCGAGACCGGAGTGATCGTCCTAGAAGCGATCGACAGGGTCAACCGGGAGCTCGGCGCAACAACCGCGGTGATTACGCACAACGCCGACATCGCTCGCATGGCGGACCGGGTGGTCCATATGTCGAATGGCCATGTCTCGTCGATCGATATCAACGCCGAACGCCGGAATCCTCGCGAGTTGCACTGGTAATGCGCGCTCTGGACCGCAAGCTGTTTCGAGATCTTTGGCAGCTGAAGGGCCAGGTGTTTGCGATCTCCTGCGTGCTCGCGGCCGGCATCGCTACCTATGTCATGGCGGCCAGCACGCTGGATTCCCTGCAGCGCACGCAAATCATGCTCTACGCCGAATACCGGTTCCCGCACCTCTTCTCTGGATTGAAACGCGCGCCGGAGAGTGTGGCGGGCCGCGTGGCTGCGATTCCCGGCGTCGTGGAGGTGGAGCCGAGAATCGTTGCGCCCGCGAACATTTTTCTTGCCTCGTTTGACCAGCCGGTGTCCGGCCAGATCGTCTCTCTTCCCCGCGGCGAGGCACAGTTCAACAGGCTTCGGCTCCGCACGGGCCGCCTGCCCGAACCCGGCCGCGATAGCGAGGTCGCGGTCAGTGATGGATTCGCGGTGGCGCACAAGCTGACGCCGGACTTTCCAATGGAAGTCACAATCAACGGCCGTAGAAAGCGGGTGATGGTGGTCGGCGTCGTGTCGACACCCGAGTTCATTTATCAACTGGCGCCGGGATCGATTGTCCCGGACTTCAAAACCTACTGCGTTCTCTGGATGAATCGCGACGCGCTCGAAGGCGCCTACAACATGACCGGCGCGTTCAACGAAGTGGCGGCGTCGCTCGAGCCAGGAAAACGCGTCGAGGACGCCATCGACGCACTGGACCACATCCTGCGGCCCTATGGCGGGCTGGGCGCGTACGGCCGGAAGGACCAGGTCTCGCATCGCTACCTCAGTGAAGAATTCAAGCAACTGACCGTCATGTCGACGATGTTCCCGGCGATCTTTCTATCGGTCGCCGCATTTTTGCTGAATGTCGTCATTGGACGGCTCATGGCCACGCAGCGCGGCCAGATCGCGATTCTAAAGGCGTTCGGATATACAACGGCGCAGATGGCCGTTCACTTTGTGAAGCTCACACTAGTGATTGTCGTTACCGGTTATGCGATGGGGCTGGCCCTCGGAGCGTGGCTGGGCAGCGGCCTGTCGAGCCTGTACATGGACGTTTATAAGTTCCCGTATCTGCACTACGCGATTCGCGGCGAAGTGTACCTTGTCTCCGCGCTGGTGGGAATCGCCGCCGGTTTGACGGGCACGCTCTTCGCGGTTTTCAAGTCGGCGGCGGAGTCGCCCGCGGTGGCCATGCAGCCCGCGCCCCCCGCCTCCTACCGCGTGAGTATCGTCGAAGCGCTGGGACTGGGACGCTGGCTGTCGCAGCCGACGCGAATGATATTCCGCAACATCGAACGCCGGCCGGTAAAGTCGGCGCTCAGCGTGTTGGGTGTGGCGTTGTCGACCTCGATCCTGATCCTCGGCGGCTTCTGGGGCGATGCGGTGGACTACATGGTTTTCGCCCAATTGCGCCGCGCGCAGATTGAAGATGTGTCGGTAACCTTCATCGGCCCTGTGTCGGAGCGGGCTCTGTATTCGATGATGAGTCTTCCCGGTGTTACCCACGCGGAGCCGGTGCGGACAGTACCGGCGCGGCTTCGCTTTGAGCAACGAACCTACCGGGCGGCGATTCAAGGTATCGAAGACAAAGGCTATTTGCGCCGTCTCCTGGACACGCAACTCGGCGAGGTGCCGGTGCCAGGCGAAGGCGTGTTGCTCACCGATCATCTGGCGAAAATGCTGGGTATCCGGGTGGGGGATCTCCTGACGGTAGAACTGTTGGACGGCTCGCGCGCGGTGCGGCAAGTGCCGCTGACGGGTGTCGTGTCGGAGTTCATCGGAGTCACGGGGTACATGCGCCGCGATGCGCTCAACCGCTTCATGCGCGAGGGCAGCGCGATCACCGGCGCCTATCTGGCGGCCAATGCCCGCGAGGTGGATTCGCTCTACGCCAAACTGAAAGCAATGCCGGCGGTGGCTGGCTCGGCCTCTCGGCTACGCGTGCTGGAAAGTTTCTACGAGACGCTTGCGGCGCAAATGTTGACGTTTGCTCTGTTTAACACGCTGCTGGCCGCGACCATCGCGGTTGGCGTGGTCTACAACACGGTGCGCATCGCCCTGAGCGAGCGCGGCCGGGAGTTGGCCAGTCTTCGCGTGCTGGGCTACACACGCGGCGAGGTGACCTACATCCTTTTGGGTGAGCTGGCCGTGCTGATCTTCGCGGCGATTCCGCTCGGGCTCCTGATGGGCCGTGGCCTGGCTGGCGTAATGGCGGGGACCGCCCAAACCGAGTTGTTCCGGGTGCCCGTGGTAGTGGAGCCGTCCACGTATGGCTACGCTGCATTGACCATCGTCGTAGCGACGCTGCTTTCCGCCGCCACCGTGGCGAGGCAAATTCGAAAGCTGGACCTTGTAGAAGTTCTGAAGGCGCGTGAGTAAACAGAGGAGAATGAAAGCTTGAAACGCTGGATTTGGGTTCTCGTTCTTGGCACGGTTGTGGCGGCGGGCATTGCAATGTCGCTGCGTCCTCAGCCGGTGCCCGTGGAGTCGGCCAAGGTACGCGTGGGACCGTTGCGCGTAACAGTGGAGGAGGAAGGCAAGACGCGCCTGCGCTCCCGGTATGTTATTTCGGCGCCAGTGGGCGGAGTGGTGCGGCGTCTCCGCTGGAAAGCCGGCGACGCGGTGGGGGCGGGTGCATTGGTCACGCAAGTGGAAGCGCCGCGGGCCATGGCGCTGGACGTGCGAACGAACGAAACAGCACGTGCGCGAGTAAAAGCGGCCGAAGCGGGTGTGGGCGCAAGCGAGTCGCGGGTTCGAACGCTCGAAGAGCAAGTGCGGGCTGCGCGGGTCGATTTCGATTATTGGCGGGCCGAGCGGGAGCGCGACGAGAGACTGGTGCGAGGCGGCGACCTGCCGGCCTCCCGGTTGGACCGCACAACGGCTGAGTTGCGGCGCGCCGAGGCCGCCGTGGCGTCGGCCGAAAAGCAGGTCGTCGCGGCGCGGGCCGAAACGGTCGCCGCCCGCGCCGAAATCGGCGTGGCACAAGCGGCCCTGCGGCCGGCCGGGGGCGGTGGAGAGATGATCGCCGTCCACGCGCCGGCGGCTGGCCGAGTCATCAAAGTGCTGCGCGAAAGCGAAGGCTTCGTGAACGCAGGCGAGCCGCTGTTGGAGGTCGGAAACGCGAACGCACTCGAAATTGTGGTGGAGTTGCTCTCCGCCGACGCGGTAAAGGCCGGGCCCGGCATGCGCGTGTTGCTCACTCGGTGGGGCGGCGAGAAAGCGCTGGAAGCACGAGTCCGGGTAATCGAGCCGGGCGGATTTACGAAGATCTCCGCATTGGGCGTGGAAGAGCAGCGCGTTCGCGTGGTGGCCGACCTGACGTCGCCCGAACCCGAATGGAAATCGCTCGGAGACGGCTACCGTGTGGAAGCGGCCTTCGTGATGTGGGAGGGCGATAGGGTCACGCAAGTACCGGCCAACGCGCTGTTTCGCGTGGGCGACACCTGGAGCGTCTATGTCATCGAGAATGGGATGGCGCAGCTCAGAACTGTGAAACAGGGGCATCGAAGCGCGCTGGCAGCGGAAATTCTGGAAGGCCTTCGCGAGGGGGAGGAGGTGATTCTCCACCCCGATGAGACGATCGCCGCAGGGAAGCCGGTTACGGCCGGCAAGCTACACTAAAAGAGATTGAAGAAGCTTGAATTGGCCGCGAAGAATATCCTCATTACGGGCGCGGGCCGGGGAATTGGCAAAAGACTGGCGTTAGGGTTAGCGGCTTGTGGAGCGCGCATCGGCCTGTTGGCCCGCAGTAAGAGCGAGTTGGATCTGGCGCAATTGGAGATTGAGCAAGCCGGCGGCGTGGCGCTGCGATTGCGAGCCGACGTTCGCGATGCCGATCAGGTGACCGGCGCTGTCGAACGTATTCGCGTAGCCTGGGGACCGGTGGATGTGCTGATCTGCTGCGCCGGCGTGCAGGGTCCCATCGGCCCCATTCACGAAGTGTCTCCAAAAGCCTGGGCGGATACGGTGGAAACCAACCTGTTCGGCGTTATGCATGCCTGCCGGGCCGTCGTGCCGGAGATGACCAAACGCCGGAGCGGAAAGATCATCGCGCTTAGCGGCGGCGGCTCGCTTACGCCTCGTCCGCGATTCAGCGCCTACGCCGCGTCGAAAACGGCATTGGTCCGCTTTATTGAGACGCTGGCGGCGGAAGTGATCGACGACAACGTGCAAGCGAACTGCCTGGCTCCTGGTGGAGCCTATACCGCGATGACCGATGAGATTCTGGCGTCGGGTGAACGGGCGGGCTCGAAGGAGACCGAAGATGCGCGGCAAGTGCGGGTAACCGGCGGCGTCCCGGCGGAAAAACAGATTCAATTGGCTTTGTTTTTGGCCAGCGAACGCTCCAACCACATCACGGGCAAGGTCGTTCATGTGAACGACGATTGGAAGAAACTGGAGAGCGGGAAGGCGACGAACCCGGAGCTCTACACACTACGGCGCGTGACAAAGCTGCAAGCGGAGTAGAATTGCGGGTACATGAGACTTGCGGCCTTGTTACTGGTGACGGTATGCCTGATGGCGCAACCTCCGGCGCGAAAGAAAATTCTGGCGATCGGCCAGGCGAAGGGGTTCCAGCACGACTCGACGTCCGATGGCTTGGCCACAATCTGGAAGCTCGGCAAAGAGTCCGGTCTCTGGGACACTTTCATCCGCACGGACACGCAACTGATCACGAAGAAAGTGCTGGGCGGTAACGCCAAGAATCTGGACCATTTCGACGCAGTGTTCTTCTACACCTCCGGCGAGCTTGATCTGGACAGTGAGCAGAAGCAGGCGCTGCTCGACTTCGTGTCGAAGGATGGCAAAGGCTTCTTCGCCGCTCACAGCGGCGTCGACACGCTTTACACCTGGCCTGAATATGGCGAAATGGTGGGCGGCTACTTCGACCTCCACCCGTGGAATCAAGTGAAAGCGCGAATCGTGAACGAACAGCCGTCTCATCCGGCGACACAGCACTTCCCGAAAGACTTCTTCCTGTTCGACGAAATCTACCAGTTGAAAAACTACTCGCGCGATCGTGTTCGTGTGTTGCTGAAACTCGACACCGCCAGCGTGGATATGACGAACAAAAACATTCGCCGCACAGACGGGGACTTCGCCATTTCCTGGGTGCGCAACTACGGTAAGGGGCGGGTATTCGTCTCGACGCTGGGCCATCGCAGCGAGATCTGGGAACATCCCCAAGTACAAAAGATGTGGCTGGAAGCCGCCAAGTGGGTGCTGGCCCGTCAATGAACCGTGACGAGTCCGGTTGAATCCATCCGCTTCAACTGTCCGCAGGCGGCGTAGATATCCAGCCCGCGAGGGCGGCGAATATAGCAGGGTAGCGACTTCATCACGATCTTCTGAAAGCTATCGACGCGCTCCGGCGTTGGCGTGCCGTAGGGAATGCCGGGGCCGGGGTTCAGGGCGATGAGGTTCAGCTTCGCCCGCAGGTTGGCCAGGAGACGAACGACGCGCCGCGCGTCGGCATCGGTATCGTTGACATCTTTGAGCATCACGTACTCGAACATCAGAAACTCCCAGGGACGCAGCGGATAGGCACGGCAGGCCTCCATCAGATCGTCGAGGTGATACTTTTTTGTGATAGGCATCAACTCGCGGCGCTGCTCCTCGTAAGAGGCATTGAGCGAGATCGCGAGTTTCGGACGGACACTCGCCGCACCGAGTTCGGCGATCTTCGGCACAATGCCGGATGTGGAGACCGTCAAGCGTTTCTGGGAAAATCCGACGCCGGTGTCGTCGCACAGGATGCGGGTGGCTTTCAGTACATTGTCGAGATTGAGAAGAGGCTCGCCCATGCCCATCATGACAATATTGCAGTGCTGCGACCTTGGATCGAGCTCGTGCTCCCGGCAAACGTGCAGAACCTGGCCAACGATTTCGCCTGCTGTCAGCGACCGCTCCAGACCCATGAGAGCGGTAAGGCAAAACTGGCAATTCACCGGGCAACCGACCTGCGAAGAGATGCAAATGGTGTGGCGATTGTCCTGCGGCATCAGCACCGTTTCTACGCTGCGGCCGTCGCCGGGCAGGCGCAACAGGTACCGGGTGGTGCCGTCGGCGGAGTGAAAACGGCGGTCCACTTCCAAACGTCCAAGCGGAAGTTCCGCGCGCAGACGATCGCGCAGTTCCTTGGGCAGAACCGTGGATTCGTCCAGGTCGGCGACGTTGCGGCGATAGAGCGCGTCGTAGAGTTGACGGGCCCGGTACGCGGGGACGCCAAGGCGGTCCCGCAGGTCGGCGGCATCGAGGCCCAACAACGTTTCCGGAGCGCGCGAGCTCATACCTTCTAGAATAGAAGAGAACGCCCATCCTTCATGGCAAAACTTCGTAAACGCAGCGCATCCGTCGAGACCACGGTTTTATCAAACGGTCTGAAGATCATCACCGAGGCCATGCCCGGTGCGCGGTCCGTCTCCATGGGATTGTGGGTTCGATCGGGTTCCCGGCGGGAGACGGCGGCGGAAAACGGCATCTCGCACTTCATCGAGCACATGCTGTTTAAGGGCAGCCAGCGGCGCGGTGCACAGGACATCGCGCGGGAACTCGACACGATCGGCGGCTACTCCGACGCCTTCACGGGCAAGGAGATGGTGAGCTTCAGCGCCAAGGTTCTTGAAACGCACATGCCCAAGGCCTTCGACATTATCAGCGACATGGTGTTGAACCCGCGCTTCGCGCTTGACGACATCGCCAAGGAAAAAGGCGTGGTGCTGGAAGAGATCAAGATGGATCTGGACAACGCCGAATCGCAAACGCACGAGCTGTTCTGTAAGAAGTTCTGGAAGGAAGATCCGCTCGGCTGGCCGATTCTCGGTTCGCCGAAAACGGTTCGCGGCTTTTCGCGCGAAATGATCGTCGACTACTGGGATCGGCACTACGCCGCCAACAACCTGCTGGTGACGGCCGCTGGCCGGGTCAATCATTCGAAGTTCGTGAAGATGGTGGAAGGTGTGATGGGCCGAATGCCGAAGCGTAAGGCTCTGCCTGCCTTGCCTGCCGTCCAGGTGTTCCCGCAGATCGCGTTAAAGAACAAACCCTCTTTGGAACAAGTGCAGCTGTGCATCGGAGCGCCGACATACCCAATGGGCCACGAGCGGCGATTCCCCTGTTATGTGCTGAACACGATTCTCGGCAGCGGCATGAGTTCGCGCCTGTTCCAAAGCGTGCGGGAGGAGCAGGGGCTGGCCTATCACATCTCCTCGGACCTGACCCTCTACCGGGACTCCGGCGCAATGGCGATCTACGCCGGAACCTCGGCGGCGACGCTGCGCCGCGTGGTGGAGAGCGTGATGAAGGAACTGCGGCTGGTAAAGGAAACGCTCGTGACACCGGAAGAGTTGCGGCGTGCGAAAGAGAATATGAAGTCGGCGGTGGTGCTAAGCCTGGAGTCGACATCCAGCAGGATGTCGAACATCGCCCGTCAAGACCTTTTCTTCGGCCAATTTTTCGATATCGACGAGACGGTGGAGAAGATTGAGGCCGTGACGGCGGAGCAGGTGCGCGAGATTGGAAACAAGTTCTTGCAGCCCGGCAATATGGCGCTAACCGTGGTGGGCCCCATGACGGGCGAGAAGTTCACAAAGCGGGATCTGGTCTGCTAGCTTCATGCTCCGGTGGCTCGCAGCCCTGGTTGGATTCTCTGCCGCGGCGGCCGATTGGTCCGCCCTGCAGCCGCAGGGCTACGTCAGCGATTTTGCCGGCGTAGTGGACGCCTCCTCGAAGGTGGAGTTGGAGCGCTACTGCGCGTCGATCGAAAAGGCTACGGGCGCTCAACTGGCCTTCGTCACATTGCCGAACCTGGACGGCGAGGCGGTCGAAGACGTGGCAAATCTGCTATTTCGAAAATGGGGCGTCGGCCAGAAAAGCAAGAATAACGGAGCGCTTCTGCTGCTGTCGGTAGAGGATCGGCGGAGCCGCCTGGAGGTAGGCTACGGCTTGGAGCCGCTCCTGCCGGACGGTTATGCGGGCGGACTGCTCCGCGAGATGCGGCCCGCGCTGCGCGCCGGACAGTACGGGGAAGCGTTTCTCACCGCGGCGCATCAAATAGGAACCAGGCTGGGAGCGAGTGCAGCAGAGGCGCCCGCGCCGCGGCGCAAGATCCAGCGCGAGGAGGAGATGCCGTGGCCGCTGTTGGTATTTCTGGCCCTGTTCCTCCTGTTTTTCCTGAGCCGTGGCGGTCCATGGTGGTTGCCATGGATGATCATGGGCGGCCACGGCAGCGGGAGGCGCCGCTACTCAGGCGGCGGTTTTGGCGGGTATGATTCCGGCGGTGGATTTGGCGGGTTTGGCGGCGGGGATTCCGGTGGAGGAGGTGCGTCGAGTGACTGGTGAGATAACAAAACGTCTGGAGGAGTTAACCGCCCGGCTGCGGAAGACGTTTGGCGACGACTTGCGGATGGCGGTGCTTTACGGCTCTGGCGCTACCGGCGAAGTCCACGCAAAGTTCAGCGACCTGAACGTGCTGTGCGTTCTGCGCCGCGTGTCGGCCAAGGAATTGCGCGCGGCCGAAGGCCTGTTCGCGTGGTGGCATTCGTTGGACAATCCGGCGCCGCTGCTGTTGAGCGAAGAGGAGTTCCACAACGCCACGGATGCGTTTCCAATTGAGTTTCACGACATCGCCGATTGCCATCGGGTCCTGGCGGGCGAAGACCTGATGGGCAACCGGCGCATCGACGACCGTTACTATCGCGGGCAGGTAGAGCACGAGTTGCGATCCAAGCTCTTGCGCCTCCGTCAAAAGTCCGCTGGGGTCTTTGGCGACAAGTCGACACTGCTTCGCCTGCTGGCCGATTCCGTTTCCACGTTCGGGAACTTATCCCGGCACGTACTGCGGCTGCACGGCCTGGAGGCGCCCATGGTCAAGAGGGAAGCTATCGCGGCCTGCGCGGTGCATTTCGGAATTCAGGGCGAGCCGTTTTATACTTTGTTGGATCTGCGCTCGGGCTCGGTAAGCGCGCGGCAGTTGGACCCGCATACCTTGCTTGACGAGTATCTGCTGCAAATTGAAGCGCTTACGTCCGCCGTGGACCGGCTATCCAAAAGAGGTGAACTATGAAAACAGGTCTTATCGTCGCTGGCGTCCTGCTGCTGATCGGGATCATTGCCGGCTCTCAGATGGTGGGAACGCGAAACGATCTCGTCGTGCAGCGGGAGGCGATCCAGGGAGCATTCGCGCAGGTGGATGTCGTTTTACTGCGCCGCGCCGAGTTGATTCCCAATCTGGTGGAAACGGTGAAAGGTTTCGCCACACAGGAAAAGGACGTCTTCACAAATATCGCCAACGCCCGGTCCGCGCTCGCGGGCGCCCGCACGCCTTCGGAAAAAATCGAGGCCAACACACAGTTGGACGGCGCTCTCTCCCGTCTTCTGGTCATCGCCGAACAGTATCCGCAGTTGAAGTCGAATGAAAATTTTCTTCGGCTGCAAGACGAGCTAGCGGGCACGGAAAACCGCATCGCGGTGGAACGGCGGAAGTATAATGAAGCTGTTCAGAAGTACAACACGAGCATTGAACTGTTCCCGCAGAACATTGCCGCCAGCATCTTCGGTTTCCAACGAAACGATGCCTACTTCAAGACCGACCCGGTCTCCCGCCAGGCGCCCAAAGTAGATTTCAGCAACACCAAGAAGTAGCTCCCCCGAAACAATTCATTCCATCAAGGATCTTCATGCCGGAAGTTTTTCGTAATTACATTGACGGTGAATGGGTCGACGGCCCAACGTTTGAAAATCGCAACCCCGCCAACAAGGAGGAAGTGGTTGGACTTTTCGTGAAGGGCAGCGCCGCCGGCGTAGAGCGCGCGGCCGGCGCGGCGCAGGCCGCCTTCGCTGGTTGGGCCGCCACGCCTGGGCCCGCCCGCGGCAACTTTTTGTTCAAGGTCGCCGATATTCTGGAGAAAAAGTTCGATCAACTGGGCGCAGAGATGACCCGGGAGGAGGGCAAGACGCTTCCGGAAGCCAAAGGAGAAGTTCGCCGCGCCATCAACATCTTCCGCTACTTCGGCAGCGAAGGCTCGCGGCTGCCCGGGCACCTGGTGCCCAGCGAGCGCGACCGCGTCCACATGTTTGCAATGCGAAAGCCCATCGGCGTCGTTGCGCAAATCAACCCGTGGAACTTCCCGATCGCAATTCCGGCGTGGAAGCTGGCGCCCGCCCTAGTCTGCGGCAACACTGTGCTGGTGAAGCCGGCGTCGGTATCGCCAATGAGTTCGTGGCGCATCGTCGAAGCCTGCCACGAAGCTGGAATCCCGAAGGGCGTTGTGAACTACATCGCCGGCTCGGGCGGCGAGATTGGCGCTGCGATGGTCAACGCCAAACCGGTGAGGGCGATTTCCTTCACTGGCTCCTGCGAGATCGGCAACTGGCTGCACAACGAAGCGTCTAAGCGGCGGCTGCGGATTCAGTTGGAAATGGGCGGCAAGAATCCGACGATAGTGCTCGGCGATTGCGACTTCAAGGCGGCCGTCGAAAACGTCGTGAATGCGGCCTTCTTTTCGACTGGCCAGAAGTGCACGGCAACCAGCCGCGCCATCGTCGAGGAGTCGATCTACGACCAGTTTGTGGAGGCGCTGGTCGAGCGGACAAAGAAGCTGAAAGTCGGCGACGGCATGCAGCCAGGCATCGATATCGGACCGGCCGTGGATCAAGGCCAGTTGGAAACCAACCTGCGCTACATCGCAATTGGCAAGGAGGACGGTGCCCGGTTGGTTTGCGGCGGCAACCAACTGACAGGCGGCGACTACGACAAAGGCTACTTCGTCGAGCCGGCGATCTTCGCTGGCGTGACCGAGAACATGCGCCTGGCGCAGGAGGAGGTCTTCGGACCTGTGCTGGCGGTGATGAAGGCGAGAGATTTCGCGGACGCGATGCGCATCGCCAACAACATTCCGTTTGGGCTTTCGGCGTCCGTACAGACGTCCAACCTGTCTCGCGTGTTCGAATTCATCTACGGCGCGGAGGCGGGCCTGTTGACGGTGAATCTGCCGAGCGCCGGCGTCGAATACCAGCTCCCGTTCGGCGGCACCAAGGACTCCAGCTTCGGCCCGAAAGAGCAGGGCCCGGCGGCACTCGATTTCTACAGCGACTACAAGACGGTTTATCTCAAGTACTAACTCATGCGACTCGGACAAATTAAGTGGAACAACGAAGTAACGGCGGCGATTTTCGAGAACGGATCCGCGCGCCCAATCCCAGGTCATACGCTGTACGACCTGATTCGTCGAGCGGAGGTGGAGAGCACCGACCTGCCGAAGCTGGCAAAGTCGATGGCCTCGGCGGGCTTGGCCGACGGGGCCGCGCCGTTAATCCCCCTCGCGCCGAAGGAGGTGTGGGCCTGCGGCTGCACGTATGAAATGAGCGCCAGTTTTCGCGATGGCGAGCACAACACACGGGAGGGGTTCTACTTCTACGTGTACAACCCGGCGCACCGGCCGGAGATCTTCTTCAAAGGCACGTCCCGGGTGTGCGTGGGCACTGGAGCGCCGATCGGCATCCGCTCGGATTCAACGTTCACGGCCCCGGAACCGGAACTCGGCGTTGTGTTGGGCAGCAAGGGACGGGTGGTCGGATACACAATTGCCAACGACGTATCGGCCTGGGATATCGAACGGGAGAATCCACTGTACCTTCCGCAATCGAAGGTCTACACGGCCTGCTGCTCGCTCGGCCCGGTCATGGTGACGGCCGACGAGATCACCGACCCGTATTCGCTCGACATGACGTGCGTGATCAAGCGGGGCGATAAGACGACCTTCGAGGGCAAGACGTCGACGGGGCGCCTGGGACGGAAGATCGATCAGTTGATCGAGTACCTGTTGCAGTCGAACCCAGTTCCATGTGGCTCGGTGTTGTTGACGGGCACGGGAATCATCGTCACGCAGGAATCGGCCCTGGCAGCCGGCGACGTGTGCACGATTTCCGCGACCGGTATCGGCGAGCTGTCGAACCCCTGCGCGATCGTTTAGCTTCGCGGGTTACCGGGCAAGACGAAACCACGTTTCGATGGCGTGAAAGTGGTCGACGTGGTCGGGTGCCGAATTGCCAGCGAAGCTGAGTATGCGGAATTTCCCGCGGCGCGCCTCAGCGATCTGTTGCATGCCGTGAGGACCCCACTTCAGGACGGCTTTTCGCGGAACCCCGAGTTGGGCGGCGAGCCAATCGGCGGTTTCCGATGTCGAGGCGTAGGTGCCGGGAAAAATCTCTGAGTGCGTGATGAGCAGACGGCGATCCGGCCGTCGCGCAAACGCGACGAAGGGTTGGAGATCCTCCGATTTCGACTCATGCCCTGCGTGGAGTGCATCGACGAGAATCACCGTGGAAATTCGTTCGGGGGAGTGACGAAGGATAGCGCGAATCGCGCCATAGCCGGCCGAGAACGCAGAGAGCGTGACGGGCCGGTTGGCGGCTTCCGCTTCGGCCAGCAGCGCCTCGAAGTCCGATCTCGAGGCAAACGCCGTCTCGTAGACGGAGGAGCCGGATCCAAGCTGGATCGCGACAGCCGTGACGTTCTTGTGCACGGCTCGGGCCGCTTGGCGGGGAAGCCATTCGGCGCCGTGAAAGTGTACGATGACCGGACTGTTCGGCTTGGGCCGGCCAAAGGTCACGGCGCGTCCATGCGTTCGCCCGGGCTGAGCCTGGAGAGCGACACGGGTATGCGCCCGGGTGGTTTCGGTCATGGGCGAGGGATTTTGGGCCAATTGGAACAGCAGGCCGAAAAACAGGACCATCTACTCGATCTTACTGGGCGGCTCCAGTTTCGTGAGGATCTTCTTGACGTAGGCCTGGGTTTCGGGAATGGACGGGATCCCCTTTGCGGCGTCCACCTTGGCCGGGCCGGCGTTGTAGGCGGCTAGGGCTTTGCCGAGGTCGCCACCGTACCTGTCGAGCATCATTTTCAAGTACTCCGTACCGGCGGCGACGTTCTGAGCCGCGTCGAACGGATCGGCCACGTTTAGTTCCTCGGCCGTAGCCGGCATCAGCTGCATCAACCCAAGCGCTCCAGCCGGTGAAACGGCGCAGGGGACGTAGGCGGATTCGGCTTCAATAACGGCTTGGACAAGTTTGGAGTCCAGGCTGCGCTTCTTCGACTCCCGGTCGATGATCGACTTGATTTCGCCGGGTTTGACGGAGTCGCAATCCGGCGGGAGAGGGGAGGAGGCCGGCGGAAGCCGGTCAAAGAAACCGGGATGCTGCTTCCGGGCCGCCTCCCACTGTTTGTCGATACTCTGGCGTTGCGCCTCCAGGCTATGCAGGACGCGAGTGGGCGGTGGCGGTTCTTTTCCCTTCGTGACAACATCCTGTGCCCAAACCACCACCATCGCGAGCATCCCTGCTACGATTCTCTTGCCCATCCCTCAACATATCGGGCAGTTTGAGCAATTCTTGAGATAGGATTTTTCCGGAATCGTGTAAGCCGGGTATGCTAGAAGTTTGACCCGATGAGCGCAACCTATCCGTTTTCGCGTTCTGGCCAACGGCAGCCCTCGGCGGCACAGATGATAAACGAGCGGCAGGCGCTGCGGGCGGCGGCGCGGCGGGCGGCGGAACGCTCCTCAGTTGCGCTTCTCGGCCTGCAACAGCCGTCCGGCTATTGGTGCGGTGAACTGCTGGCCGACGTTTCTCTCGAAGCCGACTACGTTCTTCTCGAGCTTTGGCTCCACCCCCCGGCCCATGGCGTTTGGAGCCCGCCGTCCCGCCGGCGGCTGGAAAAAGTATGTAACCGCATCCTGTCGCAGCAGATGTCCGACGGAGGCTGGTGGATCTTTCCGGGCGGCCCGGCCGATATCAATTCGACGGTCAAGGCCTACACGGCCCTCCGGCTCTGCGGTTACTCGGCGGACTCGGAACCGTTGCGGCGGGCACGGCTGCGGATTCTGGAACTAGGCGGTCTGCAAGCCTGTAATAGCTACACCAAGATCAACCTAAGCCTCTTCGGCCTCTATCCGCGCCGGTACGTGCCGACGATCCCGCCCGAGTTGGTCCTGTTGCCCGGCGGGACGCTGTACATGGGCGGAGTGCTCTATGAAATGGCGTCGTGGACGCGGGCCATCGTCGTGCCGCTCTCACTCGTTCAGGCGATCGGCGGAGTCCGGCCCGCGCCGGACGGTCTGAGCCTCGACGAACTCATTCATCCGGAGAAGACTCTCGGGCTGCCGAAGCGGGACCGTTTCCTGTCCACGCTGTTCCATCAGGTCGATAAGCTATTGAAGTTTTGGGAGCGCCGTGGACACCGGGACGCACGAATCGCGGCCATTCGCCAGGCGGAGCGCTGGATGCTGGAGCGGTGCCGGAACTGCGATGGGCTAGGCGCGATCTACCCGGCCATGCAGTACTCCATCATGGCCATGGAAGCGCTCGGATATCCGGCCGACCATCCGGACTTCATCGAAGCCCGTGCGCAGTTCGAGCGGCTGATCACCGAGACGGAAAACGAGCTGTATTTTCAGCCCTGCTTTTCGCCGGTGTGGGACACTGCGTATTCGGCATTTTGCCTGGCTGAGGGTGGAACGCCGGACGCGGACTCCCTGCGCAAGGCCGCCGATTGGCTCTTGGACCGTGAGATCCGCCGGCGAGGTGACTGGGCCGTGAAGCGTCCCCACCTGCACCCCTCGGGATGGGCCTTCGAGTTCGCCAACGAACACTATCCCGATATCGACGACACGGCCATGGTGCTGCTCGGCCTCGAGCACTGCGAAGCGTCCGACCCGGAGCGTCAGCGCGTCGTAGAGGCGCGGGTGATCGCATGGCTGAAAGGCATGCAGTCGCGCGACGGCGGATACGCGGCTTTCGATGCCGACAACAATTGGGGCGTGTTGAACTCGATTCCGTTCAGCGACCACAACGCGATGCTGGACCCAACCTGTCCCGACATAACCGGCCGCGTTCTGGAGGCATTAGCCCGGCGCGGCGTGCCCGCCTCCGACCCCTCCGTCGGCGACGCGATGCACTACCTGATCGACCGCCAAGAGAAAAACGGAAGCTGGTACGGCCGTTGGGGGGTGAACTATTTATATGGGACGTTTCTGGCGCTGCGCGGTCTGCGCTCGAGCGGCCACAACGATCCGAACCCCTACCGGCGCGCCGCAGACTGGGTAATATCGGTGCAGAACCCGGATGGCGGCTGGGGCGAAAGTTGCCTGGGTTACGAACGGGACGAGTTTGTGAGTGCACCATCGACACCCTCCCAGACGGCGTGGGCGTTGCTGACTCTTCACGTCACCGGCCGCAAGGACTCACCGCAGGCGGAGCGAGGAGTTCGATATCTGCTCGACACCCAGGCGGCCAGCGGAGTCTGGCCGGAGGAACTGGCGACAGGCACGGGATTCCCGAACGTATTCTATATGCGGTACACAATGTACCGGCACTATTTCCCGCTCTGGGCACTGGGCCTCTACGGACGATAACCTAACCGGCCTGGCGCATTCCAAACTCGTTCGCCGCGCGGAGACGCCGGTCGAGCCGCGTCAGCCGCTGTGCCACCTTCCGCGGCAGCAATGGAGTATGGGCGACTTCGGCAAGATGCACCGGGATGTGCCAGACATCCTCCTCGTCAACATGCCACTGCGTGCCGTCGAACCGAAGAATGTTCACCGGGCGGGAGTAGCCGCGGAGGCTGCGCTCGCCGCGCTTGTTGAAATAGTGCTCGAAATAAGACATCACCAGTTCGCGTACGGTGCGGTAAACGGGTTCGCGATAGCGCAGACCGGCGTAGTTCGACTTGCCGATCGCGCCCCAAAGGCCGTAACGCTGAAACAGCGCGACTACGTGATCATCGTCCTTGGATGCCTCCATGTCGAGCAATAGCGGAGGCTCGCCGTTGAGCCGCAGCGCTGTTGAGGCAAGCAACGCTCCCTCGACGCAATGGCCCCGGCGCTCACGAAGCACGCGGCGATTAGACCGGCAGTTCTCACCCGGATCGTAGGAGATCTGCTCATCGAGGAAGCGCTGAATTTTTTCAGGAGATGTCAGTTTTTGGAAGATGGCACGTTCCCGGGCATTAAAGCCGAGACGCTCCGAAAGGGACGCTGGCATAGAGATACGCCTCAATAGCGTATCGCAAGCGTTCAAAATCGCAAATGAAAATCGCTAATTTTTCTTCCGTGACACGTGATTACCCAGGGCTAGGAGCCCAAGACCCAGCGTCACCCAGGCCGCTGGCTCAGGAACCTCGCTCGGTGGTTCGAACGGAGGCGGGAAATCGACCGGCGGAGGAGGATTTCCGGGGGGCGGGCCTGGCGGCG
>VFZO01000019.1 GCA_016871155.1 Acidobacteriota bacterium | reverse complement strand
CAACATTATTACCGGACCCAGGATGGCCTGGGCGCAGTTCTCTCTCCAAAAGAATTTCATGATCAAGGAGAGAACGCGCGCACAGCTCCGCTGGGACATGCAAAACGCCTACAAGACGTTCAACTTCACCGGACCGACGACGATTGTCGATTTCCGCAACCCGCAAATATTCGGCAAACTCACCGACGATCCCCGGACCGCCTCCCTGGGCGGCCAGCCGTTGATGAATCTAACCGTAATGTTGGAATTCTAAAGTTTGGCGACACGCCGCCTGTTGTAACGGGGGCCATTGCCAAAGCTCAAGGGCGTCCAAGCCGTGCAGGGTTTGGACGCCCTTGGCGTTTACATCTCCTTCAGCTCGGCGATCGTGGCTCCATTGCCGCCTTCGGCCGGCGTCGCCGCGTAGTGTTTGGTCACGAGCGGGTTTTTGCGCAGCAGGTCGCCAATAGCGCGCTTCAACACACCCATTCCGTGGCCGTGGACAATGCGAACGCGGTCCACGCTGGCCAGCGCCGCGGTATCGATGAACCGCTCCACCTGGTCGCAGGCTTCTTCGGCGCGCTGACCGATGACGTTGATCTCTTTGGTCACCACGTCCCACGCGGGACCCGGCGTGTAGGTGACGTTCGCGGGCAGCTTGGGACCCGTGGGACCCTCCGGCAAGAGTTCGGTGATGTCGTCGTAAGGCACGCGCATTTTCATGTAGCCCACTTCCACGTCCACATCGCCATTGGGCAGCAGCCGCCGAACGCGCGCTGGCTCGCGGATGCCACGCAGCCGCACCCGGCTGCCCTCATCGACAACCAGTGTTTGCTTGGGTATCTCGCGCGGCGGCGCCACGGCCTGCTGCAACTCGTGCTTGAATTCCGCCTGCGCCCGGGCCAGTTTGCGCACCATCACGTCTGACGATTTCCGTTCCTGGATTCCCGCGAGCAGATCGGCGGCCTGGCGCTCAAACTTTGCCAACGCCTCAGCCGAACGCTTCTCCAGTTCGGCCCGCTTCGCCTCTTCCTGCCTTTGCAACTCCTCGCGCAGCTTGGCGGTTTCGCGTTCCTGCCGGACCCGCTCCTCGGCCACAACGGCCTGCTTGGCCTTCACCTCGGCCAGTCTTCGATGCAGCTCCGCCAGAAACCCGGCGATATCGCGCTCGTTCGTTGACATCGCTTCGCGCGCCCGGTCGATCAGGCCTTTCGGCAAACCGAGCTTCGATGCGATCGACAAGCCCGCGGACCGCCCCGGCGCGCCGGTCAATAACTGAAACGTCGGCGTCAACTCCTGTTCGTTGAAGCCCATCGACGCCTGAACGACGCCCGCGTGGGTCGCGCCCCAGACCTTGAGAGACAGCAGGTGCGTAGAGCCAAGCGTGAACGCGCCTATCTCGCGAAACCGCTCCAGCACGGCGACGCCCAATGCACCGCCTTCTTCCGGATCGGTGGCCCGGCCCAACTCATCCAGCAGCACCAGCGAATCGCGCGTGGCCGACCGGATCATCTGCCCCACGTGCTTGACATGGCTCGAAAAACTGGACAGGCTCTCGGCGATGGACTGGTTATCGCCGATATCGGCCAACACTTGATCGAAGACTGGAAACTCAGCGTCCTCGCACGGGACAGGAATCGCGGACTGCGCCATTAGTGTCAACAAACCGGCCGTCTTCATCGTCACCGTTTTGCCGCCCGTGTTCGGACCGGTAATCAGCAGTGTCCGGTTCTCCCGGTCCATCGTGAACGACGCGGGAACCACCTTTTTGCCCTCGCGCCGCAGGACGTCCTCCAACACCGGGTGCCGGGCCGCGTCCAGGTGCAGCCGCTCGCCAAAATGGGGCGTGACGCAGTGAAACTGGCGCGCGAAGCGGGCCTTGGCGAATACGAACTCCAGCCCTGCCAAGGTATGAACCGTGTTGCGAATGGCCGGTGTGTGCTCACGCAGCGTTTCGGTCAGCTCAAGAAGAATGCGATGGCACTCCCGCATCTCCTGCTCAGCCAGCCGGACGAGCTCGTTGTTCAGCACGATGGTGTCCATTGGCTCGACGAACAGCGTCGCGCCGGTGCCGCTGGAGCCGTGGATCACGCCTGGCACTTTCGATTTTGCCCCGGCCACAAGCGGGATGACGAAGCGATCGCCGCGAATGGTGACAAAGTCGTCCTGGAGGATGCCTTCATCCTTGTGCTGACGCAGGAACCGCTCCAGCGACTGCTGTATCTGGCTGCGCTGCCGTTCCATACCGCGCCGCAGCCGTTCCAGCGCCACGCTGGCGTGGTCGGTCAACGTGCCATTCGGATGAAGTTTCCCGGCGATGCCGCGAAGGATCGTCCGCAGATCGGCCAGCGCAGCCGCCCGTTTCGCCAGCAGCGGAAACCGGTCGCCGGCCCCTTGAATGACCGAACGGATCTCCACTGCGCGATCCAGCCACTGCAACAGGTCGTAGATCTCCTTGCCGTCGAGCGAGGCGCCCTCAATACCCAGCCGGCCCAACCCCTGGTCTACCTCTGGAAGCCCGGAGAAGCGAATGGAAGCGCCCTTCTGACCCGCCGCGCCATCGAGCAGAATCCGCGCCTCGCTGGTTTCGGCCAAGGCGTTCTCGAGCGCCGGCCGGTCCGTCCCCGGTTCCAGCGCGTCCAGAATGCGGCGCGCGGGAGTAGAGCTGATATGGCGCGCGATCAGCGCTTTCAACTCCGGATACTCCAACAGTTCGAGGCTACTTAGCTCCATGGCGTTCGAAGATTCGTTCGATCACTTCCAGGGTACCCTCCGTGATGCGCAACGCGCCAAGCTCATGGCGCTCGAACCACCGCGCCTCCAGCGAATCGGAACCCGCTTGCGGCGCGCCCGCCGCGCGGCAAACGTAGTCGATCAGCACGTAGTGAAACTCGGGCCGGCCTTCGGCGTCCCGCGTGATTCGCTCAAAGACTTCAGCGAACTCCATCGACTCCACCTGCAGGCCCGTCTCCTCCAGCACCTCACGCCGCAGCGCGTCTTCGATCGACTCGCCCGTCTCCACCGCACCGCCGGGCAGCGACCACCAGCCGGCGTTCGGCGGTTTCGCCCGCCGCACCAGCACAATGCGGGCGCCGTCCAGAATCAGCGCGCCAACGCCCAGAATCGGGCGTTGTGGATACCTCCGGCCCTCGCTCAATATTGCATCGACCCTTTCACATCCAGCCGGACGCGGTAGACCGATTTCTGCGCCGTCACGTAAATGGTCGAGAAGTCGCCATCGCCGAAAGCGATGTTCCGCGGCGTTTCGGGAAAGTCGATTTTGTTCACGAACTTCCCGTCCGGTGAGTAGATGGCGACGTTGTTGCATGTCACCCAAAGCTGGCCCTTTTCGTCGACGCGAATTCCGTCCGGCGGTCCGTCGATGCCTTTGATCAGCACACGTCCGTTCGCCGCCTTGCCGGTATTAGCCAAGTCGAAGACGCGGATCGCCCGTTCGTCGGAATCGGCCACGTACAGCAGCCGGCCATTCGGCGAAAGCGCGATGCCGTTGGGCCGGCCCGCCGTCTTCGCCACCAATTCAATCGGCCCTTTCAGTGGAATGTGGTAGACGCCGAAGAAGTCGAGTTCGCGGCCTTCACTCTGCGCGCCGAAAGCCGGATCGGTAAAATACACGTGCCCATCCTTGCGGACCGCGATGTCGTTGGGGGCGTTCAACCGTTTCCCTTCGAACTTGTCCGCCAAGATCTCCACCGCGTTGGTTTTCAGATCGGTGCGGATCACGCGCCGTCCGCGGGTTTCGCAGGTGTAGAGCCGGCCTTTCTCGTCGAGCGTATTGCCGTTCGCGCCGTTCGTGTTCTCGCGAAACAGAAACTTGCCTTCCGAGGTCAGCTTCCAGATCTTGTTCTCGGGCACGTCGGAAAACAGCAGGAAGTTATCGCGGTGCCAAACCGGGCCTTCGGTGAAGGTGAAGCCGCCGGAGACCTTTTCGATCGACAGCTTGGACAGGTCCTGCGCAAGCAAAGACAAGGCGGACGCGGCTAACAGGAGCGATCGCATGGCAAGGCCAATGTATACCATGATTCTATGTGGCGCCCGCTATTGTTGAGCCTCGCGCTGGCCGGCGCGGATTCGCACGAGGACTCGGTGCGCGCCTGGCGCTCCAAGTACGAAGCGGAGCTTCGAGCGCCGTATACCGGATGGCTCAGTGTGGCCGGCCTCTACTGGCTGCGTGAGGGCGCGAACTCCGTGGGCAGCGATGCAGCGTCCGATTTCGTTCTGCCGCGCGGCCCGGCCAGGGCGGGCGATTTTCTGTTCGACGGCCGCACGGTGCGCTTCCGCGGAGCCGATGGCGTCGCGAAACCGTTGCGGGTGGACGTTTCGGGTGAACCGGATGTGGTGGAGATCGACACGATGCGCCTGATCGCCATCGAGCGCAACGGCAGCTATGGTTTGCGCCTGCGCGACGCCCAGAGCCCGCTGCGCACACGGTTTCCGGGCAATCGCTGGTACCCCATCCAGTCCCGCTACCGCGTCCGCGCCCGCTTTGTGCCCCACCCGCACAAACGCACAATCAACTTCCCCGATATCACCGGCCGCGTGCAGAAGTTTCTGAGCCCCGGCGTGGTGGAGTTCACCCTGCATGGCACGAAGCTTCGGCTGGAACCCGTCGAGGATGATGGCCAACTCTTCTTCGTGTTCAAGGACAAAACGGCCGGCAAGACAACCTACGGGGCCGGACGGATGATGTACGCCCCGCTGCCGGCCGCCGGAATCGTGGACCTGGATTTTAATGTGGCGAAGAACCCGCCGTGCGCGTTTACGCCGTACGCCACTTGCCCGCTACCGCCGCGGCAAAACATCTTGCCGGTGGCCGTGGAGGCGGGGGAGATGGTGTTTGAGGGGGCGCATTAGCGCCCTCTGGAGTTTCTACATTTCGCAACGCTCTCGCAGCCCAGAGCGCTTGTTGCGGAGGTACGCGCGGCGAGGGAGTCCTGTTCTACGGGAGCCTGTGCGACTTTGCGCGGGTCTGTTGTCCCAAGGCCGGTAAACCGCATTCGCATGAGAAGGCCCCGGCATTCAGCGTGGAAGACCTAATTGTCCGGTTCGGCACCATGCCGAAGCCGCTTTGCTTAGTGCCAGATCTAGGCCTCGAACCAATCCACTAGCATCTGTGCAATTGCGGCCACCGTCGAGTTCTTCGAGTCACGCAAGACAAGTAGCATCCAATACAACAAGCCGATGGCGATCGGAACGGCAAAGAACCACGCAACTTTCTCCGCGAGGATGCGATTGTAGCCCATGAGATTCCCTCGTAGGCGTGTATCGGCCGGAAATCATTATTGCGCCAGAGCCCTGCCAATTCTGTGCGCCCATTCTTCAGATAACACGAGGTTTGTCCTCGATTCAGCGACTTGCCTCGCGAGTAACGCCATGCCGGGCAAGAGACTGGTATGACGCCCTGCCTCGTACGGCACCGGCGCTGGCCGGATGTTCACCGCCAGTACACACGGCGGCGGGGCCCCAGTCTCCGTTCGAGAGCGCGACTTATCGAGTTCTATTCTTTCCAGCTGTGGCTAAGTGCCTCAAAATGAAGCCTTGGTGGTGACATTCCTGAAAGAGGCGGTATCTACACTCCAAATGCTGAAACATACGATGATTTGCGCGGCCCTAACGGAGACCGTCCGCTGCGGCGAACAGAGTTGACAAGAGATGAGGATCGGCTTCTTCGATGTCGCGGCCGAACCAGCCGTCGGTAAAACGGCCTTCTTCATACGCTAGCGATAAGGATTCGGCACTCAGTCCGGCGGATCCGGCTCGTTCTTCTCCGGCAGCCCTTTGGCTTGCGCCCAACGATGCAACCAGGAAACGCCTTTGGTGCTGACGTAGTTCTCCGGAGCCCCGTAGGCCGCATCCTTCAGCGCCTCCTCCAACGAGACGAACGTATAGCCGCGAGCACGGAACATCGCGAGCAGTTCCGGCATCAAGTCGGCGTTCAACTGGTTGGCGTGCAACAGCAGGATTTGGGGAATCTCGCGCCCGAACACTTCGACGGAGCGCTGCTCAAAGAACGAGACAATAGACTCCAGGTACGGCACGTACTCGCGCCGGACGCGCTCGCGAAACTTTGGCTTGGTGTAGGCATTCGCAAACAAGTAGTCGGCGTCATCGAACGTCACGGGGGCCTCGGTGTATTTGTGTTCGCGGAGAAAATCGGCCAGACCCAGCTTCGTGCCGGGCGTCGCGCCGGTGTGGAGAAACGGATGCCGGAAATACTTCAGTTGTTGCCGGCGTGCAGCCAATACTTCACGCAGGAGCGCCTCGCCCTTCACTACATCCGCCGTGTAGTCCGCCAGGGACGTGTTGTTGATGTCCGGATGCGAGTAGGTATGATTGCCTAGCGTCGCGCCCGCATCTAGCCACACGTTGAGGATCTCGCGCAACCCCTCGCGGCCGATACCCGTGGCGTGGCCTTCATTGACGAAGCCAGCGAATGGTAGCTTCGCGGAGGCGAAGGGCTGTACGAGCTTCTTATTCATCTGCCGGAGCGCCTCCGGCGTTCTGCTGCCGCCGTCGCCGCCGCGCGGGAGGTCGTCAAAGGTGATCACTACCTTTCGGTCGGCGGCGAACGAGAGTGCAGCCAGGAGTAGAGTTGTAGCAACAAGCTTCATCCTCTGATCATATAGTAGTTTATCTACCGGTAGACGTTGTAAACCTCAAGACCAACTCCTCGATTGGCGAAACGAATCCTTTCACCACTCCGTAGGCAAGCATCAATCTCCGCTTGTCGTTCGCGCTTCTGACGACGGCCTTTGGACTCCTGGTTCCGGCCCTCGCGGGTTAGCAGGACGATTCGTAGAACAGCGCGTGACGGTCGAGGAGGCGCTTGTCAATCAGGGATTCAGCCGAACTCTTCCTGGAAACGCTCACCGATGAAGAGCGCCTGACTTCCGCGCAATAAGTCGTCCTGACCACGGCCATCGAAGTTCATGCCTGAGGCTTACCTCCGAACCGCTCTTGAAGCGCAGGCGGTGCCCCCGTGCTGGTTTCGTTTGGCTTCATTCAAAGGAATGCAAAAGAACCAATAAAGCCGGACCTAGAAGGATTGTCGTTTCCTATCACTCTGGTTTCACTCTGCGCCCGAAGACCATCAAGGGAGTGCCCGACGCGAATCGCCGAGTTCTCGGCGACGCCGAAAGATCCCGCAAAACGCCACAGCGCAGAGGAGGTTTCGAGGCTGCCCTTCGCCCACGATCTTGGGGCAAACGCTATCGGAAAATGTGGAAACTCCAGGGGGCACACTAGCGCCCTACACCCGCCAAATAATCAGCTTCCGCTCCGTCATCTCCTCGATCGCGTAGTGCGGCCCCTCGCGGCCGGTCCCGCTCAGCTTCACGCCGCCGTAGGGCATCTGGTCGGCGCGGAATTGCGGGACGTCGTTGATTAGAAACCCGCCCACATGCACCTGCCGCGCGGCCTGGAACGCACGGCCGATGTCGCGCGTGAAGATGCCGGCCTGCAGGCCGAAATCGCTGGTATTCACCATGCGGATCGCATCCTCGAGCGTGTCGAACCGGTTGATTCCCGCCACAGGCCCGAAGGCTTCCTTGGCGAACAGCTTGGCGTCGAGCGGCACGTCGGTCACCACGGCCGGCGCCATGCGCGTGCCCTCGGCAGACGCCGCACGCACGATGCGCGCGCCTCTTGCCGCCGCTTCGCCAACCCAGCTTGCCACCCGCTCCGCCTCGCCGGCGTTGATCAGCGAGCTCACCTCGGTCGAGTCGTCCAGCGGATGCCCCTGCTTCAGCGCCGCCGCCCGCGTCTGGAACGCGTCGACGAACCGCGCAAAGACGCCCTGTTGCACGAATATCCGCTGCACCGAGATGCAGACCTGCCCGGAGTGCGCGTACGCCCCGCTCACGCACAGCGGCACGGCCAATTCCAGATCGGCATCCCGCTCCACGATCACCGCCGAATTCGAACCCAGCTCCAGCGTGACGCGCTTCAAACCGGCGATCTCGCGGAGCCGGACGCCAACATCCGGACTGCCCGTGAACGTAAGCAGCGCGATCTCCGGATGCCGCGCCAACAGTTCTCCGATCACCGCACCGGGTCCGGGAATGACATTCAACGCGCCGGCCGGCAGCCCCGCTTCGTGGAACAGCCGCGCCAACTCCAACGCCGAAACGGGCGTGGCCGTGGCCGGTTTGTGCACCACGGCGTTGCCCGCCGCCAGCGCCGGGCCAATTTTGTGCATGGCGAGGTTCAGTGGAAAATTGAACGGCGTGATGGCCGCCACAACGCCAACCGGTTCCCGGATCCACAGCCCCATCCGGCCCGCGCCGTGCGCCGAGGCGTCCACCGGGACCTCCTCGCCGGCCAGCGCCAGCGCTTCCTGCGCCGAGAACAGCAGCGTGCCGCAGGCGCGGGTCACTTCCAAACGCGCCTCTCGCAGCGGTTTCCCGCATTCGGAGGCGATGATCCGGGCGAACCAGTCCGCGCTGTCCTGCAGCCGCTTTCGCACGTCCAACAGAATGTCCGCCCGGCGGGCACGCGTCAACTCGCGCATTGCGCGCGCGCCGCGGACGGCCGCGCACACGGCGTCCTCGGCCAGGGCCGCGTCCGCCTCCTGCACCGTGGCGAACACGGAATGATCGTATGGCACCCGGACCTCACGCGTCCGCGATCCTGCGCGGAACTCGCCGTCGAGGAAGAGCGGGAACTCCATCGCCGTCAGATCCGGACGCTCAAGCCGGGGCCGTTGAGCAGCGACGTGTTGACCTTTCCGTTTCGTACGTCGAAGACGCCCGGATATTTTGCCAGCCACTTCTTGTTCGCTACCGGCACATACTGCCGGGAGTTGCATTCAATCGCCGCGACGCCGGGCACATGGGCCGCCAGGCCGGCGCTGTGGATCAGGCTGGCGCCCGGGCAAGTAAGATCCTGCACGCACAGGAACATCTTCCATTTCTGGGCCGCGGCGCCCATCAGCAGCGCCTGCGCCTGCCCTTTGCAAGCCTTTAAGGCCGCGCCGGAGTAGCCCATCGCCCGTGCGTCCTGCAGCGCTTCCAGCTCGGTTAGCGATTCGTCGATAACCACCGGACGGATCTTTGCCGCTTCGTGCATCACGTTGGCGCGGTCCGCTTTCAGGTCGCGTTTCGTCGGCTGTTCGATGTATTGGATGCGGCCGAAGCCGGCGGGCGCTTTCTTCTCGATATCCCGCAGCATCTCGATCAGATACTGGACGTTCGGGCACTTCTCGTTGAAGTCCAGCGAATAGTTCCACTTCGTCACGCCGCGCTTGGCCTGGGTTTCGGCGGCCGCCCGCTCCACGGCCAGGACGCGATCCGTGTCCCACTTGATATCCTCGCCGTTCAGTTTGATCTTGATATGGGTGAGCCCCGAGTAATTGATCCACTCCGGCAGCGTCTCCGGCATGCCGTCGCCAACGCGCTTCTTGATGTCGGAGGCCGTAACCGGGTCCACGGCGCCGACTAAGTGGTAGAGCGGCATCGAAGGTTTCGGCGTCTTCAGAACATACTTCTGCAGATACTCGCCCTTGAACTCAGGAGTTAGATAGTGCGACAGGTCGTGGCGCATCAGGTCCGGACCGTACGTGTTGTACGTGCTGCGATTCAGCATCCTGCCGAACGCATCGGCGACGGCGGCGTCGAACGGGCTTCCGGCCACCAGCGTGCAGAGTTTCGGAACCGGCTGAGCAAGCTTGAGCTCCCGGTTGACCTCATCGGCGGCCCGGAGCCAGAGAGGTTCCAGCGTATGGTTCAAATCGACAGGGTGGCCATACTCCTTGAAGCCGTTGCAGATCTTCTCGATCTTCACCGTGAGAGCGCGCATCGCGGCCAGCGTCTGGTCGTAGTTCATCACCTTGGACGGATACGCCCAGATGTTTCCCATCGGCATGGAGCCAAAGCCCTTCGCGACTTTGCCGCTTCGAGACTCCACCACGACGTTTACGTTCAGAAGCGTGACCCGATCGAGCTCCGTTCCGCCGAACTTAATCGGCGTGCGGTAGAGGTAGTCCTCGTAACTGGTCCCCAGTTCCTTGATTCGGACATCGGTCCCCATGTCCTTGGCGTGAATGGCGGGGGCGGCGGCCAGGGCTTGCAGAAACGTGCGGCGCGAAAGTGGCATGAGAGCCATTGTATGAAAACACGCGGGAACAAAGCGGATGGGCACGGAGTCTTTGCAGACAGGGAGGCGCACATGTTTGAGAAAGCGTTACTGGATAGGGCGCAAAGGCGCTCGGGCTGGTCGTGGATGGGCCTGGTTGTGCAGGCGGGCCTGGTGGGCGCGGCCGTCGCCGTGCCAATGATCCATCCCGAGGTCATCGCTGTCGTGTTGCCGAAGGTGACGCTGCATGTGCCGCTCACGCCGGCGCCGCCGGTGGAAGTGGAGGTCCAACAGCCCACTTCCGCGGCGCCGGCCGGCAGCGTGCAAAACGCGGTGCGGAGGGTTACGCGGATCTTCACCGCGCCAGCGCGGTACGACAATCCCGTCGCGACGATCGTCGACGGTCCGGATGTGTCCTTTGTCCCGTTTGATGTCGGCGGTGGCCGCGTGATCGCGACCGGACCCAGCCAAACGATAGCCGGCGCTTCGTTTCCCACCGCCGCGCCGCCAAAACCGCCTGAGACCAGGAAGCCGGAGACGCCGTCGCGGCCGGTCCGCGTTGGCGGCATCGTTCGGCCGCCGCAGGTGCTGTCGCGCGTCAACCCGGTGTATCCGCCCCTGGCCAAACAATCCCGCGTGTCGGGCGTCGTGAAACTGGAAGGGATCATCGCCAAGGACGGCACGATTCAGCAGTTGAAGGTGCTTTCCGGGCATCCGTTATTGGTGAAGGCGGCGCTGGAGGCCGTCACGTCCTGGCGCTACACGCCGACGCTGCTGAACGGGGAACCGGTGGAGGTGATCGCACCGATCGACGTGAACTTCGTGCTCTCTCAATAAATAAAGGTTGTTCATCAAACCGCCGATGGATACCCGTGGGCAATTCGAACGGCTACGTTTCCGTGGCTTTGCACCTGGACTCCATGGCACACGCGGCCGGGTACCCGTCCGGGTACCTGGACCCGACCTATCGGCAGGTAGTGGACCGTTTCCTCGCTTTGGCTGACGAGTTCGGCTTCCGGTATTCGATGTATCCCATCGGGCGAGACCTGGAAGACCGTCACGCTTGCGCGAGGCTCCGGGAGATCTCCGCGCAAGGGCACGAACTAGGCAACCATACCTGGAATCACTACACCGATACCGGCGCGCTGCCCGTGGCCGAGCTGCGGGAAGAGATTGTCAGAACGCACGAGAAGCTGGTGGATGAGGTGGGCGTCCAGCCGCGCGGTTTCATCGCGCCGGCCTGGTCCTACTCGGATCGGCTGCTGCGGCTGCTGGCCGAACTGGGTTATCGCTACGACATGAGCGCTTTTCCGTCGTGGCTTTACTATCCGTTCGTGGCCAAGAACGCGCTGAATCACCTCTCGCACGGGGAAAAATTCCGGAGGGTCCTGAATCGACGGGATTGGCTCCAACCGCTAACCGGCCCGAGAGATCCGTATTTGAAGCACGGAGTCGTCGTGATTCCGGTACCGACGACGGCCGGTCCCGTAGCGACGGCGGTCTGGCACACCACGGGCTTTTTGCTCGGCTGGGAGCGCCACTTCGCGCTGCTGCGGAACGCCATCGCGGCCCGGCCCTACTTCCACTATGTCGTTCACCCGGCCGATCTCACCTGCGCCGAGGACTTCACGGGCTCGGAGACCATGTACCTGGAGCGCGCGGGCGGTTCGCTGGAAGAAAAACAGCGGCGCCTGCGGGAAAGCCTGTCGATCCTGAAGGAGTCAGGCAAACAGTGGGTTACGCTGGGCGAAATGGCGGACGCTGCCCGGTCGGAACTGATGCGCTCGCGCGCGGCCTAAATAGCTCGAACGCTTCCGCGTTGCGGCCCGATCCTGCCAAAATGGGAACGCCGCCGTGCAACTCTCGATTCCCTACTCCTTGGCTGTGGACGGGGCCCGCCGCATGGGTTGGGTGGGGCTCGCCCTGGCTGTATCGGCAATCGGAATTTTGACCACAGGCTTTCTTGTTCATCCGGGGCTGGTCAACCCGGATGCCGCGCCGTTGTCGTACACGGCGGCCATGGCCGGTATCGCCGCCTGCGGGCTCGGGCTTTTTCTGGTGCAGCGATTCAAGGCCGCGCCGGACGCCCTCCAAATCGGGTTGGCCGTCCAGGTAGCGGCGGGACTGCTGATTTCGGTGGCCGAGAACGCAGTGCCGATCCTCGATCCAATCCGCGGGAACTCGTCGGTGGCGGTGTGGGTTACTGTGTTCGCGCTTGCCGTGCCGGTTCGTTTCTCGAAAGGCCTGGCCGCGGCGCTGGCTACGGCGGCGATGGGTCCGCTCGGACTCGCGATTCAAGTGGCGCTCGAAAACGTGCCGAATCCACCGGTTTCGCTTTGGCTAATCCTGTTTTCCCCGCACTTTCTGATGGCCGTCGCCGCTGCGGTACTCGGGCGGCTGATCTACCAGTTGGGCACGGAGGTAAAAGCGGCCAGAGAGTACGGCGGCTACGCGCTCGTCGAAAAGCTGGGCCAGGGCGGAATGGGCGAAGTGTGGCGAGCCAGACATCACCTGATCGGCCGGCCTGCGGCGGTGAAACTCATTCGCCCGGACATTCTGGCGACCGACGGCGTCGACACGCCGGCCGCGATGCGGCGATTTGAGCGGGAAGCCGCAGCCACGGCCGCGCTCCGTTCGCCGCACACCGTCTCGCTCTACAACTACGGCATCACCGACGATGGCCTGCTCTATTACGTGATGGAGTTGCTGGAAGGCTACGATCTGGCCACGCTGGTGAAGCGGCATGGCCCTATGCCGCCCGCCCGCGCCGTGGCGATCCTGGTGCAGGTCTGCGAATCGTTGGAAGAAGCGCACGCCGCGCAGTTTATTCATCGCGACATCAAGCCCGCCAATATACAACTTTGCCGCATGGGAGCCACCTACGATTTCGTCAAGGTGCTGGACTTCGGCCTGGTGAAACGTGTGGACGCCTCGGAAACGCATACGACAGCGGGCACGCCTGCCTACATGGCGCCGGAGACATTGGCGGGGAAACCGGCCGGCGAACGCTCCGACATTTATAGCCTTGGGTGCGTCGCGTACTGGCTGTTGACAGGCACGGACGTCTTCGATCATTCGACTCTGCACCCGCTGGTTCGCGCGGCTTTAATGACCGCGCCCGCGGCGCCCTCCTCGCTCTGTGGCGAGAGCGTACCGGTGGAATTGGATTCGCTGATTCTGCGTTGCCTGGAGAAGGATCCGGAGGCCCGGCCCATCAGCGTCCGGGAGGTTCGGGAGACGTTGGAACGGATCCCTCTAACGTGGCCGCGTGGCGAGGCGCAAAGGTGGTGGACCAAAGCGGCCGGCGCGCTGTGCCTGCTGGCCTTCGCCTGCCAGGCACAGCCGCCGGAGGCAGTGAAGCTCTTCGGGGAACGCAAATTCCAAGAAGCGGCGGCGGTCCTGGAGCAGACGGTCAAGGCCAAGCCGGGCGACCGCTCCTCCCGGTATCTGCTCGCACTGAGCTGGCAGCAAGCCGGAGAGTTGGCCCGCGCCGAAGGGCATTTGACACAAATCGTCCGGACCGAGCCCAAATGGGCGCCGGGCCACTACGCGCTGGCGCGCGTGCACTTCTTTGCGGGTCGCTTCGACCCGGCCATCGCCGCGGCGAAAATGGCCCTATCGCTAGGTGAGCCGGAGGCGCGCGTGTATCACCTTATCGGGAGCGTCGAGGAGGAGCGAGGCCAATTGGAGGCCGCCCTCACTGCGTTCACGCGGGCGAATGCGCACTCCGGCCGCGCCTCGGTGCTCTATAAACTCGGGCGCTACGACGAGGCGCGCCAAGCGGCCGCGGCGGATCCTTCGAACCCGCAGGCCCAGCGCGTGGCGGCGCAACTGAACCGGGCGACGGAGGCCAAGTCCGTCGCGTCCGCGCCTGTTGTTTTCACCCGGGTGCCGTTCCCGTTCGTGCTAGAGCATAATCCGGGCCCCCAGAAGTATCTGGTCTCCACCATGGCCGGCGGACTGGCCGTATTCGACTACGACAGAGACGGCCGGCTGGACCTGTTCTTTACGAACGGTGCGGCCCTGCCGTCGCTACGAAAGTCCGGGGATCCGAAATACTGCAACCGGCTGTACAGGAACCTCGGCGGCTGGAGATTTCAGGACGTGACGGACGCGGCGGGACTTTGCGGCGACGGATTTTCGATCGGTGCGGCGGCGGGCGATTTTGATGGCGACGGCTGGGTGGATCTGTTCGTCGCCGGGGCGGGGCGCAACCTGCTCTATCGGAATCAGAAAGGGCGATTCGTTGAGCTGCCGGACCGGATCGCCGACGAACGGTGGAGCGTCGCAGGATCGTGGCTGGACTACGACTCGGACGGCCGCCTGGACTTGTTCGTGGTGAACTATCTCGATTGGACACCGGAGAACCCGAAGATCTGCGGCAGCCCGGTCCGCGTCTACTGCCATCCGAAAGAGTACGGCGGCACCGCCAACAAACTCTACCGGAATCTGGGCGGAGGCCGGTTCGCCGACGTTTCGAAGGAGGCCGGTATCGCATCGCACATCGGCAAAGGTATGAGCGCCGCAGCCGCCGACTACGATGGAGACGGCCGGCCGGACCTGTTCGTGACCAACGACTCACTTCCCAATTTCCTCTTCCGGAATACCGGGGGAAGGTTTGAGGAGGTGGCGCTCGAATCCGGCGTCGCCGTGAACGACCTGGGCAAGCCAGTCTCGTCGATGGGAGCGGCGTTCCAGGATTACGACAACGACGGCCGTCCGGACATCCTCATTACGGCGCTGACCGGCGAGACGTTTCCGGTCTTTCGGCGGACGAACGAGGGCTTCGTCGACGCGACCTATCCGTCCGGAGTTGGCATCGCCACCATGAGGCGCAGCGGTTGGGGAGTGGCGCTGGCGGATCTGAACAACGATGGTTGGAAGGACCTGGTGACGGCGAACTCCCACGTGACCGACAACATTGCGCTGGTGCGGTCCGAAGTCTACCTGGAACCGAATCTCCTGCTGTTGAACGGCGGTGGAAAGTTCGGAAGTGCCGTCGAATTCGGCCCCAAGGCTGCGCACCGCGGCCTGACGGCGGCGGATCTGGACGGCGACGGACGGCTGGACCTGGTGGTGACGGTGCTGGGCGGCGCCGCGGAGGTGTGGCGCAACGACTCGAACGCGGGCCAATGGCTGGCCGTCGAGGTTCCCGCTGGAACCACCGTTCGCGCCGGACAGCAGGTGATGCAGGCCTTTTCGACTGTTGGCTACGCCAGTTCTGTCGAGGCGCCACTGCATTTTGGTCTGGGAACCGCGGAAACGGTGGATTTAGACGTGACGTTTCCAAACGGCAGCCGCCAGAAGGTCCCGGCGATCCGGACGAACCAAAAGGTGAGAATTTTTCCGGCTGCGGCGCACTAAATTTGGATGGGCCTGCGGCTCGATATCGACGGAGCCGTAAAGCTTCTCTTTGAAATGGAGCGCCCGTACGTGCTGCGGCAGTTCAGCGGGGGCATTGAAGTGGAGGAGTTTCTGAACGTCGAGTTGCCCGCGATTGCCGGACGGCAGGCGGACCTGGTGGCGCGGCTAGCCGACGGGGGAATTCTGCACCTGGAGTTCCAGACGCGGAACGACCGGCGCATGGCGGCCGGACTGCGATCTCCCCAGATGCGGCTCGACTACCAGGCGATAGATATCCGGGATCTGCCGCTGGAAATGACGGAGGGTCCCGGCGATTGTGCATTGCGCTTTCTCGCAGCCAAAACGCCGCGCGAGTATGCCGGTGTCCTGGAGGCGATCCGAAGGCTGCCACGCTACGTCAGAATGGAGCTGAATTCGATTGGCGCTACAGTCGACGTAACGAAGGACAAAGTCCTTTACCGGTGGTACCTGCAGGCGGTCGATCTCGGCCGCGAAGAAGGCCTGGAAGAGGGCCGGGAGCAGGGCCGCGAGAGTGGACTTGAAGAGGGCCTGAAAGCAGGCCGTAAGTCCGGCATCGCCACGGGAATGGTGCACCTTCTCGAAACCCAACTCGAATCCAAGTTCGGGCCGCTTCCCGAGTGGGCTACCGCCCGCATTCGCAGGGCCACACAGGCGCAGATGATCCGCTGGAGCAAGAAACTGCTCACCGCCGGTTCGCTGGCCGGTGTCATTGGACGAAAAAGCTGAGAATTTTCCCGTCGCGGGCGCACTAATATGTAGATGCGCATTCTCATCGCAATCGGCGCAGTGTGTCTTGCCGGAGGTATCGGCGGGCGCGCGGAGTACGTCGGCGGGACCGCCTCGGATTTCAGCGAGCGAGCTGGCGGGCGCCTGATTACGGTCGACGCGTCGCGGTTGCGTTTTCAGACTCCGAAGAAGACCATTGAGGTCCCTTACGGGAAGATCCACACGCTCGAATACGGACAAAAGGTTGACCGGCGATATGTCAGCGCCGTGCTGCTTTCGCCGCTGTTCCTGCTGGCCAGGTCCCGGAAACACTTCCTCACGGTGGGGTACACCGACGAGGAGGGCGGCGATCAGGCGCTGATCTTCCGGGTGGAGAAAGGCGACGTCCGCTCTGTTCTGGCAGGACTGGAGGCGCGAACGGGCCGGAAGGTCACGTACCAGGACGACGAGGCGCGAAAGGCGGGCAAGGGGTGAAGATCATTCTCTTGTTGTCGCTGGCCGCCGGCCTGACCGCGCAGGATCAGGCCGGCGACCTATTGAAGGTCAAGAAGCTCCACGTGGAAAAACTGGCGGGCGGCGATACGGCGGTCCACTTTCGGGACATGCTGATCGCGGCGCTGCAGGCAACGCGCCTATTTACGATTACCGAAAATCCGGACCGCGCCGATACGGTGCTTCGCGGCTCGTCGGAGGACCTCGTTTTCACCGACACATATTCCTCGAGCGAGGGAGTGCATGCGAGGACTCAAATCGGAGGACGGGGAGCGCGAGGCTCCTCTGGCATAGGCGTTGGCGAGCAGGAATCGGTTCGCATCTCAGAACGCAAACACGAAGCGACGGCCTCCGTGCGCCTCGTGAACAAGGAAGGCGACGTCATCTGGTCCACAACGCAGGAATCCACAGGCGCCAAGTTTCGAGGCGCCAGTGCCGACGTAGCGGCGAAGATCACCAGGCAACTGAGCGAGGATATCGCCAGAGCGAAGAACGGCGCCTACTCGATCTCGATTTCCAAAAACTGAAGCTGGCCGCCCCGTTCAATCAGCGCGACGGCGACATCGCCATGAGACATGCCGGCCACCGCGTCGTTCAGATCCTTCAATCCCTGGACCGGTTTGTTGTTGATCTCGTAGACCACATCTCCGGTCAGGAGCGGTTGGGCCGCCGCCGCGATCACTGCGCCATTCAGGCGGCGCAGCGGTGGTAGCAGGGGCGCTACCCGAACGTCGAGATCAATGGCCATCGCCCCTAGTTTGGGCACGTGATTGTCGCGGCCCGACGCAAGCGACACGATGCGATCCGGGTCCTGGGGGCGCTCCAGCACGGCAACCCGCTTTTCCAGCGTTTCAGAACCGCGCAGCACTTTGAGCGTCACGGTCTGTCCGGCGGTCTGGTAAATGTTGACGCCGAGTTGCCGGGCGTTTTCCATGACTTTCCCGTTGAACTCCAATACGACGTCTTTCACGCGCAGTCCTCCGGCTTCGGCCGCGCTCCGGGGAGACACATCGGAGAGAATGACGCCCCAACTCTGTCCCAGTTCTAGCGCCTTGGCAATTTGAGGCGTTATAGTCTGGGCAACCACGCCAATTTGCCCTCGCCGGACCGCACCGTGCTGGACGATTTGTTGGTAGACATTCCTGGCGATGCTGCTGGGAACGGCGAATCCGACCCCGGCGTTCGCACCGCTCCGGGAGAGGATAAACGTGTTGATGCCGACAATCGAACCCTCGGAATCCACCAACGGGCCTCCGCTGTTGCCGGGATTGATCGCCGCGTCGGTTTGGATGTAGATCATCGGATCGTCCGGGCGAACCTGCCGGGCCACGCTGCTGACGACGCCCATGCTCACTGAATTCTCCAACCCGAACGGGCTTCCGAAAGCGAATACGAGTTGCCCCTGGGCGACCTCATCCGAGTCGCCAAACGCCAGGAACGGCAGCCCCTTTTGTTCGACCTTTAGCACGGCGATATCCGTCTCCCGGTCGAGCCCGATCACGTCCGCCGTGACAAGTTTGCCCGCCGGCTTGATGGCCGAGCGCGCCCGTGCCCGAACCTCCACCGCTTCCGGAACCAACACCTGCACTCGCCGAGCCACCCCGATCACGTGCGCGTTGGTCACAATATACCCGTTGGCGTCCACCACTACGCCCGATCCGCTGGCGCGCTGGGTCTTGAAGGCGACGGCGCCGTCCTGCTCGGTTGGGCCATAGGCGCTCGCGACGATTTGCACCACGGCGGTATCGACTCGCTCCGCCAGTTCCTGGAAGAGCTTACTGAATCCACGAAGAGACTGCGCCTGGAGGGGTAGCGTGCAAAACGCGACGGCAATCAGAAACGAACGCATGCCCTCACGGTAGCAAGCCGGAGGCCAAACACCTATTCGATCCGGATTCGCTTCCGTTGCACCGTCGCGCCGCTGACGATTCGGACCTGTTCCCGCCGCACACCAAAATGGGTGGCCAAAAAGGCGCAGACTTCTTCATTCGCCTTGCCGTTTTCGGGCACCGCTCGGACTCGCAGCTTTCGACTGCCGTCCGCCATCTCTCCGGCAAACCCGGTCCTTGCGGCACGGGGGATGACCTTAATGCTCAACTCCACCGGAACGAATCCCCTACTTCTCCCCAGCCGATTCGCTGAACCGCCGCGCCGACTGCACTATGGAGCCGGTCCAGCGGTTCGTTGGCCGGTTCGTTGCTCAAGCGAAAGGTCTTGTGGTGCACCGGCAACACTACTTCCGCCCGCGCTTCGTTTACCATTCGCCAGGCCTGCTCCGGATTGCAGTGGTAGCGAATCCAGGGATTGTAGGCGCCAATCGGAAAGATCGCGACGTCAGCGCCGCCGACGTCGCGGAACGACTGCGTGTTGGCCGTATCGCCCGCGAACAGAATACGCCGCCGGCCCACGCGCAGGGTGTAGCCGTTATAGCCGCGATAGGTGTCTGTGCGCATGCGCGCACCCCAATGGTTCACCTCTAGCGCCGTCACCGTCACGGGACCGGCTTCCAGCGTCTCGCCCCAACCCATCTCGTGGACACTGGCGTAGCGGTTGGCGCGGAGCAGGTCCGCCGTCGCCCGGGCGGTGACCACGCGGGTGCTCT
Source organism: Acidobacteriota bacterium (assembly GCA_016871155.1). Classification (GTDB taxonomy): domain Bacteria; phylum Acidobacteriota; class Terriglobia; order Bryobacterales; family Bryobacteraceae. Next base: position 24,531 of record VFZO01000019.1, on the reverse strand, counting down.
TGCTCTCCAGCGCCCGCAGAGACGGCACGTCCAAATGATCCATGTGAGCGTGAGAAAGAACGACTAGATCGATCTTCGGTACGGCTTCCAACGCGAGCGGCGTATCGATCAGCCGTTTCACGCCGATCGTGATGGGTCCGAAACCGAGGCCGGCGTATGTGCTGAACACTGGATCGGTGAGAATCGTCACGCCGTCGACTTTCATCAGCACCGTACTGTGCCCGAGCCACGCGGCATGAATGCCGGAATCCGGCCATTGGCGAGCGTCGACCATCCGGGCCGGCGCGGCCACCGCTCGTCCCCGTTCGGCCCAATACTGCTTCAGAAAGCCGACCGGAATCATCCGCCAGTTCATGGCGACGTAGCCTCCGGCCGCAGCCACGCCCGCCGCGATCAACGAACGCCGAAGCAGCTTACCAGCCATGTCCGAAGCGTTCCTCTGTCCATGGGTCGCCGTTCATGTGATAGCCGTTCCGTTCCCAGAAGCCGGCCTGGTCCCGGTCGATCAGCTCCAGGCCGGCCAGCCATTTGGCCGATTTCCAGGCATAGAGGCGCGGAACCACAAGCCGGGCCGGGCCGCCGTGTTCGAGCGTCAGGGCCTCGCCGTCATGATGGGTCGCCACCAGAACATCTTCGGCAAGGAACTCCTCCAGCGGCATGTTGGTGGTCCAGCCGCCGTCGAACCCATAGGCGAGGACGAATTTCGCCTCGGGTTTCGCGCCGCCGGCAAGATCCAGAAGAGTCCGGACCGATACGCCTTCCCAGGTGTTGTCTAACCGGGACCAGCGCGTTACGCAGTGAAAGTCCGAAAACACCTTTACGCGGGGCAGCGTGAGAAATTGCTCCCATTGGAAGTCCACCGGAGAATTCACAAGCCCGAAAATCGAGAGCTTCCATTCCGCCGTGGAGATTTTTGGAGGTCCGAACGCATCCAGCACCGGCCACTTGACGGTGCGGGACTGCCCAGGCGGAATGCGCTCCTTGCGCCGGGTATCGGGGGAGATGATTACGCCCTTCTCGATGGACATGATTCTAGGATGCCGCATAACCCCGGCGGCCTGTCGGAGGATCAGGCCGCCGGGTGTGCCTCGCACTGCTACAAGCGGGAGCGGGCTACAATTCTATAGATGCGCGGCGAGGCAAGAAAGATACGCCGCGCCATATGTTACGTTCGTTTCGTTTTCCTGGCCACGGGCCCGGCCGACTCGCGCACGACCAACTCGGCTTCCACGACAAACTCGTGCTGGGGTGCGTCGTCATCCGTCAATAGATGGAAGATGCGCCGTCCGAGCAGGTCGCGCGGGATGTGAACGGTAGTCAGCGAGGGGTTGACCATCTCCGCCACGTCGACGTTGTCGTAGCCCGTTACAGAGATTGCTTCCGGCACCGGCAAATTGAATTCGCGCAACTGCCGAAGAACGCCGATAGCCATATAGTCGTTGACGCATGCGATGGCCGTGGGCCGCATTCCGGAGGCAAATATCTCGCGTACGGCCGTCCGGCCCCCTTCGTAACCGTCGGACGCCACGACCATTCGATGCTCCACTTGATCGCCATGGCGTCTGATCGAGTCCAAAAACGCCTGGCTACGTTCGCCCAAAGGCCCCAACGAGGTATGGTGGCCGACGAAGGCCATCCGGCGGTGGCCCATGTCGTACAGGTAGTCGACAACTCGCTCCATACCGCGGCGGTATTGCGTCTTGACGCTGCGAATGTGCGGCCTGGGCTCATCTGCGCCGGTTATGACGGTCCGGATCTTCCGGCCGGAGAGTTCGTCCAGCACAAGTGGGGCAATCTCGGAGACGATGAGCGCCAGGCCAGAGACGCGGCGGCCCACCATGGTGCCCACGGCCGAGCGCAGGCGGTCCGGATCGTAGTCCGTGTTGGCGACCAAGACCTCGTAGCCCTGGTGCCGGGCCTCCCTCTCCAAGGCGTGGAATACGCCGGAAAAGAAGGGATTTTCGAGATTCGAAACGACCAGCCCGAGCGTTCTGGTCGAGCCGCCCGCCAGCGCCCGTGCGTGCATGTTCGGGTGGTAGCGAAGTTGCTCAACAGCGCGCTGCACGCGCAACTTGGTACTTTCCTTCACAACGCCGATCCCGTTCAGGACGCGCGAGACCGTGGCGGTAGACACACCGGCAAGCTTCGCAACGTCCTGCAGGCTGCGAGCGCTCATTCCTTCGCCGGTGTGCGCTTTCCGATGCAGTAAAGGTACCCGGCTGTGCGAATGAAAAGCTGTCCGTCGCTGACAGCCGGCGAACTCAGGGTGTAATCCTTCATATCGTTTTCGGCCAGCACCTCGAACTCCGGACCCGCCTTGACGACGGTCACCATTCCCTCTTCGTTGGTGACATAGAGCTTACCGTCGGCCAACACCGGCGACGAACTGTAGATGGCCGGCTTGATGCGCTTGCCGCCATAGATCTCCTGGCCTGTCTTGGCGTCCAGGCACCAGATGATCCCGCGGTCGTTGGTGACGTACAGATACTTGCCGTCGGTGACCGGCGACGGGACGTCGGGCCCGTTGGGGTTTTGCCAGACCAGGTGCGATTTGGAGACGTCGCCTTTGCCGCCCGGCCGTAACGCGGACAGCGGCCGGACACGCGTCGGCGCGTAGATCAAGCCATCCTTCACAACCGGCGAGGCGATGATGCGGTTCATCGGATTGTTCTGGGGATTCAGAATGTTGGCGCGCCACAACTCTTTCAACGTGGAGGGATCGTGGCCGGTCACAACGTCGCCGCCGCTAATGATCAGCTCGGTCTGTTTGCCGGAGGTCCAGACAATCGGCGTCGTATAGCTGTCGGGCGATTCGACGATGGCGTCGGTCGCCCGCTCCACCTTCGCTTGCGTCTTTCCGGTCTTCGGGTCGATTTTCAGCAGGTAGGACGGATCGTCCGTTTTCATACCGTGCAGCACCTGCAAGTAGAGTGTGTTGTTCCACAGCAGCGGGGAGGACGCGTAGCCCCAATTCAAACCGAACTGGCCGTAGTCCTTTTGAATATCCCGGGTCCACAACTCGTTGCCGGCGAAATCGAAGGCCTTGAAAATACCGGTGCCGGTGAGAATGAAAACCGTTTTTCCGTCCGTCACCGGCGACGGCGACGACATGTTCTGCTTGTTGATCTTGTAGTTCCCGCCGGCCAGCTTTTTCCGCCACAGAACGGTTCCGCCCTTGCGATCCACGGCCCACAGTTGCAGGTCGTCTCCGTCGGCGATGTTGAGGAAGACGTGGTCACCCCAGATAATTGGGGTCGCTCCACTGCGCCCGGGAAGAGCGAGTTTCCAGGTCACGTTTTCACCCGTGGTCCAGCGGGTCGGCAGACCCTTCTCGTCGCTGACCCCGTCCATATTGGGACCTCGCCATTGGGGCCAGTTGGCGCCGGCGGCGGCAAATCCGAAGGAGGCGAACAGCAGCAGAGAGCGCATCATGTTCCTCATCATATCTTTCCTGGCAACCCCTCGGCCCTCTCTGGGATCGCCGGATTCGATAGAGTATCATTCACAATCCCATGAGGTCCCTCGCACTGTTGTCTATCCTGCTGCTCCCGGCGCAGGATCCGCGCGGTTTCGTGAGCGGTACGGTCACCGATTCGAGCGGAGGCGTGATTCCGAACGCATCCATCACCGCGACCAACACGCGGACAGCGGTCGTTTCGAGGTCTACCACGAACGCCGAAGGCGTCTATGAACTCAACTACGTTCCGATCGGCGAATACACGTTAAACGTGGAGTTCCCCGGATTCAAGTCCTATTCCCGGCAAGGACTGGCCGTTTCCATCGGTGATCGCCTTCGCGTCGACGTGACGCTGGAACCCGGAGCCGCCGCAGAGAAGATTCAAGTGACCGCGGAGTCGCCCGTGCTGCAAACCGCCACGGCGACAGTGGGTCAAGTGATCGACCAAAAAGTACTGGCAAACATGCCGATTCGCTCCGGCTCGATCGCTTGGCTCTACTCGCTGGCGCCCGGAACGAGCCTGGCGGCGCTCTCCTACGACGGGCCCTGGAACATCGACCAATCGAGCACCGTGCGCGTGGGCGGGTCCGGGCTCGGCGGCGTGGACTTCAATATCGATGGCGTTTCCAACAACGCGTATGGCGGCAAAACCGCCTTCATTCCGCCGGCCGACATGGTGGAGGAGATCCGCGTCGATACCTCCAGCTACGACGCCGGCGTGGGCCACACGACGGGCGGCCAGATCAATGTCTCCATGAAGTCCGGAGGCAACGACCTGCACGGCACACTTGGATACGCAGTTGCGGCGGGCCCGATGATGACCCGCAACTTCTTCACCAACGGCTTCATTTACAACCCCGCCACGGGGCCGATTACTCCGGAGAAGATCAAGGCCAACACGCCGTTCACCCGGTGGACGCGAACGTCCGCCGCGGTGGGCGGTCCCATCTTTATTCCGAAGCTCTACAATGGCCGCAGCCGGACGTTTTGGATGTTCGGCTACCAGTCGCACAACCGGCTCCGTACCGTCGCCGGTCCGCAAACCGTACCCACTGAGGCGATGCGCCGTGGCAACTTCTCCGCACTGCTTCCGGCCGGTTCGGCCTACCAGTTATACGATCCGTTCTCGACGACGCAAGAGGGCGCGCGCTTCCGCCGGCAACCCGTGCCGGGCAACGTTCTGCCCGCCAACCGCGTCTCCGCCGACGCGCAGCGATATCTGAGATACTTCCCGCTTCCGAACGCGGCCGGCACCGAAGACTTCACAAACAACTACATTCTCGCCCGCCCGGATAAACAGGATCTCTATCAGCCGATCGTCCGGCTTGATCACAACTGGAACGAGAAGTGGCGCAGTTTCGGCCGCTACTCGCAGTCGATCTTCCACGGCCGGTTTGACCGACTGACCCCAGGCACCGACGCTCGCGGACGCAATCGGGAACGGCCCTACAAAGGGTACGCACTCGACACCGTTGGACTGCTCAGCTCCGCCATGACGCTCGACGTGCGCTATGGCTATACCTGGTTTAGCGAGAAGCAGTCCTATGTGAACCAGGGGCGTGACCTGTCCGAGTTCGGCTTTCCCGCAGCGGTGACCGCCGGCCTCGATCCTCGCGGCCGGACCTTTCCGCTTGTGAGCGTCACCGGCATGATGGCGCTGGGCAACGACGGTGGATTCGATCAGCGCTACTACACCCACTCGCTGCTATCCGTTCTGAACTGGAATCGCGGGAACCATTCGATGAAGTTCGGCTTCGACGGCCGGCTGACTTATGACAACTCCGTCACCTTCGGCAATGTGGCGCCGCAACTGGTTTTCGCCGACCTCTTCGTGCGCGGTCCGCTGGATAACTCGCCCGGCGCGCCGGGTGGCGCCATGAGTTTCGCCAGCTTCATGTACGGGATTCCTACCGGTGGTGGCATCGACGTAAACGACTCAAGGGCGGAGTCGAGCCCGTTCCATTCGCTGTTCGTTCAGGACGACTGGCGCGTGCGCAAAGACTTCACCTTGAACGTGGGCCTGCGATGGGAATATGAGGGCCCGATCGTGGAGCGCTTCAACCGCAACTCGTCCGACTTCGACTTCCGCACGCCGAATCCGGTGGAGGCGGAGGCGCGAGCGAACTACGCACGCGCTCCGATTCCGGAGATCGCAGCAGCCAACTTCCGGACCCTGGGCGGCCTGACATTCGCGGGCCGGAATGGTGCGCCGGTGACGATGCGCCCGCCTTTCTACAAAGCGTTCATGCCCCGCGTGGGCTTTGCCTGGAGCGTGAAGCCGCGCGTGGTGATGCGCGGCGGCGTCGGCGTATTCTACGGACTGCTGGGAGCGGACTTCAGCGACGTTTCGCAGCCCGGTTTCAACCGGCGCACCAACGTGGTCACGACGAATGACAATGGCCGCACCTACGTGGCCTCCACGACGAATCCGTTCGCTGGCGGCGTGGACAAACCCGAGGGGGCCTCCGGCGGGCTGGCCACTTTCGTCGGCCGTTCCCCCGGGTATTTCGCCGCCGACGGACGCCGGCCGTACACCACGCGGTGGAGCTACAATCTGCAGTTCGAGCCGTTTTCCCGCTCGGTGATTGAAATCGGCTACCAGGGAAACAAGAGCGTGCGGCAACAGGTGAGTACGGAGTTCAATCCGGTGCCGCTGCGCTATCTCAGCACATCGCCGGTCCGCGACAATGCCGCGATCAATTTCCTGACCGGCGTGGTGACCAACCCGTTCCGCGGCATCGACGCGTTCCGCGGCACGGCCTTCTTCGCCAATGCGAATACGACGCGCGGCCAACTGTTGCGCCCTCTGCCGCACTTTGGCGGGCTGCCCACCGGCCTCCCCGCCGGCGCAGCCTGGTACCACGCCTTGACGGCGCGGTTTGAGCGCCGCTTCGCGCATGGCTTCATGGTCCAGGCGAACTACACCTGGGCCAAGGCGATGGAGGCCGTGCAGTATCTGAATCCTACGGACGATATCCCGGCGCATATCATCTCGGACGTGGATCGTACCCACCGGTTCACCTTCGCCGGCATGTGGGATCTCCCGGTGTTCAAGGGCAATCGATGGCTGGGCGGCTGGCAGTTGCAGGCTCTGTACCAAGGGCAGGGCGGTCCGCCGCTTTCGTTCGGCAATGTGATCTACAGCGGTACCTACCCGGCGCTGGAAGTGAGCAATCCGCCAGTGCAGCGCTGGTTCAACATCGATGGCTTTGAACGCCGCCCGGCATTTCAGTTAGAGCAGAACGTGCGCAGCTTCCCATTGCGTCTGGCCAACGTCCGGGGAGACGGCATTAATGTCTGGGACATGTCCGTCCTAAAGAACTTCAAGCTTCACGAAAAACTCACAGTACAGTTGCGGGGGGAAGCGGAAGGCGCAACCAATACGCCGAATTTCAGCCCGCCAAACACCGCTTCAGCCAACACTCTTTTCGGACAGGTAACCGCCACGCAAACGGGTCAGGAAGAGCGCCGCATCTTCGTAGGGCTGAAGTTGATCTTTTAGCCTACGCCATCGCCAGAATGCGCCTGCGCAGCGTTTCCGCGGCCGCCCGGTCCGGCGCGATGACGAGCACGGTATCGTCGCCGGCGAGAGTGCCGACAACCTCTTCCCAATTCTCGCGGTCCAGCGCCGAAGCCAGGCTCGACGCGTTGCCCGGTGACGTACGGAGCACCAACTGATTCTGCGCCACACGCGCGTCGGTCAGGAATTCACCAACGATTGTGGCCAGGTCCGGCCCATGCGGCTTGGCATCGCCGACGTGCTGATACCCGACGCCGGTCTTCGCCAGTCCCAACTCCCGGATATCGCGCGAGAGTGTGACCTGGGTCGCGTCGACGCCTAACTTCTTCAGCTCCCGCGCCAGCTCGTCCTGTGTGTGAACGGGCGTCCGCTCGATCACCTTCAGGATTTGTCCCTGGCGGTAGGCCTTGTTCATACGCCAATCGTTTCCATGCGCGCCAGCGCCTCCGCCAGCGCCTCGGCAACCCGCTCCGGCGCCGTTCCTCCGGGCACCTGGCGGCTCTTCATTCCTTCGGCCGGATCCATCAACGCGGCCATGGCGCCGGTGAATTCCGGCGCGAACGCGGCAAGCTTTTCCGGCGTCCAATCCGCGGGCTTCATTCCGTTCCGCAGGCTGTGCAGCACAAGGCGGCCGGCCAGCTTGTGAGCTTCATGAAACGGCGTGCCGTTGCGGGCCAGCGCCTCGGCGACGTCGGTGGCCACGGCCCAGCTCACCTCCGCTGCCTCGGCCGGCGCGGCCGGCTTCAGCACCACCGTGCGCGCGACCTCCGCAATCATGGCCAGCGAGCCGTTTATCTGATCGGCGGCTATGAACAGCGGCTCCTTGTCTTCCTGCATGTCGCGGTTGTAAGTCATCGGCGTGCCTTTCACGGTGACGAACAACGACGTCAGGCTGCCGAAGACGCGGCCGCACTTGCCGCGGATCAGCTCTAACGAATCCGGGTTCTTCTTCTGCGGCATCAGGCTGGATCCGCTGGTGACGCCGTCGCCGAGGTCCATCCAGGCGAACTCGTCGGAGGAGTAGAGAATCCAGTCCTCGCTCAGACGGCTCAGGTGCAACATGAGCGTGGACGCGGCATAGAGATAGTCCAGCGCCCAATCGCGGTCGCCGGAAACATCCATGCTGTTGCGGGTGATGCCGGCAAAACCCAGGTCGGCGGCGATCGCCTCGCGGTCGAATGGAAACCCAGAGCCGGCCAGCGCTCCGCTGCCAAGCGGGCAGAGATTGACGCGGGCGCGGGCTTGCGCCAGCCGCTCATCGTCGCGGGCGAACATCTCGAAGTAGGCGAGGCAGTAGTGCTCCCACAGCACGGGCTGCGCGCGCCGCAAGTGGGTGTAGCCCGGAATGACCGCGCCCTGATGCCGCCTGGCCAGCGCCAGCAACTCCGTGAGAAACGCCTTCACCAGGGCGCGCGATTCGTCGATCGTTTCCCGCAGCCACAGCCGCGTATCGAGGGAAACCTGTTCATTGCGGCTGCGCCCGGTGTGAATCTTGCCGGCCAGGCCGCCTACCCGCTCCTTCAATTTCCGGATGATCAGGGTGTGCACGTCCTCATCGTTCGCGCCCTCGTAGAACGCGGGCGTGCGCGCGTCGATGCGCATTTGGTCGAACGCCGTGACCAGTTGCTCGCGCTCGGAGGCGGTAAGAATGCCGGCGCGCTCCAGGGCGCGGGCGAACGCCTGGGAGCCGCGAATATCGCAGTCGGCCAGACGTTTGTCGAAGTGCAGGGAGCCCGAGAAGGACTCGAAGATTGCGGAGGGGCCGGACTCGAAACGGCCGCCCCAGAGTTGAAGTTTTTCGCCGGTGGACATGGATTAATCGATGAGCATCAACAGTAGCGCTTTTTGCGCGTGGAGCCGGTTTTCGGCCTGGTCGAAGATCGCGGAGCCTTCCGACTCCATCACTTCGTCGGTCACCTCCTGACCGCGTTTGGCGGGCAGGCAATGCAGGAAAATCGCGTCGCTCGCGGCCTTTGCCATCAGCGTGGAGTTCACTTGATAGGGCGCGAAGACCCGCTGCCGTTCGGCCGACTCACTCTCCTGGCCCATGCTGGCCCACACGTCGGTGTAGACCACATGCGCGCCGTCCACTGCCGCGGCGACATCGTGCGTCACGTCGACGCTGATGCCCATGCCCCGCGCTTTCGCAACCAGCGCCGGGTTCGGTGAGTAGGACTTCGGGCAACCGATCGACACGTGCATCCCCAGCCGGCCGGCGGTAAAAATCAGCGAATGTGCGACGTTGTTGCCGTCACCCGCGAAGGCCAGCTTCAGGCCCTGCCATCGGCCGAACCGTTCGTGAATCGTCTGCACGTCGGCCAGCGCCTGGCACGGGTGATAGAGATCGCTCAAGGCGTTAATCACAGGTACGCGGGACCACACGGCGAGGCTCTCGATCGTGTCCTGGGAAAATACACGCGCCACAATGCCCTGGGTCCAGCGGTCCAGATTGCGGGCCACGTCTTTCAGCGGCTCGCGTTCGCCGATCATTCCGATGGTGGTGACGGCGTTTCCGCCTAGCTGCTGAATGGCCAGTTCAAACGTCAGGCGTGTGCGCAGAGATGGTTTTTCAAAAAGGAGAGCGAGGGCGCGCCCGGCCAGCGCCTGAGCGTACTCTCGCGGACGCTTCTTCACTTCGCTTGCCAAGGACAGCAGCGCGCGCAGTTCGTCTAGCGTAAGGTCCAGATCCTGGCGGAGGTCGGCCGCCGCGATTGTATTTTTATTCACCCATCTGAATAATTACACAAACTCACTCGTGCCGCAACGCAATGGATGGGTCGATCCGCGAGGCCCTGCGCGCGGGCGGCCACGTGGCGGCCAGCGCGGTCAGCCCCAACACGCCAAGCGCCGCACAGAGCGCCGGCGGATCGGCGGGCTTGACACCGTAGAGCATGCCCGTCAGCAGTTGCCCCAATCCGGCGGCCCCGCAAACGCCGATCACTCCACCGGCGGCCACCGCCCGAGCGTTTTGGCCCAGCACAAGCGTGACGATCTCCGCCGGCCGCGCGCCGAGCGCCAGCCGGATCCCGATCTCTTTCCTCCGCTGCCCAACCATGTAGGCCGCTACACCATAGAGTCCAAAGCACGCCAATGACAAAGCGAGCCCGCTCATCGCCGACGCGACGGCCGCGGCCGTCACCGCTTGCTCACGCGCCTTTTCAACCGTCAGGCTGTATGGCTCGGCGGCCGGAAACACGCGGCGATCCAGTTCGAGGGCCGCGCGGGTTAGGTCGCCGAGCGGCGTTCCGGAGTGCCGGATCAACAACTCCGAAGCGGCCTCTCCCTTGGAAGGCACCCAGGTCTGCGGCTCACCGCTGTGCAGACCCTGGACATGGATCTCCGCCGCTACGCCGATCACGGTCCGCCCACCTAGTACCTGGCCGACCGCGTTGCGACCGGGCCAGAACTCTCTGGCCAGCGCCTGATCGATGATGAAAACATCCTTTCGGCCTTCATCGGCCGGTTCGAAATCGCGGCCGGCCAGGATGGGGATGCGCAGCGTCCGCAGGAAATTGGCGGAGACATGGGCGAACCCCACTGGCCGCTCCACCTTCGTCTCCGGGTGCGGGAACCGGGTGCCGGTGAAGGAGTCGCCCAACGGCACCACATTGGTATGCGCGACTTCCGAAACGCCGCCTATGGCGCCCAGGCGCTCCCGCAACTGTCCGATCACCGAGGCGGACTGCAGATTGTTCGCGCCGCTTGAATTCAGATTCGGCCGCAGCCTGGCGACGTCATGGAACGCGAAACCGGCCGGTACGGCCTTCGCCGCTTGCACCGCGCGCAGCAAAAGCGCGGAGCCGCTGAGCAGTGTGGCGCACAGCGCTACCTGAATCGCCAGCAGGACGAAGCGCAGCCGGTTGGACGATCGTACGGTTTCCCTCAATACGGAGAGCGCCGGGGCCAAGCCTGAGAACAGCGCCGCAAGCACCGTCAAACCGGCCGTGGCCGCGACGACACGCCAGTCCAATTGGATGGAAAAACCCCAGCGGTCTTCGGATGGCATCACGAATCGAAGGACGAAGTCTGGCAGCCAGATGGACAACGCCAGCGAGGCCGTGGAGGCGAGTGCGGCGAGCAACAGGCTCTCTGTGACGAGTTGCCGCAGCAGCCGTCCGCGCCCCGCGCCAAGCGAGATGCGCACGGCGATCTCCCGGCGCCGGCTCATCGCCCGCGCCAACTGCATGTTCGCCGCGTTTGCGCACGCCAGCAGCAGAATCAGCAAAGCCGCCACTCCCGCGGCCAGAAAGACTGGCGCGGCCTGCTTGAAGAACCGGGGATTCGAAAGCACCACCGGGTCCGTCAGCAGGAAGCGGTCGGCCTTCCGTTTCAGCGTCTCGCGGAAGGCGGCGCTGACGGTGGCGAGTTCCGCCGTGGCCTGTTCGCGCGTGACGCCCGGCCGCAAACGCGCCATGATCTCGGTGCAGCAGGAGTCCATTGTGTCGATGGTCAGCAGGCCGGGGTGCAATTTGTCGCGCCATGGTGCAGGCAACCAGAATTGCGGCGCAACCGGAAACGGTCCGTCAAATCCTGGCGCGGCGACTCCGGTCACCTGGATTCGAAAACTGTTTACATCCAGCCATTCGCCGATGATCTTCGGGTCACCGCCGAAGCGCGACCGCCACGTGTCGTAGTGCAGAACCATCTCTGGAGCCGGATTCTTGAGGTCTCCCGTGGACGCAGAAAAACCGCGCCCCAGCGCGAAGCCGGTACCCAGAACGTCGAAAAAGTTCTCCGTCGCTACGATGCCGCGGCCGGTCCAAACGAAATCGCCCCGGCTGATACGCGCGCCGGTCATATCGAACCCCACGAGAGCTTGCACGGACTTTGAATTCTTCGCCAGATGACGGACCTCCGGCCAGGGAAGGCCTGAGAAGCGGCCGGGCTCGCGCCGCTCCGCCAGCACGTGTACCAGCGAAGCCGCATCACGAAGATTCATGGGCGCATAGACCAGCGTGTTGAAGATCGAAAACACAATGCCCGTTACGCCGATGCCGAGCGTCAGCGCCGCGACCGTGGTGAGTGTGTATCCCGGATTGGCGCGTAACGCCCGCGCGCCATAGCGCACGTCTTGCCCGAAGTCGCGCAGCCAGACGAACGCCCACGCCTCGCGAGCCTGTTCACGAGCCAATGTCAGGTTACCGGCCCCGCGGCGCGCGCGGTGAAGCGCTTCCTCCGGCGAAAGACCCTGTTCCCGAAGCGCTTTCGCGGACATCTCGATGTGGAAGGCCAGCTCCTCGTCCAATTCTTCTTCGTGCGCCGAAGGCTTGCCCCGCAGCCGGTTCCAAACGTTTCGCCAGTTCATGACGTCTTCAGCACCATGCGGATCGCGTCCACCATGCGGTCAAACTCCTGCTCCTCCTCCTTTAGGCGGCGGCGTCCGGCGGAGGTCAACTTGTAGAAGCGGGCGCGGCGGCCGGTTTCGGAGGCCTTCCATTCCGCCTCGGCCCAGCCGTTCACCAGCAAACGCTGCAGCGCCGGGTACAGGGAGCCTTCGCCAACCTGCAAGTGCTGGGCGGAGGCCGCGAGCAGATATTGCGCGATGCCGTAGCCGTGAAGCGGGCCGCGCGTCAGCGTCTTGAGAACAAGAAGGTCCAGCGTGCCAGGCATGAGTTCGGAAGCCATTGCCTATCGTTGCCTCGATTATCGATGCATTGCCTGTCCATGTCAAGCCCGGATTGTTAGCATGGAGTTTTCAATGAGCCAACTGAAGACGATTATTTTCGACATGGGGAACGTAATCATCCCCTTCGATTTCCGGCGCGGCTACGAAGCCCTGGCCGAGCACGTCGATTATCCGGCCGCCGAGATTCCGGAGCGCATCCGCGCCACCGGCCTTGTGCCGATGCTCGAATCGGGCCAGATCGAGGCCCGCCCATTTGTCGAAAAGGTCACCGAAGTGCTGGATGCGCAGATCACCTACGAGCGCTTTCGGGAGATCTGGAGCGCCATCTTCCTGCCGCATACGCTGATTCCCGTGGAACTCGTGCGGGAGCTTAAGAAGGGCCATCGCCTGCTTGTGCTTTCCAACACCAATTCGATTCACTTTGAAATGGTGTGGGAGGCGTATCCGATTCTAAGGGAGTTCGACCATCTGATCCTCTCGCACGAGGTGAAGGCGATGAAACCGGATCCGCGCATCTACGCCGCGGCCCTGGCCGAAGCGCAGGCCGAGCCCGGCGAGTGCTTCTTCACCGACGATATTCCGGACTACGTCGACGGGGCCCGCAAGGCCGGCATTCAGGCCGAACAGTTTCTGGGCTACGAAAAACTGCTGGGCGATCTGCGAGCACGGGGCGTGGCCGTCTAGCGAGGTTCCTCGAACCTGGGTTGATGCCGGCCCAGGGGCGGAATCACTTTTCTGCGTAGCGAGGCCGCGATCTCCTGATACTGGCGGCGCAGCTCCTGATTCTCCGTCGCGGCCGCCTGATAGAAGCGGGCGACGGCCTCCAGTTCGCCCAGCGCGAGCAAGCGCTCCGCCAGGTCGATACGCACGGGCACGGGTTCCGGCGCGCCCGATTCCTTCAGGTGCTTCAGCGCCGAAGCGGTGTCGTCCTTTCGCAGAGCCAGCACGCCGAGCATGGTGTGCGCATTGTGCAGGTGGTAGCGCGCGGCAGAAGGCGTTTCGATCAGCCGGGCCGCATACCTGGCGGCCTTGTCGAACTGCCCGGATTGCCAGGATAGCCGGGCCGCGGTTTCCAGGGCGGCGGCCCGATGCGCAGGCACGGCGCTGTCGATTTTTTCTTCGGCGTATTCCAGGCGCTCGGCGAGCAGCGGGCGAGCGGCCTTCGCCCGGAACTCGGCCCACGTTCCCGGTGGCGGTGTGGCCGGCACGGCCGGCCCTGCGCTTCGGACACGCAGAGCGGCGAACGGATGGGGCGCCACCGGTCCTTCGAAAACTTCCAACCGAACCGGCAACCGGTTGGGAGGCAGGCATCGCTCCGGCAGGACGGCGGCCGGATGCACGGGCCGGAGCGCCTCCGCCGCCGGATGCTCAATCCAATGGACGCGTATGGTCCAACCGCCGCCCTGGCACTCGGCGCCGGCGGCTTCCACCCCCTGCCAGCGAATCGGCGGCAGCTCCGCGACCCGGCTGACACTTTGGGTTTTTGATGCGGAAACCGTCTCCGCGGCATCCCGTCCCAACACCGTCACGCCGCCGGACTCCCGCCGCAATTGGCCATCCAGCAGTGTCCAGCGCTCCGCCCGCATGTCGCCCGTTAGGAAGGTGACCTGCAGCTCATGTTGCGCGAATGCCGCGAACGCGAATCCCGCCCACAGCAGGCACCTCATCGGGCCCCCGCCAACTTTGAATCCACCCATGCACAGACGGTTTTCGAGTCGGCCTCACTCAACGCCGCATCGGGGTGCAGCGAAACGTACCCTGGCATCGGCATCGCGCCGGTCCGCACCTCCGTGCAAACTTTTTCGAAGCCGCTCCAATCCGAGAACCCTGTCTCGTTGGCCAACAGCCATTCGGAGAAGTTCAAGTGCCGGCGCCCATCGGCTACGTGATTCTGCACAAGCCACGAAACCGGCGCGACGTAGGAGTAGGCCGGCCAGCGCGTTTCGTTCGAGTGACAGTCAAAACACGCCCGCCGCAGAGTGGCGAGCACATCCCCGGGCGGCCGCATCACCGCCTCGAAACTCTTCGCGGCATCGAAGGAGGGATTCGATTTAGGCGGTGCGGCGGGAACAAACTGCAGGACCGCGAACAGCGCGGCCAGCAGCAGGGCAATCTTCTTCATGCGGAGCAACGGCGGCTCGGCACGCCGCCATTGTCATTGTACCTACCAGCTCAGCCGCACGTTCATCTGCAACTGGCGTGCCCCGGCCGTGCCCTGCAATTCCCCAAAGAAGCGGTTGTTCACGTTTGTGACAAGCCCCGTGAGATTTGTGTGATTGAAGAAGTTGAACATGTCGGCGCCGAGCCGTAGCCGCATCGCTTCGGTAAGCGCGAACTCTTTCGAGATTTGCGTATTGAAGTTGATGGAGCCGGGGTCGCGAATCGCGTTGTTGCCGACGTTGCCGGGCCGGACGCCCGCGCGAGATACCGGATGCAGCGGCACCAGCGCGAACGCCGAGGTGTTCAGATAGCGGAGCGTGGAGCGGTAGTTGTCCAAATAAACCTGGCCGCCCACGTAGTCTGGCCG
This sequence comes from Acidobacteriota bacterium, assembly GCA_016871155.1. Classification (GTDB taxonomy): domain Bacteria; phylum Acidobacteriota; class Terriglobia; order Bryobacterales; family Bryobacteraceae. The sequence goes on along the minus strand of VFZO01000019.1, from coordinate 9,401 downwards.
CGCCACCTGGCGCGTGGTGCCGGCCTGCGAAAGCTGGACCGGTGTGCCGGTCCTTGCCAGGAAGGTGCCTGACACCTGCCAGCCGCCCACAATGTGCCGGAGCGCCGCATGCTTCAGGTTTTTGAACTTCGGGGCTTCCCAAATGTAGTCGCCCGTGAAGTAGTGCTGAATGTCGCCCGTGTTTGGGCCGCGATCGGCGCGCGGATTGAAGAACTCCTGGGTCCGCGCGTCGGCGTCGCCCTGATAGTAAGCTCCGATATCGCCTCCCGCCGTCGACAGTGCCCGGCCCCACGTGTAGTGCAGGGAGGTGCTGAAGCTCTGCGAGAAACGTTTGCGCAGCGACGTCTGCCACGACGAGTAAAACGACTGCTGCGTGGCGTCCACGTAGTAATTTACGTTGAGCCGCGGATTCGGCCGGAGCCCAGTGACCCGATCCGGTTCGTTCATCCAGCGCTGCATCAGAAACTTCACGCCACGGTTTCCGACGTAGGCGGTTTCGATAGCAATGTCCTTGGTCAGTTCTCGCTGAATACCGAACGTGAACTGCATGGTGTAGGGATTCTGCAGGTTGGGATCCACCACCGAGAACGTATTGATCCAGCCTCTGGCCTTGGTTTCCGATTCGATCACGCGGATTAAATCGTCGTTATAGGAGGGCCACTTCAAACCCAAACGAATAACGTCGGCGCGGATGAAGTTAAAGCGGAAAGGCGCGTTGGCCGTGGGTTGCACGTGCGCCCACATGGCGCCCGCCACTTGGCCGCTGAACAACACTCCGGCGCCGCCGCGAATCACCGTCTTGCTTTTGCCGCCCACGTTGTACGCAAAGCCCGCGCGCGGCCCCAGGTTCACCCACTTGTCGGATTCATATGGGTTATCGCGAGGGCGGATGGGTCCAACGTTGAAGTTCGAATCCAGCAAACCGTTCGGATTGTAGATGCCCGTCTCCGGCGCGGTGTCCTTCGCTTCCGGAACCAGATGCGTGAAGATGTCGTAGCGAATGCCGAGGTTGAGTGTCAAATTCTTTCGGAAACGCCAATCGGTCTGCGCGAACCCGCCGATCTGATACATCTTGGCGTTGTAGTCGCCGTTGCCGTACGTAGGCCCAATGGCGTTCGGAATATTCGCCAGCAGGTCGGCGCGGTTGGCGAACGCGATGTTCGGAGCTTCCGGATTCAGCCGTTTGCAGCAGTCGCGTCGGACGGAGAAGCCGAACTTGAGCGAATGGGAGCCCACGTGCTTGGCGTACTTCTGATCGAAGTTGTAGGTGCGGCCTTCCATTCCATACAGTTCGTGATCTGGATTGGCCACACCGGGAAAGCTGAGCCGAGGAACGCGCCGGCCAAAGGGCAGGCCTTCGTTCTTGTTCGCCGGATCTATTTGCTGAAAGAAGAAGGCGTCCTCGCGGTTCATGTCGGTGAGGTGGTAGCCGAAGCGCGTCTCCGAGGTCCAGTCGGCCCCGCCGGTGATGTAGTTGGCTGTGCCGCGCTCGTCCCAGATCTGGAATTCGCGGTCATTGGCGCGGTTCAGATAGTGGCGCGGCTGATACTGATACGGCCGGCCGCGTGTGTAGCTGAGCGAAAGATTGCTGGTGCCGCGCAGCCGGAAGTCGGTCTTGAAGTCGATGTGGTTGTCGTCGCGCCGCGAGGAGGCGGGAGAGAGAAACAGCGCCGTGTCGTCGTTCGGGCCGAAGGGCTGGTTCGGCAGGGGAATATGCTTCAGGTAAATGTCGAGCGCCGGGTTGGAACGCAGCGCGTCGTTGCGAAGCCGCGGTGTCATCAGCGTCTCCTGAATCAGCGCGAAGGCGCGTTCGCGATAGCCCTCATAGACGCCGAAGAAAAAGATCCGGTCCTTCCGGATAGGACCGCCCAGCGAGCCGCCGAATTGATTGAAGGTGATGCCGGGCTTGTTGGCGAGGCGCTGATTGCGCGCGTCGAGATTCTCGGTGCGGTTGTTGTTGAACAAACTGCCGTGCATCTGATTGCCGCCCGAACGGCTGAGCAGATTGACCTGCCCGGCCACCATGTTGCCGTACTCGGCGGGCGGCACGCCCTTGATGGTGTGTACCTCTTGAATCGCCTCGATCGACATGATGTCGATCAGGTTCGGCTGCAAATAGTTCGAAGAGTAACGGCCCTCGGGGTTGCCGCCGGCGTCGGTTCCGTCCACGTTATAGGACACGCCGTTCTTGCCGACGCCGTTCATACGCACGCCCTCCGGCGCCATCGTTACTCCGCTGTTCAGCGCCAGCAGTCCGGTGTAGTTGCGGCGGAAAACGGGCAGGTCCTGAATCTTCGCGTTGTCGAATGTGTTCAGTTGTTCGGACGACACCGCGTTGATGAGCGGTGCGGAGCCCTCGACGTTGATCGTCTCCGCGGTAGAGCCGATTTCCAGCGTGTACGTTTGGCGCACGTTCTGCGCGGCGGAGAATTCGATGCCCTTGCTTTCGGCGCGTTTGAAGCCCTTCGCCTCAATCTTGACCGTGTAGGAGCCAACGCGCAAGAAGTCGAAAATCGCCTCGCCGGCTTCGTTGGAGGTGCGCGTTGTCACCGCCCCCGTGCCGTCGTGGGTGATCGTTACCGTGGCGGCCGGCACCGTTGCGCCGGTCGCATCGCTAAGAACGGCGTAGAACGTGGCCGTCGTTTGCTGCGCCCACATCATGGTGGCGGCAAGCGGGAAGATTACGAGAAATCGCATGGACACCTCGAGACTGGAAGTGACCGCCTCTAAGCGGTTAGTGTGCAGATACTATCGCTTTCACGAACCCCAACGCAAGCGGAAACAGGCAAATTAACAAAGCTAGATGATCTGGTGATTCCGAAGCCACCGGATCGACGTCTCCAGGTCCTCCCGCTCCAGCGCCGCGGCACTCTCCTTCGCCGGCGCCGGGCGGTTTTCGCGCGGTTTACCCGTTTCGGCGATCGATGCGAAGCGGGCGAACTCCCAGGCGGGCGTCGTCCGAAACGCTTTCCAAAAATCCGGCTGGAGGTACGGAAACGGCCGTGTTCCGGTGACGATGATCTCCAGCGACATCGCCTTTCCCGGGCATAACTGGGCATATTTTTTCACCCAGCCCAGAATGTCGACGTTCCCCTCGCCCATCCGCGTCCACTGCATCGCCGCGCCCTCCGGTGTGCGCCACACGCCGCTGTCGCGCACATGAGACGTCAGCACGTACGGCGCCAGCGTCTCCAGAGTGACATGCGGATCCTCGATCGCCCAGGTGGGATTGCCCGAGTCGATACAGGCGCCGACGAAGTCCTTGCCCGCGGCCTCGATCAACATCTTCAACTCGCGTCCTTGCAGGTCACCGCCGTGATTCTCGATGGCGATCTTCTTACCAGCGTCGAGCGTGCGCGTGCGCACGGCCTTCAGCGTTTTCACGGTGTTTTCGATGTGCTGTTCCAGCGGCGTGGCCGAAGCGCGGTCCCGCCAATCGCCTAAGACAGCGCGAACGATCGGCGCCCCAACGACAACTGACGCGTCGATCATCCGCGCCAACTGTCCTTCCGCTGTGCCCTGCTTGGGATCGAACCGCGCCGCCGTGGGGCAGATGGAAAGCATCCCGATCTCGACCTCAATGCCCACCCGCCGCGCGTGATCGCGAACCTTTTCGAGGTGCGCTTTCTCAAGCCCGCCCAGAAATCGAATTTCTGAAAAATGCACCACGCGAGCCCCGTGCTTGGCGCAATAGTCGAGGTACTCAAACGCGCTCCAGCCCTGGCCGCGCAGACTGAACAGATCGATGCCGAATTTCACTTTGTTGCTCCCTTGCGCCGCCAAAGCCGCGGGCACCGCATGTATGAAGGACCGGCGTTGCATTCGATTTTGAGCTTATCATCGCAGAATGATTCGTTGGATTGTCGCCGGTGTGGGCGACATCGCCCAAAAGCGCGTAATTCCGGCCATATTGGCGGAACCCCGGTCCACGCTGGCCGGTGTCGTCACATCCAAGCCGGAAAAGGCCGATGCGTTCGGCACGCGTGCCTTTGCGTCCGTCGATGCCGCCCTGCCGGACTGCGACGCGCTCTACATCGCCACGCCGGTCGCCCTGCATAGACCGATGGCGGTGGCCGCGCTCGCCGCTGGTAAGCACGTGCTGTGCGAAAAGCCCACCGCACTAAACTACGTCGAGGCGGCCGGCATGGCCCAGGCGCCGCGTTCCACGCACTTCGGTGTCGCATACTACCGGCGCCTCTATCCAAAAGTCATCGCCGCCAAGCGGCTACTTGCCGAAGGCGCCATCGGCCAACCGCTGCTCATCGAAATGAACTGCCACTATTGGTTCACAGCGGCGCAAGGCCATCGCGCCTGGCTGCTGGACCCGGTGCTGGCCGGCGGCGGCCCGCTGTTCGATATCGCCTCGCACCGGATCGACCTGGCGAACTTCCTGTTCGGTGACCCCGTGGCGGCTACCGGCCTGCGCTCCAACGCCGTCCACCAATGGGCCGTAGAGGATAACGCCACCGTGGTTGTGAACTACGCCGGCGGAGTTCGCGCCGTGATCGACGTCCGCTGGAACTCACGCGTGGAACGCGACCAGTGCCGGATCTCAGGTACCGATGGCGCTCTGGACCTAGACCCGCTCAACGGGCCCTTCCTGCACACTCCCAGCGGCACGCTGGAACTGCCGCCCCACGCGAACCTGCACTATCCGCTTGTCGAAGACTTCGTTACCGCCATCCTGGAGCGCCGGGAACCGGTTTGCCCGATTCATCAGGCGATTCAAACGGACTGGGTAACGGGGGAAATTCGATAGACTAGGAGCAGGCGGACGTGTGTCTAACCGGGCACGTCATCGTCGCTCCAAGAACCCATGTCGGACAGTACGAAAATAGACGTCAACAGTTGGCTGGAAGAGGAACTCTACCAGCAGTATTTGCACAACCACTCGTTTGTGGACGAATCGTGGCGAAGCGAGTTTACTAGCGCGCCGCCAACGAACGGCGCACCCGCTCCCGCGGCCCCGCCCGCCCCGGCGCCGCCGCCAGCGGCGCCGGTCCAAACGCAAGAGGTCGCGAAGGCGAAAACCGAGGTGCAGAGCCAGCAGCCGGCCAAGGACATCGACAGCTCCGAGCAGCTTGTTCCGCTTCGCGGCGCGGCCGCCCGTATCGCGGAGAACATGATTCTCTCGCTGCAGGTTCCCACCGCCACCAGCCAGCGTTCGATTCCCGTGAAGGTGATCGACGAGAACCGCCGAATCCTCAACCAGCACCGCGGCCTGCTGGGCATGAGCAAGATCTCCTACACGCACATCATCGGCTGGGCGATCATCAAGTCGCTCGAGACCAATCCGTCGCTGAACTCGGCCTACGTCGAAAACAACGGCGAGGCGTTCCGCGCCGTTCGCGGGTCCGTGAATCTTGGTCTCGCCATCGATCTACCGTCGCGCGACGGCGGCCGTTCCCTGGTTGTTCCAAACATCAAGAACGCGGGCGCGCTGAACTTCGGCGAGTATCTGAAAGCCTACGACGATCTGATTCAACGCGGACGCAAAGGCAAGCTCGCTCTGCCCGACTTTCAGGGCACCACGCTTTCGCTTACGAACCCCGGCACCATCGGTACCGTCGGTTCGATTCCGCGCCTCATGCCGGGCCAAGGCTGCATCATCGCCACGGGCGCCATCGATTTTCCCGCCGAATATTTGGGAACCGCGCCGGAGATGCGCGCGATGCTCGGCATCGGCAAAGTGATGACCGTTACCTGTACCTACGATCACCGCATCATTCAGGGCGCCGAGAGCGGCATGTTCCTGCAGAAGCTGCACGGTTTGCTGCAGGGCGAGGACAGCTTCTACGAGTCGATGTTCTCCGACCTCCGCATGCCGCACAAGCCCGTGAAATGGGAGCCGGATCGCGCCGTCGCGCGCGGCGCGGCGGGCGCTCCCGCCATGCGCGGCGTCGACATCGGCAAGGAGTCGGCCGTTCTGCAGCTCATCAACGCCTATCGCGTGCGGGGGCACCTGATCGCCGACCTCGACCCGCTTGGCAGTGAGCCAAACTATCATCCGGAGCTGGACCCGGCCCACTACGGCCTGACCATCTGGGATCTGGATCGCGAGTTCGTCACCGGCTCGCTTGGCCAATCCATCGGCGAGGGCGCCTCGCATATCGTTCTCACGCTGCGCGAGCTTATGGAAACCTTGCGGCAGACCTATTGCGGCAAGATCGGCGCCGAGTACATGTACATCCAGGCGCCGGATCAGAAAACCTGGCTCCAGCAGCGCATGGAGCCGCTGGCCAATACCTGGGAGCTTTCCAGCGCCACGAAGCTGCGCGCACTGGAGCGCATCCTGGACTCGGAAGGCTTCGAGCAGTTCCTGCACACCCGCTTTCAGGGGCACAAGCGGTTTTCCGTCGAAGGCGGCGAATCGACCATTGCGATTCTCGACGAGATCGCCGATCGCGCGGCGGGCAACGCCGTGCATGAGATCGTCATCGGCATGGCCCACCGCGGCCGGCTGAACATTCTCACCAACATCATCGGCAAGAAGCCGGAGCAGATCTTCTCCGAGTTCGACGGCAACCCGTATGAACATTCCACTCAGGGCTCCGGCGACGTGAAGTATCACCTGGGCGCGGCCGGCGTGCGGCAGTCCTCCTCGGGCCGCGAGATCATGGTCAGCCTCGCGCCAAACCCGTCGCATCTGGAAGCGGTGAATCCCGTCGTCGAAGGCATTGTGCGGCCGAAGCAGGACCGGCTGGGCGATCACAAGCGCGAACGCGTGATTCCGCTGCTGATTCACGGCGACGCCGCGTTCGCGGGCCAGGGTGTTGTGGCCGAAACGCTGAATATGTCGCAGTTGGAGGGCTACACCACCGGCGGCACCATTCACCTGGTGATCAATAACCAGATCGGTTTCACGACTCAGCCGGACGCGAGCCGCAGCTCTATTTATGCAACCGACATCGCCCGCGCCGTGGACGCTCCGGTGTTCCACGTCAACGGCGACGATCCGGAGGCCTGCCTGCGCGTCGCGCAATTGGCCTTCGACTTCCGCCAGCAGTTTAAGAAGGATGTCGTCATCGACATGATCTGCTACCGCCGCCACGGTCACAACGAAGGCGACGATCCGTCCTACACGCAGCCGATCATGTACCGGAAGATCCGGCAGCATCCTTCGGTCGCCACCATCTACGCCGAGCGGTTGGTGCGGGAAAAGGTAACCACCGCCGGCGAAGTCGAGCGGATGAAGAAGGCGATCAAGCAGCGTCTCTCTGACGCGCAGGAGCGGTCTCAGCAGAATCAGTCGCACTACGAGTATCAGGAGTTGGCCGAGATCGACGAGCAAGCGGTGCGCAAGCAGATTCCGCAGACCGCGGCCGGCCGCGAGTTGCTGGAGCGCGTCATCTACGGCTCCACCGCGTTTCCGGAAGACTTCAACCTCCATCCGAAATTGAAAGGCTTCATCGACAAACGCCTGCAGATTCTCGATGGCGCGGCCATGGACTGGGCCGGCGCCGAGGCCCTCGCCTACGGCAGCCTGGTTCTGGAAGGCACGCCGATTCGTCTGAGCGGGCAGGACTCCGGGCGCGGCACGTTCTCGCAGCGCCATCTGGTTTTCTACGACGCCGAGAATGGCGTGCCGTTTATTCCCATGCAGCACCTGGCGCCGAATCAGGCGCGGTTTGAAGTGTGGGACTCGTGCTTGAGCGAGTACGCCGTCATGGGCTTTGAGTTCGGCTACTCGGTGGCCGATCCGCTGTGCCTGGTGCTGTGGGAGGCGCAGTTCGGCGACTTCGCCAACGGCGCGCAGATCATGATCGACCAGTTCATCTCCTGCTCGCAACAGAAGTGGAATCAGCCCAGCGGCCTGGTGCTTTTGTTGCCGCACGGCCAGGAGGGTCAAGGGCCGGAACACAGCTCCGCGCGCCTGGAGCGCTTCCTTTCGCTCTGCGCCGAGGAAAACATGCAGGTGGTGAACCCCACCACACCCGCGCAGTATTTCCATCTGCTGCGCCGCCAGATGTACGGCGGGCCAGACCGCCGCGGCATGCGCAAACCGCTAATCGTCATGACGCCCAAGAGCCTGTTGCGCCACGCCAAGGCGACGTCGATGCTCAACGATCTCACTGTCGGCGGCTACCGCGAAGTAATCGGCGACGCGGGCCTCGCACAGGCCGATGAGGTGAAGAGGGTGTTGCTGACCAGCGGCAAAATCTACTACGAACTCGCCGACCAGCGCGACAAACTGGGCGCGAACAACGTGGCCATCGTCCGGCTGGAACAGTACTATCCGTTCCCGTCGGCGGAGCTGCAGGATGTGTTGATGCGCTATCCGGTCACGGCGGAAGTCTGCTGGGTCCAGGAAGAGCCGCGCAATATGGGTGCCTGGCGCTTCATCCGGACGTTCATTCAGCCGATGCTCGATCCGGCCCGCCGGTCGCTGCGGTATATCGGCCGCGCCGAGAGCGCCTCTCCGGCGCCGGGTTCCGTCAAACGGCACCAGGCCGAGCAGGCCGATATTCTCGACGAAGCGTTTAATCCGGATTCGGGTCCGAAGGCGCGTAAGCAGTTGGTGGTCCGGAAGAAGCGATGAGCGAGCTCAGAAAGATCACGTCGGCCGAGGATCTGGAAGAGGTGATCGCACACACCGCGAACGAGTTTTTTCTGGACGTCCGGGAACCGGCTGAAATCGCCGAACTCGGCTCGATGAAGGGGTATGTCAACATTCCGCTCGGCGAACTGGAGCGGCGCATCCACGAGGTGCCGCGGGACAAGACAATCCTGACGGCTTGAAACGGCGGAGGCCGAGCCGCGCGTGCCGCGGACATACTCATCCAGGCCGGGTATACGGTAGCGGCGGCATGCGCATTGACGGACTGGCGGGAGAAGAATAATCCGCTGGAAGGGCGGCGGGGCTAGGCCCGGCGTCCCGAAGAGACGATTCCGTCCCCTCGCACCTTCTCAAGGCGAAGAAACTCCAAATGCCGAAGAATAGCTTTGAAGCTGGTTAGGAGTTTCAATCGTCCAATAGTGGCTCACAGCCGGCGCCGAAGTAGAAACTCAACCGATTCTCGGTTGCTCTACAATCAGGCGGGGAGAATTTTGCTTGACTGTACTGCAACTCGCGTTGGTGCGGTTTTCCGCCACGGTGGAGAACAGAAAATAACAAGGAGTGGGCGCAACCATCTGCTGTTTCTACCGCGGGCGCGAGTTGGTCGCCGGTCGAAAAATGCATTTGATGGTGCGAGCGACGCGCTAGCCCTTGAGCTCGTTATGCCTCAGCCGAATTCTACGCATCCAGCCTCCAAACACATTGATTCTATCGTCTTCGTTTCTGTCGGCAGCCGCAAATCGGACATATGGTCTCTGCCCGACCTTTAGGTCAGTCGTCCCATCTTCGAAGTCCCATTCAGTCCGGCCAATGTAAAGTATCTTCTTATTGATCAGTACGCCCT
>VFZO01000018.1 GCA_016871155.1 Acidobacteriota bacterium | reverse complement strand
CGCTCACCGGCATTGGCGTACCCCCGCTCGCGCGAACACGGTAGATGTCGAGATTGTTCGATACCTCGCCATGGCTGGACGAAAAGTAAATCCACTCGCCGTCCCGCGACCATGCGTCGACGATGTGGGCCACGTCGATGTATGTCAACCGCCGCGTTGCCCCGGAGGAAAACTCGTGCACGTATATGCACGTGGCCCCGGACCGGTTCGAAAGAAACGCCAGCCGTTTCCCATCGGGAGAATACAGAGGCCGTGAGTCGTTGGCCGAGTGCGAGATCAGCAAGCGGGCTTCCCCGCCCTGCACTGGCACGGTCCATATATCGCCGCCGGATACGAAAGCGATCTCCTTCCGGTCTGGAGAGAGCGCGGGTTCCGCCATCGGCGGAGCCGCCCAACCGGCTGCGGCTACTAGCGCCAGCCAGCGCATGGTTCTCACTTGTTGCCTTTACTCAACCGGCGATAGTACTCCGCCACCTGTTCGGCGTAGCCGGGCGGAATTTTCTCGCCGCCGCCGCTCCGAACGTTGCCGGCATTGGCATCATCCAACTCGCGTCGAAGCTTCAGTTCCAATTGCTCCAGTGCCGGCAGGAATTGAGTCCGGATCTTTTCAATCAACTCGGGATTGCCGGGAACTTTGGAGGGATCGTAGCGTTGCATGTCGCGAAGCATGGCTTCGATTTCCTTCAACTGCTCAGGCGTATTCGCCTGCTGGCGCAGTTCGTTCAACGCTCGTGCTCCGTCCTGCCACGCCCGGCTGCCGCCGCCGGCCATCGCCGAGAAATCCCGCGTGCCATCGTTCCAGGCGCCGCCGTCCCGGGAATCGCGCCTCCCGCCGCCGTTCCACGCACCCCCGGCGTTCTGACCGCCCTGTCGGCCCTGGCCGCCTTGCTGCTGCCCTTGGCCCTGGCCAGGTTGTTGTCCTTGGCCTGCTTGCTGGCCCGGACCTTGTTGACCTTGGCCTTGCTGCCCCTGCTGGCCTTGTTGTCCGCGTTGCCCTTGCTGGCCACGCTGCCCCGGCTGTTGCCCATTTACCATCTGCCGGAGCTGCTCACGCAACTTCTCCACACCTGCCAGGTTCCGTTCGCCTTTGCCACCATCACGGCCGTTGGGATCCATGCCCTGCTGCGCCTGCTCCACCTGTTTTTGGAGCTTCTCCATATCGCGGGCGAGCGTCTCCTCGCGAGACCCGAGATAGGGCGCCAATCCCCGGCGATAATACTCACCAAGCATCCGGTTGCGCAGAGTCACCTGATCGGCCTGCATCTGGCCCACCGCTTCCCGTAACTTGTTCGACGATTGGCGCTGTCCACCCTGCATCTGGCGGGAAGCGTCCTGCAGGTCGCGTTCCAGGCGCTGCGTCTCCTGCGTCATCCGCTCCTTCTGTTTCGCAAACTCCTGCTGCATCTCCATGCGCTGACCCATGGGCAGATTCTCTCCGGGCTTGGGCTGTCCATTGCCAAATTCGCGCTGCACGCGGTTTGCGAACTCCCGTTGCTCCTCGGCGAGGCGCTTGGTTCGATCCGCAAGGTCGCCCATGCGATTCGTGGACTGCTCCTGACGCAGTCCGCGCAAGGCGTTTTGAGCCTCGTTGAGCCGATCGGCGGCTCGCTGCGCCTCCGAGGCCTGCTGGCCGTTCTGCTGTTGATTGGCGCGCTGCATGTCCTTCGTCGCCTGTTCCAGCCGTTCCAAGGCCTGCTGCAAACGAGGATCCTGCTGTTTGTTCTGTTGGCCCGCCATTTGGCGCAGACGGTCCCGCGAGTTCTGTTGCGCGGATTGCCCCGCCTGTCCGGATTGTCCGGATTGCCCGGATTGTCCCTGCTGGCCCTGCTGACCTTGTTGCCCTTGCTGGCCCTGCTGACCCTGTTGTTGCTGCTGTGCCAATTCCTGCAGCTTCTTCTTCAACTCCTCGGCCTCACGCCGCAACTGCTCCTGCTGCCACTTCTGTTGGAAGCTCTGCTTGTTGTCCCGTTGCTGCTGCGCCAGTTCCTGTTGGCGCCGGGCCAGTTCTTTCAGGCGCTGCATGGCTTCGTCGACTTCTTTCTCCTTGTTGTTGTCCTCGGAAGCGGACTGCTGCCCAGTCTCATACTGGTTCTTCTCCGTGTCGAGTTCGAGATCGAAGAGATTTTCCAGATCGCGGGCCGCTCCGCCTCCACCACCCCCACCGCCGCCGCGAGAGCCGAAAGCCACTTGAATCTGCTTGGACAGACTCTCGGCGCGCATGAGATGTTGAAGCGCCTTCTGTTCGTCCGGCAGGGCGCCCTTAAAGTTTCCGCCACCCAACTTCTCCGACGCCTTCCCCATAGCGTCCGCCGCCGAGGTAATCTCCTTCGTGAACGTCTTAAACTCTTCGTTCGACCCAGCCAACTCGCGCCGGGTCATGCGTTCGGCGAGCGACTTCGCCTGGTCCTTCAGCTTGGCCTGCATCTCCGAGAGGAACTTCGCGTTCTCGGCGGTCGATTTCTTGCTGGCGAACCGGTTCCGAAGCTGATTCCACGTCGCGGCGATAATCTCTTTCTGCCGCGCCGAAATCTTGCCTCCGTCCTCATCGCCGCCGCCACCGCCACCACCGCCGCCCTGTTGCGACTGGGTATACTCGAGCTCCCACGGAAGCGCTTCAATGAACTTGATGTCGGTATCCACCGTGTTGCGCGCATCGCGAGCGGTGGCCCATACGCTCACAACATCGCCCGGCTGCATCTTGTAGTCTTCCAACGCCAGCAGGTGTCTCCCGCCCGCTGTCTTCGCATTTGCGCCGGGAAGCATCGCGATCGATTTCTCCGGCCCGCCATTGACCGAGTACTTGAGCGTTACTTCACGAAGACCGAAGTCGTCGGTCGCGTCCACTTCTATCGGCACCTCTTCGAGCGCGTTCACCTTCGCATCCCGATTTGGCCGGCGTATGGAGAGTACTGGCGGTTGATCGTCCTGCGCTTCGATAAAGTAATCGTCCGTCAACCTCACCGTCTCGTTCAGCTCTCGCGTGGCGATATAGTAAACGCCGCTCTTCGCGATTGTGATATCCACCTGCGCCTTGTTCGGAGCGGTCATCAACAAACTCTTCGTCTCGCTTGCGTCGATCACGGCGAGACCGTTCTGCAACGGACGGTCAAACTCGATATCCAGCTGCGCTTTTGTGCCGGTTACACCGCGCAAGTCCCCGCCGTTCTCCTCCACCGTCTGTTGAATGCCGAGTTGCGGAGGATGCGTGTAGGTGACCTTGATCTTCTTGACCGCCGGTAAATCCAAGGCCGTAAGAGTGAAAGTTTTCGATTTCACCGCGCCCGCGCCAACATAGTATTCGACGGTGTCCGGAAGTCCGGCGAAAATGAACTCAAATCCCGGACCGTTCGGCATCATCGGGGACTGCTCCCACTGCGTCGCGCCTTTGAAGCGGGCGAACAGTTTGACACTGCCCGTCTGCAGACCCACCAGACTCGCCGTAACTGTCACGTCGCTGCGTTTGCGAACCGCCTTGTTACCCGGCTGCACGGTGATGTCGTAGAAGGCGGCGCCTTCGATCTTTGGCGGACCGAACCACAAGAGATTCGCGCCGTAGCCCCAATATCCGGGTCCGCGATTGAGAAGCCACCACATGCCTCCCATTCCAACAATCGCCAACGCTCCGGTCATGGCGAGTAAACGCGCCGGTACAATCGCCGCCGCGCCATTAGCCTGCGCCACCGGTAACGCATCGGCCGCGATCAGTTCCAGGAATGGATCAGCCTCGTCCCGGTGCTCCACGACGGTCAATAACCGGTCGCCAAACGGCAAGAGACTCTCCGCTCGCCGGGCGGCGCGGTTCCGATTGATCTTGAAAAGAGGCACGACGATACCAAAGGCGACAGCGAGTCCGAGCACCAGAAACAAACCAAAGCGCGCCAGCGAGACCGTGGAATCGGCGAAAGCTTCCGAGTTCGTGTAAACGACCGCTGCCAGAGTCGCCGTGAGCGCGACGATCGCGGCAATCGCCAGTCCGCGTGTCCAGGCCGCAAGCCGCATGCGGCGTTCCAGCGACTTCAGGTATCTATCCAACGTTTCCAACGCGCTCATACTGTAGCCTCCTTGGAACCAACTTCGACTGGCTCCCCGAACTCCGACGAGCCTTGTCCAAACAGATACTTCGACGCTAACACCGGCTCGGCGAGCGTGAAGAGGAGAACACCTAATAGAAGCCACCACCAAGGGCTGCGGCGCTCAACGCGCTCGCCGTTGGCCGTGGTCTGGCCATCGGCACCGGGTTCCCCTGTAGCCTTCCAAAGATGAATGGTGTCCGCGTCCATCCGGGCAAAATCCGACTCTCGCCGGTCTGCGTTCACCGCCACCAGAGTGGTCCGGCCGCTGCCGCGGCGTATCTCGTAGAAGCCCTCCGCCCCAGGTGCGAACGAGGTGGCCTTAGCCGCCTGCTCGAAACTAAGTGCGCGCTCGCCCCTCGGGTCCAGCACTTCCACCGCGCCGGCACGGTCGTTCGCCGCGCGCAGCTCAATGCCCTGCCCTACGCTCGCTACGCCCGTCGCCTCTTCTTGGCGCGAGAGATACTGTGCGGATCTCTCCATTAGCGGAATGAACGCCGGATGGAGCGGCAGATTATTCCCCAGATTGTCGAGTGGGGACGCGATCACCAGCACGCGGCCCTCACCCAGCCTCTGTTCCAGGCACGACGGGGTGGCGTCGGCCGTTTTCGCCAGCACCTTAGCGGGGCCGGGCTCCATGGCGATCAACTGGTAAAATTTCGCCGATTCGATTCCAGCCGTTCGCTCCAGCACCGGATGCAAGGGCTCCCTCGAGGCGATTGTCTGAAAGAGCTCCCGGTTCCGAGACGACAAACGCGACTCCTGAATTGTCAGCCCGGAAACCGCCAGCTTGCTGGTGGCTCCGGTGAGCGATCCAGCGGTGATCAGCAGCGCTCCTCCGCGCATGACATAGTCCTTCAACGCCCCTTCCAAGCCTTGGTTCAGATTACCGGGATCGGCAAGAATGACGAAAGACGCGTTCTGAAGATTCGGGGTCGAAGTGCTCTCAATCGCGGCGGCGTCCACTTGGTACGCGTTAGGAACGGCCGCATCCAGCGCGGCTTTCACGTAAATAGGGCTTCGGCCGTCTCGAGCCGGATGCAACATCAGTATGCGTCGCGGATCGGAGCGTTCGATAGAAAACAGCATGCGGTCGTCGTTGGAAAACGCGTCGCCGCTTCCTTCCAATCGAATTTCACCCCTGTGAAACCCATACCCGCTGTCGATGCCGGTAAACTCTACCGATGCGCGGCCGCTCGGCGGAATTTCAATCGTCTTCGACTTTTGCACTTTCCCGTCAACAAGCATCTCCACGTTCTTCACGGCTTTCATGGTGTGGAATCCCGTGATGGTCGCACGGACGCGAGCTTTGGCCGTATCGAAAATGCGTCCCGGCGGCGTCACCGCCTCGACCGCAAAATTCGGCAGACCGGCCGGCGCGGTGTCGTGAACCTCCAATTTTGCGTCGCTCGGAAGCTGCAGATCAGCGAAGCGGGCCGGCATACCGGACTTCTGCGAATCGGTGAACACATGCACGTCCAAGGGCATCCGGTGCGCCTCGGATAATCCACGAAGAGTCCGAGCCAACTCCGCATAAGCCGTTCGCTCGTCTCCCGCCATCACGGCCGACACATTGGAGCGAAACGTTGCGGCGTCCTCGGCCCTTTGACCGGATTCGTGCGCGCCGGAGCCAAACGCAACCACGATGCCCGGCTCAGACGCGGAGATCCGGGTAGCCAACGCCAGCGCCTGCTGTTTCGCTGCGTCCAGGGCGCCGCCCCGGCGCATGCTGAACGAGTTGTCAATCGCCGCCACCGTCATTCGCTTGCCGCCGCCCGCCGCCACTTTGCGCTCAAAGTACGGCCGCGCGAAGGCCAGGATCAGGAACAGCAGGGCTAAAAGCCGCAGCGCGAGCAGCGCATAATAGCGCAACTTGCGCTGGCGCGTCGACGTGGTCATTCTCCGTTCAAAGAACATCAGCGACGCGAAGCGAATGGGTGTGGTCTTGTGTTGCCGCAATAAATGCAGCCACACCGGCACCCCCGCCAAAGCCACCGCACCGAGAAACCAGGGGGCGAGAAAACCCATCTACATCCTCCCCTGCCGCACGAGCAGGAATTCGCGTAACGCCGCGTCCAGCGGCGTGTTGGTCGCATGCATGTGGTAACTCAGGCCGGCCGCGCGGGCCTTCGTCTCAAGCGCCGAAACATGGGAATCGATCTTCGCGCGGTACTCCTGCGCGGCGTATTCGGGTGACGTCTCCAACTCGGATTCGGTCTCGGAATCGATGAGCAATACGGGACCATCGAACTTGGGCCGCAATTCCTGCGGATCGAGCAGATGGAACAATACTACGTCATTGCCGCGATAACGCAGCGGCTCGATCGTCTTAATGATCAGTTCCGGATCCTCGTAGAAATCGCTGAGCACCACAACCAGTCCGCGCCGGTTTCGCAGAGTGCTTTGAAAATGAAAGAACGGTTTGGCGAAGTCGGTCCGCGCGGCCGGTTCGGCCCGGTTGATAGCGAACAGCGTGCGGTGAAAATTGCCCTGGCGCGACGACGCCGTCACGTACTCGCGCACTTCATCGTCGAAAACGATGACGCCCGCCGCGTCGCGCTGCTGGTTCGCCATGTACGCGATCGAGGCCGCCAAAAACCGCGCGTAGTCGATCTTCTTGACCTCCTCGGAGCCGTAACCCATCGACGCCGACGCATCGATCAGAATCGTCAGTCGTGAATTGGTTTCGCCCTTAAACCGTTTGATGTAGGCGCGTTCGGTGCGGGCGAAAACGTTCCAATCGACGAAGCGAAGATCATCGCCTTCGCTATACATCCGGTATTCGGCGAACTCTTGTGAGAAACCGAAGTGCGGCGACCTGTGGAGGCCAGCGACAAATCCATCGACGACGGTCTTCGCCACCAACTCCAGGTTGGAGATGGAGGCAAGCACACGCGGATCGAGGAATCGTTGCTCCATGAGTTAATCCCTAGGAACGGAAACGGCCTCAATCATCTTTCGAAGCACGAAATCCTGGGTCACCTTGTCTGATTCGGCGTGGAAGTTCAGCAGTACGCGATGCCGCAGAACTGGAACCGCGAGCGAAGCGATATCGTCGGTCGACACGTGGTAGCGGTGGTTCATCAAGGCGCGGGCTTTCGATGCGAGGATGATGTTTTGAATGCCGCGTACCGAGGCGCCGAAGCTGAGGTACTTCTTGACGATCTCTGGAGCCGAAGGGTCCGAAGGACGTGTCGCGCGGACGATCGCCACCGCGTAACGGGCGACGCTGTCGGCTACGGGCACCATTCGAACAAGCTCCTGCATGCCGAGAATTTCATCCGCCGTCGTCACCGGATCCGCCTTGGCGGTGTGTGTGGTCGTCGTCAGGCCCAGCACCTGCATCTCCTCTTCAAACGGAAGATAGTCGAGCAGAACGTTAAACAAAAAGCGGTCTAATTGCGCTTCGGGCAGCGGATACGTGCCTTCTAGCTCGATCGGGTTCTGCGTCGCAAGCACGAAGAATGGCGCGCCCAGCTTATAGAGATTGCCGCGGACCGTACAGCACTTTTCCTGCATGGCCTCAAGTAACGCGGCCTGCGTCTTGGGAGGCGTCCGGTTGATCTCGTCGGCGAGCAGCACGTTCGTGAAGATGGGGCCCTGGACAAATGTCCACTGCCGTTTTCCGGTGCTCGAATCCTCTTCGATAATGTCCGTGCCGGTGATGTCGGTGGGCATTAGATCGGGCGTGAACTGAATGCGTTTGAACATCAGCCCGAGCGTATCGGCAAGCGTCCGGACCAGCAACGTCTTCGCGGTTCCGGGCATTCCAGTGATCAGGCAGTGACCGCCCACGAACAGCGCGGTGAGGACCTGATCCACTACTTCCTGTTGGCCGACGATGACGCGCCTGATCTGTTGATTGATTTTGCCGTGCGCGTCCTGGAATCGTTCGACGCGCGCGCGAAGTTCGGTGGCGTCGAGCGTGGAGGCAATGGTGGATGACATGTTTGTTACTGAAGCTCCAAAAGAAGTTTCTGGGCCGGACGAAAACTGGGAACGGCTTCCAGGGAAAGCAAAATCGTGTCGCGCGCTTTGTCGAGTTGTCCGGCGGCGCGGTACGCCCTGGCTAGATTGTAATAACTTCCGCCGGCGTCCACGGGATTCAACGCGACGACGGCTGCGAATTCGCGCACCGCCTTCGCATTCTCATGGATGGCGAGCCAGAGTTCGCCTTGTTTTTGGTGATACTCGTAATCCTTGACTGGGTAGACGAAGTTGATTCGTTCGAGCGCCTCAGCGGCCTGACGGACCTTCCCGCTCTCTTCCAGAAGCTTGGCGAGTTTCTTGAGCGTGGAGGGACTCCGGCCACCCGTCTTGGCGTAGGACTCAAGCACCGACACCGCTTTCGATTTCTCGCCCTTCTCCTCATAGGCTTCGGCTAGCGCTTCATAGGCCGAACCCGGCTCGACATGATCGGGATACTGCTTCACCATGGGCTCTGCGGTCGCGATCAGCTCATCCCATTTCTTCGCCTTGCGAAGTTCGTTGGCCAAACGTATGCTCTTGCGCCAGGCGTCGAAGCCCTTCACTTGTTCACCGGTCTTGGCGTCCAGCCAGGCTAAAAACTGCTTGTCGAATTCCTCGTGCTTAAGGCCCGTGAACTCCTCGACAACTTCGACGGTCGGCCGCCCCTTTCCAAAGGCGTGCAGCATTGCGAGTAGCCGATCCCAGCCGTGTTTCTCATGAATGAAGTCGCAGATTTTCCCGGCCTGAAAGTAGCTGACCACCACCTGCTGCGGATAGGACGGGCGAACGAACCCGCGGTCCAGGGTGGCGATAGGCAACAGTTTCTTATCCTTGATCGCCTGAATGGTCGTCGGGTCCAGCCGGTCGCCCCATTCTTTGTTCACTGCGGTCTCTTCGTGCACCGCCAGCCCTTCGGTGAACCAGCGTGGCACACGATGCTTGGTCGCGGCTAGCGCATAGACGTGGCTCAATTCGTGCCACAGCGTCGACGCCCAATGAAAGGTTCCAGGCTGCCGTCCGGACGGCGAGTCCATCGCCACTACGTATCCGAAAGTTACGCCCAGCGCTCCGAGACCGGGCAGCCCCATCGTGCGCACGGCAAAGTCTTCGTGATCCGGATAGACTTCCAATTGCACGGGCCGGTCCAGTATGAGCTTGTATTTCTTCTCGAACGTATTGACGGCGCGTTCCAGCTCCGCCTCGAAATACGGCCGCAGCAGTTCGGCTTCCTTCTTGTGAACGCGCAGGATAATGCGTCCCTGGTTAAAGATGACGAAATTCTTGTAGCTGTCCATCAGCGTCAACGTATTGGTCACCGCCGCAGTGCGCCAATGGGCTTCGTAGCACTCTTCGAGAAGCTTGCGCGCTTCCACTTCGTGGCCTAGGCGCATCAGGTTGACGCCCAATTCCGCCTTGGCGGAGAGCAGCTCCGGTGTCTTGCTCAAAGCCTTCCGGTAAAGTTCGATGCCCTCTTCGTAACGCCGGTTGATCACCAGAATTCCCGCGGCCATCGAATATCCTTCGCCGTAGTTCGGATTGATCTTTTCCAGACGCTGGATCCACTGTTTGCCGTCCCGCTCGTTCAACCACTCAATCGTCGCGCGAAGCATCAATGCGTCGAGCGCTTCGGGCGAGATCGCCAGCGCCTTGTCCGCCTCCTCCATCGCGCGCTTTTCGTTGTACTCTTCCAGCGCGAATCGGGCGAGCATCTCGCGGGCCTCGTACAGCTTCGGATCCTTGTTCAAAGCTTTTTCGGCCAACTCCACAGCCTTAGACTCGAAGTTCGACGACGCCAAATACCCAAGCCCGATCAGCGCGTGCGGAAAGTCGTTCTGGATTTCCAGCGCCTCGCTGAAAAGCTCGCCCGCCTCCTTACGTTGGCCGCGCTCCAAATACATTCGCCCCCAGCGGACTCGAACGAGCGGGTCCTTCGGTTTGGTGGCGACGGCGCTCCGAAAGCGTTCGTTCGCCGTCGAATAGTCGCCCAACGCCCAAAAGGCTTCGGCCTGCAAGTAGGCATCTCGCGACGAGACCAATTGCACAAAGCAGTCCTTCGCCTCGATATTCCGTCCTCGGCGCTTGTGCTCGCGACACTCCTCCAGCGTGACCGCCCCAAGGAGCGGTACGGCACAGAGTGCGGCGAGTGCTCTCACTTGTCGATCTCCTCCTGGAGCTTGGCAAGCTCCACAAGAAGCGTCGAAAGCTGCTTCCGGTACGTCGCCACATCGTAGGCGGCCTTCTCATACTTAAGCTTCTCGATGTTCGACTCAATTTCCTCGCGCTTCTTCAGCAGAGCCTGCTTTTCCGGACTCTTCGCGGCCTGCTGGAGAGAACCGAAACGGATTAGCACCGTCTGCCCTGCGAGCAGCCCGTGGCCGTTGTCTGGCGACGGCGTGCGGACGCCGCTGGCCTTTCCCGTGTCCTCGATCATCGCGTGCTCGGTGGCCAGCCTCTTCTGCGTCTCGTAAAAATCGGTGACTCTGCGATCGGCGTAACGGTACGCTTCCAGGACCGAAATCTGCTCGTTCTTGTCCGTGTCCGCTTCCGGATTGCGCAGCGCCTCCACCCAGAATCGAGGGAACTGTGTGGCCAAACGCTCGGTTGCGGATTTGGTTGCGGTCACGATCACTCGATGGTCCCGCTTGAGTGCGTCAATGGAAGCCCCGGAGCAGGAAGTCGTATTTATCACGGCCTGCTTTTGCGCGGAGATCTTGTCCATCCACTCTCCGAGTTCCAACGCCGTCACATCGGCGCCAGGAATGTTGATCTTGTAATCCGTACCGTCGAAGTTGCCGTGGCCGATGATGGTCACAATCAACGTGTCGGCCGGCTGTGCGGTCTTCGCGATTTCGGCCAGCGCTTTTTGAATGTTGGCCTTCGTGGCGTCGGCGCCGGCCAGCGTCTTCACGTTCGAATCGGGCGAACTCTTCAGCAACTTCTCCGATTCGGTCGCAAGGGCATTGAACCGTGTCTCATAGGCCGCTTCGCCGCCGAGGCCCGAAATCGTCACATGCCACGTACTGGCGTGCAGACCGGCGAGAGTAGTCAACAAGAGAGGAAGTTTCAAACACCACCCCATCTGCGCCGAAGGAGCCATTCGGCCCCCCGCAGGGCGGCCAGCAGGATGAAGACAATCGGCAAATGCCACAAATCCCGGATTTCGCGCGCCGATATTCCGGCCTCGGAAAACGTGATCGTCTCTGGCAGCGTGTTGAGTTCGTCGATCTTCCAATACTTGCCGCCGGTTTCGGCCGACAAGCGTTCCAGCAGTTCGCGATTCTGTTCTGTGTGGAACTTCTCCGCCAAACCGTCTTCGCGCCGGAACGCCACTTGGTCAATGCCCTGCTGTTCCCCGGCTCGTGACGATATCATCTCGACAAGATAAGAACCTGGCTGCTCGGCGGAATATTCGCCGAGATAAACGCCCGCCTGAATCGGGTCCGGCTGCATGATGATCGTGGCGGCCGCGCCAGCCGGCCCGGAGATCCGTGCCTCCACCTGGCCGTCGGGAAGAATTTCGAACTGCTTTCCTCGCACCTCGGCACGGAGCATGACGCGCGACTCATCGGTGTAGACCGAATTCGATGTGGATGCCACCAGCGGGCCCGGCGTCCCGCCAACCAGCCATCGCGTCAGTTGCTGCCAGAACATCTCGTGGGATTTGTCTTCGAGCGGCTGCAGCATCTGCCAGCGCCATGTACCGCCGGTCGCCAGCACGGCGGTCCGGCCCCTCCCGTAGTTCTGCGTAATCAGCAGCGGCGTACGGCCCTGGCTCGATGTCGCGTCCACCAGCACCACTGCGCCTGGTTTCACCGCGCCAGGGAATTGCACGTCAGCCAACTCGGGCAACTTCTTCCATCGCTCCTGATTTCGAGCTGAATCCTCCTCCAGCCGCAGACTCAAATTGTCGCGACCCGCCGCGGTCAGCTCCACCTTGGCCCGGTCCCGATGAAAGCTGGTGCGCCGCTCTCCAACCTGCACCGGCATAATGTCGGAAATTTCACTGGCGCCGTAGCCGCCGTCCGCCAAGGACGCCCGGCTGCCTAGAAACAGAATGCCTCCGCCCCTTCGGTCGACGAACGCCTTGAGCAGCGCTTGCTGCGTCGGCGTGAAGTAAGTGGCTTCCACCGCGCCGATGATGATGCCTTCATAGGCGAAGATCTCCTCGGCCGTTGCAGGAAAACCCTGCTCCAACTCCTTCGCGTCGCGAACACCCTGGCGGTACAGCTTGTTCTGCGTGGTCCGGACCATCGTCACAAGCGACAAAGTCTTTTCGTCTTCGAGCGCGCGGCGAACAAACTTATGCTCCCACCGCGGTTCGCCTTCAATGTAGAGAATCCGCGGCTTTCGCGAATCCACCTGCACCAGGCGTGCCAACCCGTTATTGCCAGTGTTGTCCTCGTTCTGCATCGCGGCCAATGAGACTTGGAGCGATCGCACCCCCGCCGCCCCCGAATTGAACAGCAGCGTCTCCGTCTGCGCGGCGCCGTCTGCCGCCAGCGTGATCGACTTGGACGCGATCGTTTTCTCGCCGTCTTTCAGCGTAATCGTCGCCTTCTGTCCGGCATAGCCCCGTTGTTTCAAGATCACCTGCGCGCCGAGCCGCGAGTCGGCCAGGGAACGCGCCGGCACCTGTACGTCGACCAGCGCCAGGTCGCGATCGTACTGCTCTCGTCCAAACCCGATTGTATGGACCGGAAGTTGCCTGCTCTTCAACGCATTCACCGTATCCCGGTCGATTCCACCGCTTGTGTCGGCGCCGTCGGATAGCAGCAGCACGCCGCCAATCGGCAAACTACCCGTCTCCGCCGCAATTTGCTTCAATCCGTCGGCGATGCGGCTGGCCTGCTTTTCCGCCTTGATCGACTTGTGATCTTCTACCCGCTCCAAATGATCCGAAACTTTGTAGAAGCGAACCTGGAACCGTTTCTTCAAGTTGTCGATCAACCCGCTCTCCAGCGCACGCTGCATGAGATCCTTGCGCGCTGTTCCGGTATCGGCCAGTGACATCGAGCTGGAATCGTCGAGCATCACCGCGACCACATTCTGTTTTGGTTTGAGCGTCGCAATACTCAGTCCGGGCTGCCAAAGCATAATCAACAGCGCCGAGACGAGCGACGATTGCAGCGCCCACAACGTGACGCCGCGGGCCGCGGGCCAGCCCGCGGCGACAGTCTTCCGAAGCGTAAAGACCGCGGCGGCCGCGATTGCCGCCACAACCAGCATGCCGAGAATCCAGAGCGGCCATCCGCTCTGCCACACAAGCTCGCCCTTGCGATATACGGCGAGCGGATGCTGGAAGAGGAGTTCAAACATTCTTAATGAGTCATCGCGTAGACGATGTAGTTGATCCCGATTCTATACGCTAACGAGGCATAGCGTTCCGGGTAATGGGGTGAGTCGGCCCATTCCCAAGCATCGGCAATGTCCATGTTGTGGCAAATACCCACCATAAGGCGGCCGTGTTCGTCGTAAATGCCACGCCATTTTGCGTCGATGCCGTCGTATTCGTGTGTCTGATCGAATGGCCAGTTGACTATGCCTGGAATCTGAAACTTTCCTTCCAGGTTGTACACGACGTTAAATATCGGGTCGGAGTTGGGGAGGTCCACTACAGGCCGGTCGGGGAACACCCTCTGCATGGACAGCATGAAAATGTCCCACTCCATCGAGCCATGGAAATCGTCGGTCATCAGAAAGCCGCCCTTGAGCAGATACTCCCGCAGCTTCTTCACCTGCGTCTCCGTTAAATCCCAGTGTCCGGGCTCGACAACATAGACCCAGGGGTAGTTCATGATGTCGTCGTTATCCAGGCTCACCGCCTGTTCCACGCTGCGAACATGCACGCGCGAGAGCCGGCGCAGGCCCTGCACGAACTGGCGGTCCGCCTTCGGATAGTCGATTGACCAAGCGCCGCGCATGGACCAGACCCGGTCGTTGGACCGCCAATTTGGATACATCAACCGGGCGAATACGAACTCCGTCTTCTCGTCCGCATCGTTGGGCGTCGGCTGGTCTTCGCCTTCGCGGAACGGGAATTCGCGGCTCATGAATCCGCGCCGTTGCCCGTACGCCACACCCAGCACTGTGACGACGAGAAGGACGGCCATCCAGATTCCGCGTTTGCGCATTCACGCTCCCTTGAAGTAGTTTTGACGCACGGCGAAGCCGTTCCGTCACTGAAAAGTAGATTCGAGTTTACATGGAAGCCAGACCGCGGAGATTCCAGCCGCAAATAGTCGAAGCTTCATACTTGTTGTTATCCGGTCCCGGCCAATGTGTTTCCAGGCTCAGCCAGCCCCGGTAGCCGTCGTTCCACAGCGCCGAAATCTGTCCTTTCCAATCCACCTGCCGGGAGCCGACCGGGCCCCAAACCGGCTTGTGGCCTTCCATATGGCAGTCCTTGACATGAACGTGAACGATTCGATCCTTGGGAAGCCGCTGGTAGCCGCCTGGGAACGGCGTCTCGCCGGAGCAAAGTGCGTTGGCGGGATCCCAAACAAGCTTGAGATTTGGGTGCTGGACGGCGTTGAGAACCCGGGCCGATTCGGCCGCCGTGGCGATGTTGCACGCATGTTCGTTCTCAAGGCCGATAATCAAGCCCTCCGCCTTCGCCTGGCTGGCGAGGCCGGAAAGCGCGTCACAAACGGCGTCGAAACACCGGTCCGGCTCGATGGTCCGCCAGTACGAGAACACTCGAATAATCTTGGCGTCGAAATGCTTGGCGATCGCAATCGCCTTCTCGGTCAGGCGCGGTTGGTCGTCGAACGTGTGTTTGGAATTGAAAATATCCTGCTGGAATCGGGTGTCCACATCAGGCGCGCCGGGCAGCACGCACTTTAGAATCGGCGACGCGATGGAGATAACCTCCATCCCATGGGCTGCGGCAAGCTCCTTAGCTTTCGCCAGTTCGTCAGGCGCCAGATCCATGATGTTTTTGCCCCACAAAACGCGGAACTCGGCACCGGTCATTCCGGTCTTCTGCATTTGCGCCATGGCTGCTGCGGGATCGGCAGGGGAGTACTCGTCGGTGATGGCGGCGATTCGAAATTTTGGTTGCATGCGAAAGTTCTATTCTACGTTTTCGGCGAGGACCGCGGCGTCGCGAATCGGAAGCTGGCAGACAAAGTTCTCACAAAGTCTCGCCTCCGGCTCCCCGTCTCTCTGCTTAGCGCGGATCAGCACCTGGAACGGAGCGAACTTGGAATGCACAACGCCCAGCAGTTCTTCGATGCCGGTTCCGGCAAACTCAACCTGACGCGGCTTCTGTTGAGACATCAGCAGCGCGCACAGCATCTGCGGCACGGCGGCCGTCTGGCTGTTCAGACGCTCTCCGAACGCGTGGAGCGTGTCGCGGGCAGCTTTGTCGAAATCTTCCCTGCCCGTCATCGCCGCCAGCTTCAACATAAACAGCGCCGCCATCGAGTTGCCGGAAGGCTCTGCGCCGTCGTAGTCCTCCTTCAATCGCAGCACCAGGCTCGGATCGTCGCCGGTGGTCGAATAGAAGCCGCCATTTGGATCGGCGAAAAACTCGATCATTTTTTCCGCGATCGCCGTCGCCGCCTGCAGATCGTCGTCCACGAATTCGGTCTCGTAGAGATCCACCAGCGCCAGGCCGAAAAAGGCGTAATCATCCAGGAACCCGTCGATCGCGGCCTCGCCGGCGCGCCACCGCCGCAGTAACTTTCCGTCGCGGTAGAGTTCCCGCCGCACGAACTCCGCGGCGCGCCGGGCGGCCCTTGAATAGGCTTTGTCCCGCAGCACCTGCGCCCCTTTCGCAAAGGCGGAAATCATCAGGCCGTTCCACCCGGTCAAAATCTTGTCGTCCAGGCCGGGCCGGATGCGAAGGTTGCGGTACGCCAGCAGCTTCTCGGAGGCGTTCTCAAAGCTGTCCATCGGCTCGCGGGCGCGGAACAGGATGTTTTTGCGGGGAAACTCGTCATGCGGATCTTCATGCGCCGCCACGTTACCGTCCGCGTTGCAGCCGAACGCCTTGGCAAAGCGCGCGGCCTCTTCCTCACCCAGCACAGCGGCAAGTTCGCGCGCCTCGAAAACGTAAAAAGCGCCCTCCCCTTTGTGATGCGGATCGGCGGGGTCGATCACGGAATCCGCATCCTCTGCCGAAAAGAAACCGCCCTCGCGATGCGTCATGTCACGGAGGACATACCCGAAAATCCGGCGCGCCTCCGCGGCGAGCTCTTCGTCTCCCGTAATCTGGTACGCCTCCAGGTAGCTGATTGCGAGTTGGGCCTGATCGTACAGCATTTTTTCGAAGTGCGGCACAAACCAGCGGGCGTCCACGGAGTACCGGTGGAAACCGCCTCCCAATTGGTCGTTCATTCCGCCTCGGGCCATTGCCTTCAGCGTCTTCACCACCATGTCCAGCGCGTCGTCGCTGGCCTCGGTCTTGTAGTAGCGAAGCAGGAAGTTCAATTGGACGGGCCGGGGGAATTTTGGCGCAGTGCCGAATCCGGCGTACTTTGTATCGAACGTGCGCCGGCACTGTTGAAACAAGCGGTCGGCCACCCGGCTGTCAACGCTCTGGGCGGTCAGCGCGGCGTGGCCAGCCAATTGGCCCATCACCTCTCTCGCGGACTCCTCCACGCGATTGCGGTCGTCCTGAAATATCTGTGCAAGTTGCCGCAGCACGCTGGGAAACCCAGGCCGCCCGTAGCGATTGTCGGGCGGAAAATAAGTACCGCCGTAGAAGGGCTTCAGCTCCGGCGTCAACCAGACGGACATCGGCCAACCGCCGCCCCCCGTCGTCGCCTGGACGAACAGCATATAAATTCGGTCCACGTCCGGACGCTCCTCCCGGTCTACTTTGATGGACACAAAATTCCGGTTGAGGATCTCCGCGACGCTCTCGCTCTCGAAAGACTCGCGCTCCATAACGTGGCACCAATGACACGTGGAGTAGCCAATGCTCAGAAAGATCGGCTTGTTTTCGGCCCGCGCCTTCGCGAACGCCTCTTCGCCCCACGGAAACCAGTCGACGGGATTGTTCTTGTGCTGTTGAAGATAAGGGCTCGCTTCCTGCGCCAGTCGATTCGTATGCATCTACTTCCAGGATAGAGTGTGAGCATGGACGCCTTTCAATCGTTGTGTGCGTTTTTGCAAATTCCAAGCGTCAGCACCAATCCGGAGCATCGAGACGATTGCAGGCGCGCCGCCGAATGGGTCCGGGCGTTTCTCATCGGCGCCGGGTTGGAAGACGCACGCCTAATCGAGAAGGACGGCCGCCATCCGCTTGTCTATGCCACGAGATGCGAATCGCCGGGGAAGCCGGTGTTCTTGATCTACGGCCACTACGATGTGCAACCTCCCGATCCGCTTGAGCTGTGGACCTCCCCGCCCTTTTCGCCTACCGTGCGCGGCGACTCGGTTTTCGCTCGCGGCGCGTGTGACGACAAAGGCCAGGTCATGATTCTTCTCGAAGCGTTGCGCCGGATGGGCTCCGCGCTTCCCATCAACGTGAAGGTACTGATCGAAGGCGAGGAGGAGACAAACGGCGAAAACCTCGTAGCCTTCGTTCGGGACTCACCCGGACTCCTGCGCGCCGATGCCGCGTTGATCTGCGACACCGAGATGTTCGCGCCCGGCATTCCGACGCTCTGTACGGGGCTTCGCGGCGGAGTATTCGGTGAGTTAGCCGTGGAGGGCGCCGCGCAGGATCTGCACTCCGGTGTCTATGGCGGCGCCGCGCCAAACGCGGTGGAAGCGGTGGCGCAAATCGTCGCGGCGCTAAAAGGCGTCGATGGCGTCATTCGCATTCCTGGGTTTTATGACGATGTCGCCGCGCCCGCCGCGGCCGAACTCCAGGCATGGCGCTCCCTGCCCTTCAACGAAGACGAGTACCGCGAACGCGAAGTGGGCTCGCCCGAGTTGACTGGCGAAGCCGGCTACAGCGTGCTGGAACGAACCTGGGCCCGTCCAACTCTGGAAGTGCACGGCATCGCCGGCGGCTTCGTGCAACCCGGCTTCAAGACCGTGATTCCGGCGAAAGCGCACGCGAAGATCAGTTGCCGGCTGGTGCCGAATCAGGACCCTGAACGGATCACAGCGTTGCTGCGCGAAGCGATTCAAAATGCGACTCCTCGCGGCGTTCGCAGCCGGTTTGACCTGATTTCTGCCGGTCCGGCCTCGCTCGTCGATCCTTCGCACCCGATCCTGCAAGCCGCCTCGCGCGCCCTGGCTGAAACGTTCGGGCGTCCAACGGTCTACATGCGGAGCGGAGGGTCCATTCCAGTTGTCGACCTCTTCCGGAGGGCGCTCGGGATTCCCAGCGTTCTGATGGGATTCGGCCTTCCTGACGACAATCTCCACGCACCAAACGAAAAATTCTACTTGCCGAACTTCCACAACGGTATCGACGCGGTCCAAGCCTTCTTCCGAATTCTCGGCGATCCGCGGGACGTGTGAAAATGACAGCATGAAATCGCTGCTGCTCGCCCTTCTCTCATTAACGCTCGCGGCTCAGAAGCGGCCAGTCACCCACGAGGACATCTTCCTGATGAAGCGGGTGGGAGAGCCCTTGGTCAGCCCGGACGGAACGGCGGCGGTCTTCCCGGTCAACGAGCCCGCCTACGATGCGGCGCAGTCGATATCGGACCTGTGGCTGGTTCCAACCGATGGCTCCGCGCCTCCCCGGCGCTTGACGTTTTCAAAAGGCGCAGAGAGCGGAGTGGCCTGGGCGCCCGACGGAAAGCGCCTCGCATTCACCGCTAAACGCGAAGGCGACGAGGTTGCGCAAATCTACGTTTTGTCCGTTTCCGGCGGAGAAGCGCAGCGCGTCACTGCGTCGAAGACGGCTGTCTCGAACCCCAAATGGAGCCCGGACGGCACGCGTTTCCTGTATGAGTCGACCTCAAAGGACGGTCCCGCATCGAAATCCACGGCGCGAGTCTACGATGCGATGCCAATCCGCTACTGGAACGCCTGGCTCGACGACGGTAAGCCGCGAATCTACGTGACTTCCGCCTCCAAGTTCAACCCGGTCGATGTAATTGGCGCCTCGCAACTCGCGGCGAGCCCTGGCTTTGCCGGGCTCAACAGTGGCCTCAGTTCGGAATCGACACTGGCGCCCGTTTGGGATCCGGGCGGAACGGAGATCGTATTCGTCGCGGTCACCAACAAGCACCAAATGATGACGAAAGAGACGGAGGCCCATCTGTTTCGCGTTGCCGCCGCGGGCGGGGAGCCCGCGCAGTTGACCGCCGCCGGTACCTCCTCTACGCGGCCACGGTTCGCTCCAGACGGCAAAACGCTCTTCTTTCACTCCTCCCCGAACTCCACAGCCAAACAGATCTTTTTCAATACCCGTCTAGGAGCCCTCGACTGGCCGGCCGGCAACGGTCTGCGTCAGGTGACGCGGGAATTCGACCGATCCGTGGGCGCCTACTCCATTTCGAAGGATTCGTCGACTGTGCTGTTCGACGCCGAGGACAACGGCTTCGTGCAGCTCTTCAGAGTCAAGGCGGCCGGCGGCAAACCGGAACTGTTGTTCGAGGTTCGGGAAGGCGGCTATTCCAGTGCGCAATACGCCTCGGATGGCGCGCTTGTGGGTATGTACAGCTCCTCCACACAACCCGCGGAGATTGCGCGCATCGGACCGGCCGGACATAAATTGCTCTCGGATTTCAACGGTGAAAAACTCTCCGGGTTGGATATGCCGAAGCCGGTGCACTTCTGGATGACGGCGAAGAACGGCAAGAAAATTCACAGCTTGCTGGTGCCCCCGCCGGCGCTCGAAACGTCGAAAAAATATCCTCTGCTGGTGTTCCCGCATGGCGGTCCGAATGCCATGTCCGCCGATGCGTTCTCGACCCGCTGGAACTATCACCTGCTCACCGCGCCCGGCTACGCGCTGTTGATGACCAACTACACGGGCTCCACCGGCTTCGGCGAGAAATTCGCCGACGGCATCGAACGGGATGTCCTGCGCGGACCGGCCATGGAGATCCTGGAAGCGGTGGAAATCGCCAAAGCCATGTTTCCCTATCTCGACGGCACTCGCCAATGCGCTCTCGGCGCCAGCTACGGCGGGTACCTGATGAACTGGCTGAACGGCCATACCAAGCAGTTCAAGTGCATCGTAAACCACGCTGGTGCGGTCAACAATGAGTCACAATACGGCGTCAACGATGGCGGCCTGGCCCGGGAACTCCGTATGGGCGGTCCGGTGTGGAAGACGGGAACCGGCCAATGGATGGACCAAAGTCCGTTCCGCTATGCGGCGGAGTGGCAAACTCCCACACTCATCACACAGGGGGAAATCGACTTTCGAGTACCCGTCGGCGAGAGCATAACAACCTTCAAGCTCCTGCAGCGCCAGGGAGTTCCATCTCGCTTGGTCGTGTTTCCCGATGAAGGACACTGGATCCTGAAAGGTGAGAACAACCGCAAACACATGCAGGAAGTAATGGACTGGTTGAAACGGTTCCTCTAATCGTTCCGTAGCGCGATCATCGGATCCACGCCGAGCGCGCGGCGCGCCGGAAACGCGGCCGCCGGTAAACCGGCCAAAACTAGCAGTCCGCAAACGGAAGCGTAGGTGAGGGGATCCGAGGTCGATACTTCGGGCACCAAAAAAGCCGCCAGCGGTTTCGTGACGAAGAACGCGATTAGCAGTCCGATCGTCAAGCCCGTACCGGTCAACACAGCCGCCTCCCGGACAACGAGAATCAGCACGCGGCGGGGCTCGGCGCCCAGCGCCACGCGCAGGCCAATCTCCTTCACCCGCCGCGCTACGGAAAACGCCAGCACTCCGTAAATTCCTATGCCGGTCAACGCCAATCCCAGTGCGCCCATCGCGCCCAACAGCGCTCCCCCCACCTGACCCGGCAGCATGGCAATGCCCATGGCCCCGCGCATCGGCCGGACTTCGACGGCCGCGGAGGGATCGATCGCGCTCAATCGCGTGCGAAGCGGATTCACCAGCGAAGCCGGATCGCCATGCGCGCGTACCATCCACTGAAGGGCCGCTCCCCGGCCGTGAGAAATCTCCACCCTGTACGGTGCAAACATCGCTGGGCGTTCGTGGTCCGTCAGGAAGGAGTACTTCGCGTCCCGCGCGACCCCCACGATGTTCCACACCCAGCGTTCCCCGCCTCGCAGCGATTTGCCCACAGGCGATTCCGTGCCAAAGAACTGGCGCGCCATTGTGGCGTTGATCACCACGGAGTTCTCCGGTTCGTTCGGCCGGAAGTCCCGGCCGGCCTCCAGCGGAATGCGCAGCGTGGCGAAATAACTGGGCGCAACGCGGTTGAAGTAATACCGGACCGGTCGCTTTTCGCCCGTGTCCGTCCGCTCCAAAGTTCCGCCGTGATTGGTGTCGTCGTTTAGCGGCACCAGATTGGTCAGCGCCGCCGACGCAACGCCCGGCGTCGCGCCGATCTCGCGCGATACCCGTTCCGCCGCCGCACCTTTCGCTTCCACCGCCATATACCGTTCCGGCACCACGCGCAGCCGCACGTACAACGTCGAATCCAGGTCGAAGCCTGGCTCGACATGCACCGAAGCAAGCAGGTTGCGGGCGAATAGAACGGCCGCTGTCAGCACAACGATCGAGACCGCCACCTGCCCCACAACCAGCGAGCGGCGCATCCCAATCCGCATAGCGGGCCGCTTCATTGACTCGTGCAGCTCCGCTTTCGCCAGGCGCAGTGCCGGTAATAACCCCACGGCTAGCGCGGTGCCGGCCGCCACCGCCGACGCGTACGCCAACAGCCGCCAATCCGGCTCGATCCGCAAAGAAAGCATCACGGGTAGATCTACCGGCACGCGATTCATCCAACGCGTCAGCGCGACGTTCAGCGCAAGCCCAAATGCAGTGCCGGAAAGCGAAAGAAGCAGAGACTCCGTGAGGAGCTGCCGGACGATACGCCCGCGTCCCGCTCCCAGACTCACGCGGACCGCGAACTCCCGCGTCCGGCTGGATCCGCGCGCCAGCACCAGATTGGAAACATTGATGCACGCGATCAGCAGCAACAGCGCTCCGGCCGCCATTAGCATGCCGAAGAACGCCGCCACGCCCATCATTTTGCGTCCTCGGAACCGGTCCAGGCCGCCGAGCGCCTCCACCCGAATCTGGTCGGCGAACTTGTCCTCCCGCCCGGGAAACCGTTCGTCCATCCGGTCCGCGGCGAGCCGGAGGCGTTGGAGCATCACGGCGGCGTCGGCTCCGGACGGGCCCAACAGGTGAAGAACCATTTGGTCCTTATCCCGGCGTGCGGGCAGATAAATCTCGGTCGATAATCCAAATCCAAAAAGCGTCCGGTGCTCTTCCGGCAACACACCGGCGATGCGATGGGGCCGTCCGTCGAGTTCGAGCGTACGCTCAAGCACCCGCGGATCACCGGCCAACTTCCCCTGCCAGGTCGAATGGGAGATCACCACTACATCTTCGTCGCCCGGCTGAAGGCCCCGGCCAAGCGCAACTGGAATGCCGGCCATCGGGAACAAATTTTCGCTCACCCGCATAGTGGCCAACGAACGGGTTTCACCCGCTGTCCGCCAGTTCGTTTCGCCGTCCTCGCGGATGCCCGCCACACCCGGAAAAAACCGGTTCTCCTGCAAGAACCGGAACGCCTCAGGCTCCACGTGGCTGCTGCCGCCCACCCGGGCGCTCCACAGTGTGGCCCGGTTTGTTGCCGACGGAACACTGAACAGAAACTCCGACGTCAGCGAGAACAGCGTTGTGTTCACGCCAATCCCAAGCCCCAGTGAGAGCATCGCGGCAGCCACGAATCCGGGACTGCGCGCCAAGCCGCGCACGCCATACCGTAAATCGGCCAGCAGATCCTCCAGCCATACAAACTGCCATTCGGCTCGAACGCGCTCCGTGTACTGGGTAAGGCCCCCGAACTCCACACGTGCCCGGCGGAGCGCCTCGGCTGGCGCCATACCTTCCGCCTCCAGTTCGACCGCCCGCTCTTCCACATGGAGCCGCATCTCCTCAGAGGAGTCGCTCCGGTATCGATTCCAAAATCGCATGGGAATACCTACGCGTTCTTCAGCACGAACCGGATGCCTTGTACCATGCGGTCAAAATCCGCGTTGGCCCGCTCCAGTTCTTTCCGGCCCTTCGGCGTCAGCTTGTAGAATCGCGCCTTTCGATTGGTTTCCGACACGCCCCATTTCGCTTCCAGCCAGCCCTTCACAAGCATCCGGTTCAGGGCCGGATACAAAGACCCCTCCTCTACGGTCAACAGCTCTCTCGACGTATCTTTAATGCGTTTCGCGATCGCGTAGCCGTGGAGCGGCCCCGCGCCCAGCGTTCGCAGGATCAGCAGGAAGAGTGTTCCCGGCAGTAGATCGGAGGTGTCCTGGCGCAAGCGCTTCCCTATTCCAATCTATGTATAGCAGGGACCAGGGAACGCTGTCAAGCTATCCGGTCACTCGCGCCTTAACGGTCCGCCGGTCCAAACCCAGACTGCGAGCCGCCTCCACATAACTGCCGGTTTTACGGTAGACCAGCTTGGCGTAGTAGTTCAGCACCGCGTCGGCCGATAGCGTCCCGGCTTCAAAGTCCCGCCAAAAATCATCGGAGTTTTCCAATGGCCGGTAGGACTGCCGGATCAGCACGTTTCGCACGCACTGCTCCAACTCCCTGTAATTCCCCGGCCAGCGATAGCCCTTCGGCAAGTGGCGGGTGATCCAATCCATCACCGGTGGAAACGCCGAATCGTCTTCTACGTTTCGCCGGACCATGTAGTAGACCATCTCCCGGAACGCCTCGGGTTTGTCGTCGATCTGCTCGGCCAGCGAGGGCGTCTGGATCAAATCGGCGCAAAGCCGGTAATAAAGATCCTCGCGAAATTTTCCATCACCGATCGCCGCGGCCAAATCGCGATTCGTCGCCGCGATCAGCTTTCCGTCGAATCGCTTCCGGCGCGTGTCGCCCACCGGCGCGTACTCCCGGTTCTCAATCACGCGAAGCAGCTTCACCTGAATCGGCAGCTCCAACTCCCCAAGTTCGTCCAGAAAAACCGACCCCTGCTTCGGGCAGGCCTCCAGCCACCCGGTTCGATCGGCGAAAGCGCCCGTGAACGCCCCCTTCTTGTGACCGAACAGTTCGCTCTCGATCAGCGCCGGCGAAAGCGCTGCCAGGTTCACTGCGAAAAAGGAATCGTTCTTGACGGCCTCAAACTGCAACCGGCCTTCGGAGAATGCCAAATAGCGGGAACCCGCGATCGCCCGCGCCACCAGTTCCTTGCCGGTTCCCGAAGGCCCTGTGATGAGCGTCGGAAAGTCTCCCATACGGGACCAAAGCGTCCGGCGGTACCGCTTCATGTCGCAGGTAAAGATCGACTCCCAAATCGCGCCGCGCAGCCGCGCAGCCGGCATGGAGCTCCCGATAATGTTGTCGTATATGTGATGAAACGCTCGCATCACCTGCCACGAGCAGGCGAAGAAGTGCTCGGCCGCCACCGTCGACCGGCCCCCGAGATAGTAGTTCCAGTCTGCCGCGAACCGGCGATAAAAGGTCCACTGCCCTTCGGACTTCGCAAACTCCCCGTAGTACCGCTGATAAAGCAGGTAATGGACGCAATCTTCATAGAGTTCCCAGTCATTGCCGTCCACATCCGGCCGCCAGGTGTCGAGAACCGGCTGAAGCCTCTCTTGAATCTTCCAGACGTTGGGACGGGGCGCCTCCGGGTCGGCCACTGAGATGCTCCAAACCGGATCCCCTTCCACGAACTCTTTCCCGAGCGCGGCCCGTTCCAGCTGCACCCGCTCCAGCGAGAACGGATTCGTGTAGGCGAGTCTGGCCACAACGGCCTCAAACCACTTGGACATCTATTGAACACTCCATGTGCATTTATTGTACGACTATCGGGAAGCCAGTTTCGCGCCTAAACTGTCGATAGCCTCACAGCACCAACCAATGCAAGAACTTACCGGCGAATCGTCGAATGGCTCCCGCGTTGCAAACCAGGAAGGCATGACACATTCCAGCTACCGCGCCCTGCTCGCGAACGGAGGCTTCCAGGCCTTCTTGTGGACT
The DNA here is from genome assembly GCA_016871155.1 of Acidobacteriota bacterium. Taxonomy (GTDB): domain Bacteria; phylum Acidobacteriota; class Terriglobia; order Bryobacterales; family Bryobacteraceae. The sequence goes on along the minus strand of VFZO01000018.1, from coordinate 19,240 downwards.
CAGTTTCTAGGCGGCTTTAACGACAACGTTTTCAAGATGATCGTCTCGGTCGCCGCCGTCTCGTACACGGCGGGCGATCCCTCCGCTGGCTCCAGCTACCTGGCGTTAACCGGTGCCGTCTTCGTGCTTCCCTTCCTTCTCTTCGCGGGTTATGCGGGCCAATTGGCGGACCGCTTCTCGAAGACCAAAGTGCTGATCATCACCAAATCGCTCGAAATCTTCACGATGATCCTAACGCTCTGGGCCTTCCAGGCGGCCAGCATGCCGCTTTTGCTCGCCATTCTGTTCCTGCTCGCCGCGCAGGCGAACTTTTTCAGTCCGGCTAAATACGGCATCCTGCCCGAGATCCTTCCAGAACGCGACCTCTCACGGGCCAATGGCCTGCTGGAATTGACCACCTTCGCCGCAATCGTGCTGGGCGGCGGCCTTGGGACCCTCCTGTTCGAACACTGGAAACAGGAGTCGTGGAAGATGAGCGCCTTCTTGATTCTGCTCGCGGTCGCCGGTTCGCTCGCCAGCCTGGGAATCCCGAAGGCCGCGCCCTCCGGCAACGTCGAACCGCTTCGCTGGAACCCATTCGCCGAAATTACACATGGCTTTCGAATCCTGACCAACAATCGCTCCATGTGGTTGACTGTGCTGGGGATCTCCTTCTTCTGGTACATCGGCGCGCTGGTGCAGCTGACGCTCGTGGTTTTCGTGAATGAGACTCTGCATGGGCATGAGAGCCAGATCGGCCTGCTGGTCAGCGCCCTCGCGGTCGGCATCGGTGCCGGCTCGATCGCCGCAGGGCGGATCTCGGGCGACGCAATCGAGCTTGGGATGGTGGCGCCCGCCGGCATTCTGATGGGCGTGTTCGGCGTCGCCCTCGGCATGACCTCCAGCCAGACTCCCGCCATGGTCTTTCTCGCGCTGATGGGTTTTTACGGTGGACTTTTCATTGTTCCCCTGAACGCGTATCTGCAGGACGAAGCTGCGCCGGAGGAGAAGGGCCGCATTCTGGCCACAAACAACTTCGCAAACATGCTGGGTGTTATCGCCGCGTCCGGGACGCTCTGGCTCCTGCACGATAAGCTGGAATGTCCGGCGCCGGTGGTCTTTCTCGCTGCTGGCATCTTCACCGTTGCCGCTTCTTTTTACATCTTCTTCAAACACATGCTTCGTTATTCCGTTCGTTTCGTCTGCTGGTGCATTCTGCACACTCTGTTTCGCCTGGAAATCGTTGGGGCGCGAAACATGCCGGTCACCGGTGGCTGCGTAGTGGTCGGCAACCACGTCTCTTATGCCGACGCGTTCTTGATCGGCGCGGCCACGCTGCGGCCCATCCGGTTCCTGCTCTGGAAAACGCTCTACGATATCTCCTGGCTAACCTGGCTGTTCCGCGTACTAAAGGCCATCCCGATCAATCTGTCCGTCCCCAGGGAAGCTGTTGGCACGTTGGCCACAGCCCGCAAGGAAGTCGAGAATGGCGAGATGATCGGGATCTTCCCGGAAGGCCAGATCACCCGTACCGGCCACCTGCTTCCCTTCAAACGCGGGTACGAGCGGATCGCCAAGGACGCGCCGATTGTTCCCTGCTGGATCGAGGGCCTTTGGGGCCACCCTCTATCGATGAAGGGGGGTCAACTCATGGCGTCCGGCAGCTTTTTCAGCCGTCCCAGGGTTCGGGTCATCGTCGGCGAGCCTGTTCCTGGCAATACGCCGCCCGAAGCGCTGCGCGCCAAGGTCACGGAGCTTGCGGCACAGGCCGCCGAGGACAAGCGCCGGCCGGGCGACCACCTGGGCGCGCGCTTCGTTGCCGCGGCCCGCGCCCAATGGGGTTCACTGGGGATGGCCGACTCTCTGGGGAAAGAGCTTACCTTTGGCGGCGCGCTAACCGGCGCCCAAATGCTGCGCCGTTGGATCGATGGGCATTGCCCGAATCAGGCAATGATCGGACTCTCGCTCCCCAATTCGGTGGGCGCCGCACTCGCGAACATCGCTGTTACGCTCAGCGGCCGAACCGCAGTGAATTTGAACTTTACCGCAGGCCCGGCTTCCATGAGTTCGGCCATCGCCCAGTGCGGAATTCAAACAATTTTCACGTCGAAACTGTTCGTCACCAAACAGAAGATCGAAATCACGCCAGCCATGATTTTCGTGGAGGAACTGCTGCCCTCGTTCGGAAAGGCGGAGAAGGCCATCGCATACCTGCAAGCCCGTTTCCTGCCCGGCTTGGCCAAGGGCCACGCTGACGATGTCGCGGCGATTATCTTCTCCAGCGGCTCCACCGGTGAACCCAAGGGCGTGGAACTGACGCACTGGAACCTGCTTTCCAACATGGAAGCGGTGGCTCAGGTCTACCCTGTCGGCCCCAGCGACGTCATGCTTGGGATCCTCCCCTTTTTCCACTCTTTCGGCTTCACCTATAACCTCTGGTTCCCACTTCTGGAACGGTTCCCCGTAATTCTGCACCATAATCCGGCTGACGGCGGCAAAATCGGCGAGCTCTCCCAAAAGTACGGCGCGACGTTCCTGCTGTCCACCCCGACGTTCGCCTCCACCTACACCCGCAAGTGCACACCGGAGCAGTTCTCAAAACTCCGCTACGTGCTGGTGGGCGCCGAAAAACTCCGGCCCGCCGTGGCCCGGCAGTTCGAGGAAAGATTCAATCTCAAAATGCAGGAGGGCTACGGTTGCACGGAGATGGCTCCGGTCGTCGCGGTCAACGGCGCGGACTTCATCTCCAACGATCCGGCGCAGTCCGACCAACTCGGCGCGAAGGCCGAGAGCGTAGGCCGGCCCTTGCCAGGCGTCTCCATCCGGTTCGTGGATCCGGCGACCATGGAGCCCGTTCCCTTTGGGACCGAGGGGATGCTCTTGGTGAAGGGTCCCAGCCGCATGCGCGGGTACTTGAAGCAGCCGGAACGGACCGCGAAAGTGTTGGTCGACGGCTATTACAACACCGGCGATATGGCGCGCCTGGACGAAGACGGGTTCTTGTACATCACCGGGCGGCTCTCCCGGTTCTCCAAAATTGGCGGCGAGATGGTCCCGCACCTTCGCGTCGAGGAGACGCTCCAAGAGATCATGGGTGAGGCCGCTTGCTTCGTTATCGGCATTCCCGATGAGTCGCGCGGCGAGCGCCTGATCGTCCTCCACACCAATCCAGAACTGACCGCGGCCGCCATGATCGAGCACTTGAACAACGCCGGCCTGCCCGCCCTGTGGATTCCGAAACGCGACCAATTCGCTCTGGTCGACGTGATTCCAACTCTTGGAACGGGGAAAACCGACCTTCGCAGAGCCCAGGAGTTGGCCGTGGAGTTGGCGGCGCGCCCGGCAAGAACCGTTAGCGAGACGTAAGCCCCAAAAAATAAATCGTTCCAACTACTTGCGAATCCGCCGCCAGGCGAATATTCTCTAGCGATGGGTGTTGGCGTGTGACAAACGTTAACGCGACCGAATCGCTGGTCAGCCCCGGCGGGCGGGCGGCCACCGGCTTCGCGGGAACCCGCGTCAGCGAGCGCGTTATGATCGGCTTCTTCGTCTACACGGCGGTCCTCAGCGCGGCTTGGGGCGTCAGCGCCATGAAATTGGCGATCGCCGCCGCCCTGCCGGTGGTGCTCCTTGCGCTCTCAGTTCTGGAGTCTCAGCGCGGAAACCCGGCGACCGCCATTCTCCGGGACTGGCTCCCGCCCGCCATCGTGCTGGGCGGGTACTGGCAAATGGAATGGTTTGCGCGCGGATTTGACGCAGCCTGGCAAGAAACTTGGCTGGCGTGGGACCGCCGAATACTGAGCGACTGGGGCCTGCGCCAAGTGTTGGAAGCGGCCGGTCCGGCCATTCCCTGGCTCCTGGAACTCTGCTATCTGCTGCTGTATGCCATTCCTCCAGCTTGCATCGCCCTGCTCTATTGGCGCCGCCGGCGGGACCGGGTCGAGACCTTCGTTCGCACGTTTGCGCTTGGAACACTGACGGTCTACGCGCTGCTGCCGCTGATCGCCGTCGCGTCGCCGCGCACCGCCTTCGCCGGCCTGGACGCGCCAGGCGCCTTCAGTATCTGGCGTCAGATCAACATCGCGATTCTGGACCACCTGGACATTTCGACCAGCGTCTTTCCCAGCGGGCACGTGGCGGTGGCTTTCTCATCGGCTTTCGGGCTGCGGCGGGCACTGCCGGAGAGCTCCGGCTACTTCGCCGCCGCCCTGATCGTAGCGTTGCTCGTGTTTACAGCCACGATTCATGGCCGGTATCACTACGCCGCCGACGGTGTGGCGAGCATCGGCATCTGCGTAGGCGCCGCTCTGCTTTGGGAGGTCTATGAACGCCCGGCATAGATGGGTTCCCGTCCTGGCCGTCTGCCTGGCCTTGCCCCTCGCTGGGGCCGATACGCCGCCGCTACTGGAGGTGCGGCTGCTCACCTCGCTCTCCAGTCATTCGCAACCGAACGGGTCACCAATTCGCGGCGCGCTCCTCCGGCCCTTGGTTCGCGATGGCGGTATTTTGATACCGGCCCGAAGCCTTGTTCGGGGAACCGTCCGCCGGGTCCTGCCGGTAGGCCTCGGGGTCCGCCGGGAGCGTGCAAGCATGGAGATCGCGTTTACAGAGTGGCGCACTCCCGAGGGGGAGTGGGCTCCAATTGAAACGGCGCTCTTGCGGCTGGACAACGCCCGGGAGCAGGTGGACAAGAACGGCCGTGTCCGGGGAATCCTCGCCGCGAGCAACCCGCTCGGAATCGTCCGCGGAATCTGGTTCCGCCCTAGCCCGGGTATGCTGGTGCGCGCCCCCGTCGGTCTGACCGGGCCGGTCGGCACGGCCTGGGCGCGGTTCGCGTTGGGCCCCATCGGAGCGGCCGGGCTCTTCGGCTCCCGATTACTGCTCATCCGCATGCCAGACCCGGAGATTGATCTGCCGGCTGGAGCGGAGTTGACGCTTCGACTGCTGTCCGAATCACCTGGACGGATATGGGGTCAAGCCCCGCAGGAGTCAACCCTGGACGAACCGCTGCACGAATTCCTGCGAACACGGCCCGTGGACATCGGCAAACAGGCGGGGGGTAGTGTAGCCGATGTCATTAATGTCGCGTTGATCGGCAGCCGGGACCTGCTTGAGCGAGCCTTCCGCGCGGCCGGATGGGTCAGTGCCGAACCCCTCAACCGGGCGTCGTTCGGGAAAACTTACAGGGCGTTTACACGCCGCCAAGGATACCCGACCGCTCCTGTGTCGAAGCTCGTCTATCAGGGCCGCTTGCCGGACGTGGTCTTCCAGAAATCATTGAACTCCATCGCAAAACGGCATCATGTTCGTTTTTGGCGAACGGAGACCGAAGACGGCCGCGAGATATGGCTCGGCGCCGCAACCCACGACGTCACCGTAATCTTTGACCGGTCGAATTTTTCCCTGTCCCACCGGATCGATCCCCGCCTGGATCTGGAACGGGAAAAGGTGATGGGGGACTTGGACTTTGCCGCCGGGCTCGCTTCCCGGGCTTCCGTGAAACGGCAGATCGTGGTGGAACAGGAGGTCGTAACCGACGGCACCCTGGCAGTCGGACTTCTGAAACCGGCCGAGGCGAATTTCGAGATCCTGGACGAGGAACGGGTGCGCAAGACCTCCGCGGTGCGGCGAGTTGTCCGGCGCATCGCGCTGGAGACCCGGCACCACCTCCTTCGCGAAAATACATATTATCTGTGCTTTCTCGCCGGAAAACTCCTTCATCGCGCACCCGCTCAAAAACCGGGCAACTAGGTTCAGGCTTTTCCCCTATCCTCATGTCGCCGCGACGCACCGATAAAAGGTGTGACCACATGGCTATGGAATCCTCCGACATCTCCAATCTCCTCCGGAAGGCACGGGATGCGGCGATGGTCCCGAAATCTCAGGACCCGGCACCAGAGGCTCCCGCGCCGCAAACGCTGACACCGGAAGTAGAGGGCGAAACGGACCTGCTGGATCTCCACGCCGAACTCCGGTCGGATGAGGTAATGCTGGAACGCATCCTCGGCCTGCTTTATCGCGCGAAAAAGAAAAACCCCAATGGCGGCGCGGTTTCGATCCTGGAAATGGAGCGCCAACTCGGACTGGAACGCGAAGGCGCGACATTTGTTATGGCCTACATGAAGAGCACCAAAATTATCGAAATGGACGACAAGAGCAGAATGTCCATCACCGTTCCCGGTATCGACTATCTGCGGCGCAGTCTAGGCGTCGATACGACAGGCAAGCTGACGGGCAACTGATTACTTCCGGGGCACCCGGAACGGCAGCGTGACGACGCGCCGGTCCGTTCGCACCGTAATCCGCTCGAAGACATCGACATCGAAAGGCCGGCCGACCCGGTTGCCCGCCAAGTCCTCCAGCGCCGTATCGACCAGGATCTTGTACTCCTTGGCCTCCCAGGGCTTCTCCGGCACAAACCGCCAGAGCGCTTCGAACGCTCCAAGTTCAACGGCGCCAGCAACACCCTCGACCGAGATCAGGCGCTGCGCCAGAGGGCCATCGATCGACTCACCAAACGCGATAGCGAGCGAGTCCCTGGTTCCTGCCCGCGGAATCCGGACTTCCCACTTCGCGGGATCGATGAAGGCCCGGTCCTCAGGTTCCACCTGGAAGACCTTGAAATAGCCCTGCTTCATCGGGACACCCTCCGCGTCGCGATACTCCTGGTCGATGATCAGCGTGTAGGTTTCGCCAGCCCGCAGCGCGGCGCCGGTCTGTTCGCGCGGCAGCACGCCCCGCTTAATGCGGCCGGGGTCGAACAGCAGGGTCAGGCGCTTTCCTTCCCGGTCCCAAAGCTCCTGTTCAATCTCCAGGAACGCCAAATCGACGGTCTCGCCAACGGAATTCTTCAGGCGTATCCTCTCCCAGGCCTGCCCTTTCTCCATGGGAGCGGAAAACTCCGCATAGAATTTTAACTGATTGGCCGGAATCTTCCACGCGGTCGGAAAGACGCGGCGCACGTGCGCGGAGGGTTCGGTGGACGAGGCCTTTCCCGGGAATACGATGGTCGTCCCGCCGGCCACGACGCGGCAATCCACGGTGTCGGAGACCGGGAACCGGGGTTTGAAGACCACCTCGGAACCCTCCGTCACATACGTCCCCATCACGGGCGGCAGGTCCTGCGGCCCCACGTGGACTTGGAACACGGCGGACCACCCGCCGGCCGGTTCGGTCGTTCCCAGCCCGGCAACACGAAAAACCGGTCCGTCGCGGCGGACAATGACGTCCGCTGCGACGGCCGGCAGAACGAGCAGGGTAATCGTCGCGAGTACCCTCACGAAACTACGGCAAAGCGACCGTGCGAAGATCCACTGAGCCGCCTTCGACCTGCAGCAGCAAAGCCGCGTTGGCGCCGTAACGGTCCAACTGCTGCACCCCTTTCAGTGCTTCGATGGTCTCGTAGGGAACACCCTGCTTCTCAGTCTGAGCGACGATCGCTTCGTATTTATCGAGGTTCGCCGTCGGCAATTTCATCACGCCGCGGCTGGAGTTGGCCATCAGGATAAAGTCCTGGCCACCCTTGGAGTACACGATCATATCGAGGGGCCGGTTGCGATTGCCCAATTCCGCGATTGTTTTGCCCTTCACCTTATTGCCGGGCTTCAGTTCCGAGAGAGGAATCGAAACGAGCGGGGTGCAAGTATAGGCAGCCAATAGGTGCGGAGTGTTCGCAACCTTGTACGGAACAAAGGTCCGAACCGGCGCATTCGTCTCGAAACGGCCATGCGCGCCGTGGAAGATCTCGATTCCAGCACCCTTGTCGGCCGCCTTGAAAGGATAGGGAACGGAGCGCAGGCTGGAAGCGAACTCTTCATTGGAAAGGCCGGCGACGAAAACGCGGCCATCGACGTAGCCGATGTCTGTGATCGTCTCCATCCGAAGGCTGCCGCCGCGCCGGTCCTTCGCCTCGGCCGCGGGAGCGTCCGGTAGCGACACACGCGCGTGCTTCACATTATCCAGACCAAGTTCCGTAATCTTGCCCGAGGCGTCTGTCTTCAAAATCAGCGCCACGGCCGAGGCGCCTTTGCCGCGAGAAACGGACAGATACACGTTTTGCGACACCGGATTCACAACGACATCAGCGATTTGGATCTGATCCGCCGAAGTCCCTAAAACAGCGGCGATCTTCTCATTGACCGCTTTCAACTCGAAGGCACCGTTGGATTTCTTGGCGGCCCGGTCGCCGGTGTCGATCGCGATCAGGCTAGCCGCGGCCGTATCTCCCACAAAGAGGATTCCCGGCGGTCCGAACGCCAAGACCCCGGCCGATTTCAGTTCCAGTTTACCGGCGGCTAACGAAGGACCTTCGGCCGCAAACGCCAACGCCGCGGACAGAGCCGCGAAACCAAGCAATACACACATAGAGTACCTCCCGAGGAATAGACTTCGCGGCCATCCTACCACAACAGAACGGGCCCGGGATTGAAAATGCCACGCCCCAGCGCCGCACGTGCGAACCGGTTGGACTCGCCAGCGAACTGCCTAGTGGGGTAACGGCGTAAAGCCGAGCGGTGGACAGGGGGCGAGTGTGGCCTATCGCGTTCCGAAATCCGCGGTACCACCTTGGAAAGAAATGCCAACTCGGGATTCCTCTTTAGTACCAAAGTGGTAATTCTTTCCCGCGATACCCCCAAATTACTCAGCCGGTGCCGCAAAATCATCAATTGGAAGTTTGGCAACGTGCGTGCTCTAGGATGAGCGTGACGAAACCAGGACAGGCTCAAGAAGCAAAGGTTGTATCCTCTCCTCACAAATCCCACAGCAGCACCTCCCGCTGGTACCCCACGCGCATCCCTTCCTTCATTCCCCACCCAACCGCAGTCTTGAGCCGTCAACCTGGAACCGTCGGATTTTTTGTGGTCTCCGGATAGCTTTTCTCCGATTCCTCTCAAATCCCTCTCCAAGGTGGTACAAACTAAGGGCCGGCGCTAGCCGGCCCATTTCTTTGGAGCGAGCGCGGGACGGTGACGGAATCTTGTCAATTGCCATTACACCGGCAAATTCTTGCCACCCCAAAACTTGGCTAATGACCGGGCCAGCCAGGCCGATATGGATAACCAAAATGTTTAATTCCACATCGATCGCTATTCCCCCGGCGCCCGGATCCAACCACCTGGACTTTCAGTGCGACCTGCTGCGGATGAACGCAAGCCTGGCCCAGCATGGCACCGGTACCTCCCCGGAAATCGCTCCCGCTGCCATCGAAGCGGTGGAACGGATGACGGAGTTGAACAGGACCCGCTAACCTGTTGCTAAAGAAAGAGTTTTTCCCAGGCTCCGACAATTCCGGCGGCCTCGGGGGTCCCTTCGGAAGGGGCCCAAGCGGCGAAGTCTTTATCGGAAGCGGGAACCCAGGGTCCCGGCTTCACCTCATAGCAGACCGATTGCTCGGTCAGCGCCAGCACGGTGTGCCAAATGCCGGCCGGGAGGTCGATGCCTCGAACCGGACCCTCAGCGTCCAGGCGATAGACGCCCGTGACTCCGCCGTCATCATTGAAAACCACAATTCCGACGCTGCCGGTCAACGGCAGAAACGCTTCCGTCTTCGGGGGAGTGACGTGGCGGTGGGGGCGCACGTAAGTGCCTCGAAGCAGCACATTTAGCATCCGGTGCGGACTCTCCTCGGCCGACGCGTGAAAGTTGTGGTTCATGCGCCTGCGGGGAGATTGTTCGGCCTGGCCAGCGATCCGTTCGAACAGAGCGGTCGTGATCAGTTGTGGCTCAATCTTCATCGTGCTGTGCGGCCAGGGTTGTGATGACGTTCATGTCTTCCAATGTTGTGACGTCGCCCACCACGGTGTGACTCGTCACGATCTCGCGCAAAAGCCGCCGCATGATTTTCCCGCTGCGAGTCTTCGGCAGCGCCTCGGAGAACCGGATCTCTTCCGGCCGGGCGAAGGGCCCAATCTCATGCGCCACCCATTGCCGCAGCTCCACTCCCAGCTTCTCGTGGTCGCCAATCCCTTTCTTTAGCGTCACAAAGCAGCAGACCGCCTGACCCGTGATCTCATGAGGTTTACCGACGACAGCCGCCTCGGCCACAGACGGATGACGGACCAGCGCCGACTCGATCTCCATTGTGCTCAGCCGGTGACCGCTCACGTTCATCACATCGTCAACCCGTCCCAAAACCCAGAAGTAGCCGTCCTTGTCCCGGCGGGCGGCGTCGCCGGTGAAGTACGCTCCTGGGACCTTCGACCAATATTGTTCCTTATATCGCTCCGGGTCTCCCCAAATAGTCCGCAGCATGCTCGGCCATGGAGTCCGCAGGATGAGGTACCCCTCCTTGCCGTCATCAACCGGATTGCCGGCGTTGTCGACGATCTGCGGTTGGATACCTGGCATGGGCAAAGTGCCCGAACCCGGCTTTAGCGGGGTGGCGCCCGGCATGGGCGCGATGAGGATCGCACCGGTCTCGGTCTGCCACCAGGTATCGACGATTGGACAGTTGTTGTGTCCGATCACGCGGTGGAACCACTCCCACGCGGCGGGGTTGATGGGTTCCCCGACGCTTCCTAGTAAACGAATGGTGGAAAGTTTGTGGCGTTCGGGCCAGTGGTCGCCCTGCCGGATCAGCGCGCGAATTGCAGTCGGAGAGGTGTAGAAAATGCTAACCGCGTACTTGTCGACGATGCGCCACCAGCGGTCGAAGGCCGGGGTGTCCGGCGCGCCTTCGTACATCAGCGTCGTGGCGCCTACGCTCAAAGGTCCGTAGACGACATAGGAGTGGCCGGTGACCCAGCCAACGTCGGCCGTACACCAGTAGGTGTCCGATTCCTTGATGTCGAAAACCCACTTCATAGTCATCGTCGCCTGCAGCAGGTAGCCTGCCGAAGTATGCAAAATCCCCTTCGGTTTGCCGGTCGTGCCGGAGGTGTAGAGCACATACAGCGGGTGCTCGCTGTCCAACGGCACCGCCTCAACGTCTTCGCGCGCGGTTTCGTCCAGCACGTGCCACCAGTGGTCCCGGCCCTGCTGCATAACAACATCGCAGCCTGTGCGCTTGTAGACAATAACGCTCTCCACGCTCGGGCAGGACTTGACGGCCTCGTCGACCGCATCTTTCAACCGGATCTCTTTGCCCCGCCGCCAGCCCGCGTCGGCCGTGATGACGACCTTCGCTTCAAGATCTTGAATTCGCGCCTTCAGCGCTTCGGCCGAAAAGCCGCCGAAGACCACTGAATGCGGAATCCCGAGCCGGGCGCATCCCAGCATTGCAATGGCCGCCTCCGGGATCATCGGCATGTAGATGATGGCCCGGTCGCCGGTCTTCAGGTCAAGGTGAAGCAGCGAAGAGGCAAATCGGCAGACCAGCCGGTGCAGCTCCTGGTAGGTGATGATTCGCTGGTCGCCGGGTTCGCCTTCGAAAATAATGGCAGCCTTGTTCTTGCGGGCGGTTTTTGTGTGACGGTCGACGCAGTTGTAGCTAACGTTCATCTTTCCGCCTTGGAACCATTTAGCGAACGGAGCCTGCCAATCCAAGGCTTTCTCGAAGCGCTGGAACCAGTCCAACTCTTTTTCGGCGAGGCCTCCCCAGAATGCGCCAGGATCGTTCACGGCGGTCTGATAAAGCGCCCTGTAGGCCTCCATTCCGGAAATATTCGCCTGCGCGACGAAGTCGGCGGGCGGGTTCACAAGGGTGGGAATTGCTGCAAGCTTGGCGGCGTCACTCATAAGCGACTTATTCTATCAGCCGCGCCCCGGATTGTTTATCATGGATGGTTCATGGCAGCCATTCCCGTCGACCAGCAACAACCTCTCGTTGAGCGCCTGATGAGCGCATGTGAGGGATCCTACACTCCGGATCAAAGGCGAAAATACTTCATTACCGGCCCCCAGTGGGCGGCCGCTTACGAAGGCCACTCGCTATTTCAGGACAAGACGCGGGAGACGCTCGGGTTTGAGCGGGTGATCGAAGAGTATGCCCGAATCGGGATCGGCTACTGGTGTACGCACGACACCGATGTGATTCCAACCACCGCGCTGGGCCACGACGGCCAGGAAGAGATCATCGGCCGGATCGGCGAGTCGCTGAAGAAGAACGGCTTAAAGTGCTCAATGGTCACCACCGAGACTTTTCACAATGCGGTTTGGGCGGCATCTCCGGCTGCGCACGCCGATCAGGTGCGAGAATACGCCAATTGGCGCGTCGAGAACACGGTCGCGATCGGGCACCAGTTGGGCGCGCAATATGCCGTCTACTGGCCGGGCGCGCTCGGCTACTTTATCCAGGGCGCCATGGACGAGTTGCAGACTTTGAAATGGTACGCGGAGTGCATTAACGCTGCGTGCGCCAAAGATATCGAACTGGCGAAGAAGCACAACCGCGCGACCCTAAAGCACTGCATGGAGGCCAAGCCATTCGAACCCGTGGCGGAGATCCTGCTGCCAACATCGGACTCTATGCTGGCGCTGATTTTCTCCGGCCTGATTAAACATCCGGCGATGGTGGGACTGAATCCCGAGTACCTGCACGAACTGATGTGGGGCACCGCGCCGCGTGCCGCCCTGGCACGGGCGCTGATGTGCGGCAAGCTGTTCCACTTCGACATCAACGACGGCTATAGCGGCAAACACGACGTCGACATCGCCATCGGATTGGTGAACCCGCTCGATTGGCTGAACGTTTTCGTGCTGCTGCGATCCTATGGCTATTCGGGGCCATTCAATCTGGACTACAAACCGCCGCGCACCACCAGCGTTCACGGCGTATTCCACGTGAGCTTCCCGACGGCGGTGGACCGCTTCATCACCTTGTGGGAGATGGCAGGCGAGGCCCTGACCGATCCGATTCTGCAGCAGGCGACCGATGCCCTGAAAGCCGGCGGCCCGCGCGTGGCCAACGGATTGGATGCCGCGGCAATCACGGCGGCGAACAAAGAGTTGCTGTCGCTGCACGAACTGATCTCTCACCGGCTGTTCCAGATCCTGATCGGCCAGAACAAGGGGCGGACGTTTAGCGTCTGAGCTTCCATGGGCCGGACCCTGCTCATCGCCGGCGCCGTGATCGCGGGTCTCGGACTGGCTGTACTCGCGTTCGAAAGGCTGGGCATTCCGCTCGGCCGGCTGCCGGGAGATTTTCAGTGGCGCGGCAAGAACACAACGTTCTACTTTCCGCTGGCGACGAGCCTTTTGGGAAGCGTGGTTCTCACGCTCGTGTTGTGGCTATTCAATCGCCGTTAGCGAACGACGCCCATTTTGTCCGGCGGCCAATAGACGAACACCGCTTTGCCGTAGATGTACCGGCGCTGCACCGGCCCCCATCCGCGCGAATCGTGCGAGGCGCTCCGGTGATCGCCCATTACGTAAAAGGAATCCTCGGGAACGCGCACGGCAGGCACGGTCATGTGGTCGCGAAACTCGCCGGGAACATAGGGTTCCGGAATCACCTCGCCGTTCAAGCGGACTGAGCCATCCACGACCTCCACCGTGTCGCCGGGCAGTCCGATCACCCGCTTGATATAGGATTTCGACGGATCGCGCGGAAACCAAAACACCACGGTATCGCCGCGCGTAATTTCACCGAGTCCGAAACGGTAGACAAATTTGTTGATAAAGATCCGCTCCTGGTCTTCAAGCGCGGGCATCATGGAAGTGCCCTCCACCTTTACCGGCTGATAAAGAAAGAGGATAACGACGATCGCGATGACAACGGACAACATCAGGTCGCGCAGCCAGAAGGCAGCGCCGAGCAGCAGTTGACGAGTTTCCGATGGCTTTTCCGGCGTCATATACTACGGGGAATTGTAGCGAAATGCAGGGTCCGGCGGTTGTGCTCATCATCCCGGCGTTAAATGAGGAGGCCAGCCTGCCTGCTCTATTTGACGCGATTCCTCGCGATTTGTTTCGTACGATCATCGTTGCCGACAACGGATCGACGGACAAGACAGCGGAAATCGCGGCCTCGCGGGGCGCCGTTGTGGTGACGGAACCCGAGCGCGGTTACGGCGCCGCGTCGTTGAAGGCGATGGCCGCGATTCCGAACGGCTCCGCCATCGTGGTGTGGATGCAAGGCGACCTGTCCGAGTACCCGGAAGAGGTGCCTTTGCTGACGGAACCGGTCGCGCGCGGCGAGGCGGACATGGTGATCGGCACACGGCTGGGCTCGGCGGGCGCGCTGCTGCCGCATCAGGAATTCGGCAATTGGCTTGCTTGCTTTCTAATGCGTGTATTGCTCGGCTACCAGTACACCGATCTGGGGCCGTTTCGCGCCATACGCTGGACGTCGCTGCAGGCGCTCAACATGGAGAATCGCAACTACGGCTGGACCGTCGAGATGCAGATCAAAGCGTTGCGCCGCGGGCTCCGCGTGAAGGAAGTGCCGGTGCGATACCGCAAACGCTTCGCGGGGGAGAACAAGGTTTCCGGAAATTTGTGCGCGTCGCTGCGCGCGGGTTGGATCATCCTGACGACCGTTTTTCGTTACTGGCGCCGCGCGGAACCCAAGTAGATCGCGTTCAAAAGAAGCTTGAAGGTGCCGAACGACTGGCCGCGGTGTTGCGGACGAAAGCCGTAGAGAACTACGCGGCCCTTGCCGTAGACCGATTCGGCCAGGATGCTCTTGCCCAGCACTGTCCGCTCGCCGCTCACCCAGCCGGAAGCAAGCAACTCCTTCCGGGCGAAGTTGACAATCGATTTCGCCGCGCCGTGCGTCTCCATGACCGGTCCGCCGGAAGCGAAGACGATGGCGTCTTTCGGCATGCCAAAGCCGATGGGATTCGACGTATCGACCGTCGCACGAAGCAGTGAGCCGGGCGAGTAGAAGCCGGTCTCGGAACTCCTCGTAATGCCTTTCACTGGAATGGGCAGGAACTGCATGGGCAGGTCCGAAGCGCTCCCGAGCGTGAGCAGTGTTCCGCCCTCCCGCACGAACTGCTCGACCTGGGCCAAGCCTTGCGCGCCGATACCACCAACATGCTCCGGCCGCGGGCGCGGGCGGCCGCGGTTGGGATTATTCATGTCGCCGTCTTCGGCGCCATCCTCCCGCAACCCGTGCAAAATCGAGTCCGGCGTCTGGTGGGCCAACAGCAGCGTATCGAACCGGCTCTTCCATCCGGGCTGTTGAAAATCGGCGTTCGTCAAAACGGTGTAGGGGATCTTGAACTCGTCGAGCAACCACTCCGTCCAGCCCAGATCCATGTTGGCAGTGTAGGGTTTATAAACGGCAAGGCGCGGTTTGCCAAGCTGCCAGGAGAAGCCGGATTCCACAAGTCTGCCATCCGCCGTCCAGCCCACCGGTCTTCCGGCCGCGAGCAGTTCGGCAATTTTCAAAAACGACGAGTTGTCCCTGCTATCGAGCGCGTAAGGCGCGCGCGGAACCTCAGGGACACTGGCTAGCGACGATGTATCGAACCGGTCGTTGATTCGCTCCACGCGAACGCCCATCTGCATGGGCAACGTCCAGCCGGCCACATCGTATGGCCGTTTCGTGGGCCCTGTGGTGCCGGTGCGCAGTTCGGGGTAGTTCTGGGGCTCCATCAAATCCACGAGGTAGGAGCGAAACGGTTGAGCGGCGCGAATCACATAGGAGCCGGCGGGATAGGTTTTCTCGCCAACCCGGATATCGGCCTTCGCCTGTTCCACTTGGACGGCGCCCAACTGCAATCGGCGCAGCATCTCATTGGCCGTCCAGCGGTCCCACTGATCGGGCGGCACAACGTAGGCGAACGGCGCGGCCGTCTTGCCCAGCTCGATATTTTTCACGGCAAGCGTCCAGGCCTTTTGGATCCAATGGCTGGGCATGACGGCGGCCAGGTTGAGAATGGCCATATCGGCGGTGAGCATGTACTCTACGGCGTCGCGCGCGCCCCAGTGGCCGCCCAGCCACGGCGAATAGAAAATGGTGGGTTGCTTGGTGGGAACACCGTTCGAGAACCGGTCCGGCAGGTCGCTGAGCTTGTAGTCTTTCGGGATCGCATAGGGCTGCATCGCGGTCTCCGTGAGAATCCCGTGCATGTTGTGAAACGCCGGCGTGGAACGCAGCCCGCCGTTCCACCAACCGTCGAAACCCAAGTAACTGAGCACGCCGCCCTTCCCTTCACCGGCGAAACGTTCCCGCATCGCCGAGCCGATCAGGTTGATCCCTTCCATTACCTCTCTCGGAATCGTTGGATTCAGCGGCTCCGCGTACGGCGGAACAAAAATGCGCGCTGGAAAGGCCGGAGCCTGGTGCTGGTTGTACATGATCTGCGGAAACCACTCCTGGAACAGCAGCTTGCCGGTGTGGCGAGTCTCCTCAAGATTGAACATGTACCAGTCACGGTTGTTGTCGTGGCCGGCGTACTTTTGATACAACTCCGGCAGCGACGCTTCCTGATACGGAGTGCCAACATTCTTTCGGAACCAATGCGCGATCATGTCCTGGCCATCGGGATTCGTGACGGGCACATGCACAAGAATCACCTTGTCCCGAATGCGCCGCAGTTCCTCGTTCTCGCCGGTCACCATTCGATACGCGAGTTCCGGCGAGCCCTGCGGGCAGGCCGCTTCCGATGAGTGCATTCCGGCGTCGATCCAGACGAACACCTTGCCCTGTTTAGCGATCGACTCCGCTTCGTCCTTCGCCGCCAGCCCCAGGGCCATGCGGCGGTTCATTTCCTTGTACTTCGCGAGATTCCGGAGATTTTCTTCCGACGAAATAAGCGCGACGTACATCGGCTTGCCCGACGATGTCCGCCCGTACTGTTGCAGTCGAATGCGCGGCGAGGCCTGCTCCAGCTTCTGGAAGTAGGTGATGATGTCGTTGTAGTCGGCCAGTTTGTAGTCGGCGCCGGGCTCATAGCCCAGATGATCTTTCGGCGCCGGAACCGTTGCGCTCAGAGCGAAAATCGCGCTGAGAAACAACGAAAGTGCGATGCGAGGGGACATGAGAGAATCTTACTATGCCCCCCATTTCCCAGCGCCCGTTTCGCGTTGGTTTAGTGCAGATGTCCTGTGCCGAGGACCCCGCGGTGAACCTGGAAAAGACCGCCGTTCAGGTGAAGGAAGCCGCGCGCGCAGGCGCGCAGATTATCTGCCTGCAGGAACTTTTCAAGTCTCAGTATTTCTGCCGCGAAGAGCGCGCGGAGCTATTCGATCTGGCGGAGGCGATCCCCGGCGAGTCCACGCGTGTGATGTGTCAGTTGGCGAAGGAGTTCGATGTCGCTATCGTCGCGTCTCTGTTTGAGAAGAGAGCCGAAGGGCTCTATCACAACACCGCGGCCATTATCGACGCCGGCGGCGAGATGCTGGGGATCTTCCGCAAGATGCACATCCCCGACGACCCGCTCTACTTCGAAAAGTTCTACTTCACTCCGGGCGACCTGGGTTTTCGCGCCTGGGACACGAAGTACGGCCGCGTCGGCGTGCTCGTTTGCTGGGACCAATGGTATCCCGAGGGCGCGCGCCTGACGGCCATGGACGGCGCGAGTATCTTGTTCTACCCGACGGCCATCGGCTGGCACCCGGCGGAAAAGGCCGAGTTCGGCGCCGCGCAGCTCGACGCGTGGACAACCATTCAGCGCAGCCACGCCATCGCCAACGGCATTTACGTCGCGGCCGTCAACCGGATCGGTTTTGAGAAGGGTGCGGGCGATACGGGTATCGAGTTTTGGGGACACTCGTTCCTGAGCGATCCGTTCGGGCGCGTGCTCTGCCGCGCTTCTTCGGACAAGGAGGAGATTCTGGTTCACGAATGCGATCCGCGCCAGATGGACGAAGTGCGGCGCAACTGGCCCTTCTTCCGGGATCGCCGCATCGACGCCTATGGAGACCTGACCAAGCGATGGAGAGCGTAACGCGCTTCCGCATGCCGGCGGAGTGGGAACCCCACGAAGGCACATGGCTGGGATGGCCGCATGAGAAGACGGATTGGCCCGGCAAGTTCGCGCCGATTCCGTTCGTCTATGCCAAGATCATCTCGGCGCTGTCCCGGTTCGAGCGCGTGCACATCCTTTGCCGCGATGGCGACGCCCGTCTAATTGAGCGCCTGGCGCGCCGCGAGGGCGCCTTGATGGGCAACGTGGATCTTCACGTCTGCCCCACCGATCGAAGCTGGGTGCGCGACACGGCGCCGATCTTCACGGTGGACGGCGACGGCGGCCTGTGCGCCACCGACTGGCACTTCAACGGCTGGGCCAAATATCCGAACTGGAAGAACGACGACAAGGTGCCGGCCTTCATCGCGCGACGCCTGCGCTGCCGGCGGGTGGCGCCCATGGCCAAGGGCAAGCGCGTTGTATTGGAGGGCGGCTCCATCGACGTGAACGGCACCGGCACGCTGCTAACGACCGAGGAGTGTCTGTTGTCTCCGATCCAGGCACGGAATCCCCACCTGACTCGCGAAGAGATTGAGCAGGTCCTTTCCGCCCATCTAGGGCTGAACCGGATTGTGTGGTTGCTGAACGGCATTGAGGGCGACGATACTCACGGCCACGTGGATGATCTGGCGCGCTTTACCTCGCCGGATTCCGTCGTGATCGCGAGCGAAAACCCCAAGCGGGATCCGAACGTGGCAGTACTGAAACGTCATGCCGGTTTGAAGGTGACCTGCCTGCCGATGCCCTCACCGGTCCACTATGGCGGACAGCGCCTGCCGGCCAGCTACGCCAATTTTTATATTGCCAACGAGCAGGTGCTGGTTCCCACATTCAACGATCCGGCGGACCGTATCGCTCTGAATACGCTGGCGCGGCTGTTCAAAGACCGCGAGATACGCGGCATCGACTGCTCCGACCTTGTACTAGGCCTCGGAACGCTGCACTGCATGACGCAGCAGCAGCCGGCCTCGGTGCGGTAAGAAATAGACCCCATAAATATCTTCTTCTGGAAAAAACCGGTTGGGCAGGCTAGACTGGTTTTGTCAGACCGGCGAGTTCAAGTCATACGCGCCGGTTCCCGGAGCACATGTCCGCTCCGCTTTTCACTCGGTGCAGAGTGAACCGATTGCAGAACACATCACACGCAAAGTGTGAGGTGTGTCCGAACATCTGCTCCATTACACTTCCCCTTCTCGAAAGAGACCTTATCTACACTCCTTCGAACCGCTTGGTTCGAATCCCGGGACAAACGGTGCCGTTGATTCCAGCGCGGCCCTTGGCCGAAGGCGAACAGTACCGGTTTCATTTCGACATGACGAAGTGCATTGGCTGCAAGCCGGGATTTCCATTTTGGGTCTCCCGGACCCCCACAGTATACACCAACGCCTCACTCCCGTGCCGGATTTGATCAGAATCCCCTTTCCGAGGGCGGGCCAGTGCCTGCGGATGGCTTCTTTCGACCA
>VFZO01000017.1 GCA_016871155.1 Acidobacteriota bacterium | reverse complement strand
CCGGCGACCGCGACGTAATGACGTATTTGAATAGCGACGACATGCTGACGCCGAACGCGATCCGCTTCGCGGTGGCTAAATTCCAGGCCTTCCCCGAGGTGAAGTGGCTGACTGGCCGTCCTTGCGAACTCGACGAGAGCGGGCAACTGCGTAAAATCCACGAAACGCAGGTGTTTCCCCAGGTCACACTCGCTGCCGGTTTACATGATGGGGAGCACCTTCCCTTCGTCATGCAGGAAGGTACCTTCTGGACCGGCTGCCTGTGGAACCGCGCGGGCGGCATCCGGACCGACCTGCGGCTGGCCGGCGATTACGATCTTTGGCGGAGATTCGCCGAGCACGAGGCTCTCTACAGCACAGAAGTCCTTCTGGGTTTGCACCGGCGGCATTCCGGGCAACTGTCCTCCGGTTCGCGCTACACGGAGGAGTTGGAGGAGAAGGCCCTTAACAGCGCCTTGCGCGACGAGCGGGATTCGATTTGGGCCGGCTATCGGAACTGGCACGCCAATGGGCTGGCCACGCTTCCCCTGCACTCGCAGGTTCTGCAATACGATTCGAGTCAGGACACGTGGGTGAAACAGTACCGTTGGCTGCCGCGGGGGCTGGCACCGGCTCGCTATGTCGCCGAAGGGCGAAGCCGGAAGATGGGCCGTGTGGAGTTCCAGGACGGGTTTTCCGCCGAGGAGTACGCCGATCTGCACATCAACCTGGGGCGGGGCGCCCGGTTCGCCCGCCTGGGAGCGAGCCGCCTGGTGCTGCATTCCGACGCTCACGGCGTTCATTTCTTGATGCTCCGCTTGCGCAATTTCGCCGAATCGGCCACCTTGACGATCCGCCGCGGTGAGCAAACGGTGCTGACGCGGGAGGTGCCCCACACTGGCCACGACTTTGATGCTGTGGTCTCCGCCGAGGTCCGGCTGGAACCGGGCGAGAACCTGTTCGAAGTAACGGTGGCCGAATCGCCGGAGGGTCCCAAGCTCGGATTGCTGGTCCTTTGCGTCGAAACCGTGCCAGCGGAACTTGCGTTCTGATTTTGGCCTTTTTGGGACAAGTGATACGCTCTCACGAGCAGATATGCCTTTTCGAACAATCCCAGGGACCGCGGTGCGCTACGGGCTGCTCAGCTACGGCGCGGATGGACGCGAACGCACCGACGATCCGGATGGCTTGATGACGCGGCAACTGCTCGACGTCCTGGCCGCCGAGCCAATTACGAATGTCTTCCTGTTCAGCCACGGATGGATGGGAGACGTGCCCGCCGCCGTTCGCCAATACGATTTGTGGATTGGCGCTCTCGCGCGGCACCGGACGAACTGGGAAGCCGCCGAGCGAAAGATTCCCGGGTTCCGGCCGCTCTTCATTGGCCTGCATTGGCCTAGCCTGCCGTGGGGCGATGAGGATCTGGACGATGTCGCGTCGTTTTCCGACGCTGAGGACCCATTCGCCGGCTTCACCTCGCTGTATGGCGAGGATCCGGAGGTCGCTTTGGCGCTGGCCGCCTTGCGCCGGGCGCGGGACCTGGAAAGCGCCGGGGCCGCATTCACGGCACTTGAAAGGGCGATGGACGTCCGGCCTGAGAGCTTCGGAGGCGGGCCTAGCGAGAAACCAGTTGTCGAGCTTAGTGGCGATGACGAGGACGGCGAGGAGGACATCGATTTTGCCGGCGGCGGCCTGCGTGAGAAGATTCTCGACGGGCTGCGGCTGCTCTCGTTCTTCAAGATGAAGAACCGGGCGCGTGCGATCGGCGAGGGCGCAATGAACGCATTCGCGGGTGCACTGCAGTCCGCAACCCAAGCCCGCATTCATCTGATGGGCCATAGCTTTGGGTGTGTGGTGGTCTCGTCTATTCTCAACGGCGACGCGCTGCGCCGGCCTATCGATTCGGTTGCGTTAGTGCAAGGCGCGGTGTCGCTGTGGTCGTACTCGCCTTCGATTCCCATCGCTGGCGCTGGCGCCGGCGTATTCCACCGGGTGATCACCGAAAGGCGTGTGCGCGGGCCGGTTGTCACGACGCATTCGAAGCACGATACGGCCGTTGGGATTCAGTATCCGAGGGTTTCGCGCGGCGTGGCGTTCGATGACGGTGAGTCGCTGCCGAACCACGGCGCTATCGGGTCGTTCGGACTGCAGGGCCTGCCGCACGATACAGTGACTGACATGAAGATGCTGCCGGCGAATGTGGACTACCGCTTTCAACCCGGCCGCGTCTACAACCTGGACGCGAGCGCCTACGTCCGGGCAATGGACGGCCCGTCCGGCGCGCACAACGACATTGGCGGCCCGGAAGTCGCCCACGCAATCTGGCAGGCGGCACTTGTGGACTAGTCCGGCGCTCCGCGCGCTGGCGGCCGCTATCGGTGTGGTGTGGTGGAACGCCTACATTGTGCGGCAGACGTTCGGAATGACGTTCATGGGTCAGATGCACTCCATGCACGGGTATTGGGAGGCGGTGGGCCGCTGGGGTGCGACACGAGGCTGGCTGGGAACCTGGATCGACTGGTTCGCCGGCGGGACGCCGGTGGAATGGGCTTACACCCCGCTTGTGCCGTTCCTGGTCCACTGCGTCGGCGCGCCGCCCGTGAACGCTCTGGCCTATTGCCTTGGGCCCGTGGCGCTCTACTTTCTCGCCTGGCGGCTAACGGACCGGGTTCTACCCAGCCTGGCCGTTGCCGGATTCCATACGCTGCTGTCGCCTACCCAATGGATCGTTCCGGACGGCTCGTTCGGCTGGGCCAAGATTCTGGAGTCGAGGCGCATGTATGTGACTTTTGGCTGGGACGAGACGCCGCACGAGTTGGGGTTTGCCTGCGCCTGCGTGGTCACGGCGGCGTGGATGCGCGGCCAGTGGCGGTTGGCGGCGGCCGCGTGCGTGATTGGGTCGCTGGCGAGTCCGTTTTGCGTCACGGCTTGCGCGATGCTTGGCGTCTGCTGGCTGTTGGCCTCCGGCTGGCGGCGTTGGCCGATTTTCATCGCGACCGGCGGGCTCAGCTACTTGATCGTGGCGCCTTGGTACTCGCCGTCGATGCTTGCCACGGTGCGGCGCAATGGTGCGTTAACGCCCGAGGGTGCGTGGACCGATACCTCTTGGATCGCTCTGAGTGTGGCCTTCTTGCTGTTGGGTGGCATCGCCTGGCTGACGCGCCGCAAGGATTCCGCGCTTCGATTCGCGCTGCTCTCGCTGGCGCTGTGGACGGCGATTCCAGTTCTATTCATTCGTTGGGGCCTACGGTTCGTCGAGCAGCCTGGGCGGTACAAGACGGAAATGGAAGCGGCCATCGCCTTGGCGTTGGTTGTGGTGGCGATCCGGCTGCCGCGATGGGCCGTCCGGACGCTGGCGGCCGCGGCACTGATCGGCGCGGTGTGGTTGACGATCGAGCAACGCCGCCTCAGCAAGCGCTACCTGGTGGCCAGCGAAGCGGAAACGACAATCGAGTTCCAAGTCGCCGATTGGGCCTGGCGGAATCTCCCCGGAAAAACGCTGTTCGCCCCGGGCTCCACCGGTCAGTGGCTGAACGCATTCCGGGACGTCCGCCAGTTCTCAGGCGGCGCGTATACGACCGCCCCGAATCCGGAACAGCAGCGTCTCGCGAACGAACTGCTGGTGGAGAAAGATCCTCAGCGCGCGCTGGAGTTGCTGCGCCGCGCACGTGTCGACGCGGTTGTCATGCCGGGGCCCAAGAGTCCCGAGTTCTGGAAGCCGTTCCGCGACGGTGACGTATTCGCCGGTCACCTACCCGTGCTGTGGAACGAACGGGACACGGTTATTTATGCGGTACCGGGTGGCGGCGGGCCGCCGTTTACCGAACCGTTTCACGACCGGTTGGAATTCCGCCTTTGCCGGTGGGCCAGCCTGCTGGGGCTTATTCTGTTCGTCACGCCGTTTCCTGGCCGGCTCGCGTTGCGCGGAGCGAGTTACCAGATGGTTGCGACGGGGGACTTGCCGCTCAGCTCATAGCCGAAACCCGGTTTGCCGGAGAGCGTCAGGAAGCCGCCGGCCGGCCGCGGATCGTCGGTCAAAATCCAGTCCTTGGTAGTGCCGCGATAAATGTCGACATATTCCGCGAACGGTGTCAATGCTTCGCTATTGCCCGCCAGGAAATGATAGGTGGGCGTGCCGATGCCGTGACAAACAAGCTGGATGCCGGCCTTTTCCGCGAGGGTCTTAATGCGTCCGCACGCGGTGGGCCCGCCGGCGCGATAAATGTCGGGCTGAACGATGTCGACGCACCCCTCGTTGATCAAGCGTTCGAAGCCGGAATGTGTGTACTCGTGTTCGCCGCCGGTCACCTTTGTGCCGACCCGTTTGCGAATTTCTTTGTAACCCGCGTAGTCATCGGGCAGTACCGGCTCCTCAAGCCAGGCGATCTTGTATCGTTCGATTCGCTCGTACATTCGAAGCGTGTAGTCGACGTTCCACCCCATATAGATATCAAGCGCAAGGAAGGCGTCCGGACCCAATGTCCGCCTCGCTTCGGCGACCACCGCTTCATTGGCGGCCATACCTTCCTCGCCGTGTGCCGGGCCGTAGGGAACGGCGATCTTCATATCGCGGATGCCGAAAGTCTCCAGCGCGTGAGGATCGTTGCCCGTGTAATAGACCCGCAAACGCTGCCGTTCCGGCGCCAGCGCCGGAACGTTCCGGAGCTTCCCCAGCGCATCGTGGAGCGCGATGTCGATGCCGGAGAGGACACACTGCGTGAGTCCGCCGCGTCCGTGGAATATCGACGCGCGGTAGAGCTGGTCGTGGATTCGCTCGATGTCCTCGATGCCGCTTCCGGTTACCAGGCGGCGGAACTGCGCGTCCAGCAACGGTCCAACGGAATGCCCGCGGCCGCCGCCCACAAAACCGAACCCGCGGGTGCCATCCTCCAGGACGATCTCAATAGCGGCCGCGGACATATCACCGAACCAGGAGGAACGCCGCTCCCAATATTCCGGATAGATGGACATCGGGTTGGCGATGACGGACTCCGTGAGCCAGGAGCCCGCCATCGGTGCTGTGTGGACGTGAAGAGCGGCGATTTTCATCCAGCGGCCCGCGGCTGGGCGATGCTACCCCCGCAGCCCCTTTCGGAGCGGCAGGTCCCGCAACCGTTTGCCGGTGGCCGCGAAAATCGCATTGGCGATTGACGGCGGCACGGGCGGCACGCCCGGCTCGCCGACACCGGCGGGCAGAGCGTCGCTCTTGATGAGGTGAACGTGGATCTTCTCCGGCGACTCCGGCATACGGGCCACCTGATAGTTATGGAAGTTGGACTGCTGCACTTTGCCGTCCTTCACCGAGATCTCGCTCATCATCGCGATCGACGTTCCAAAAACGCAGGCGCCCTCGAGCTGGCTGAGCACGCGGTCCTCGTGATACGTCTGGCCGGCGTCGACGCAGATGTGCATGTTGGGGATACGGACCCGGCCGCCTTCCACCTGCACTTCCGTTGCGACGGCGACATAGGTGAGGAAGCTGCGATGTGCGGCGAAGCCCCAACCGTGGCCATTGCCCTTGGCGCGGTTGGCCCAGTTGGATTTTTGCGCCACCGTCTCAATCACGTTCCGCAGGCGCGCGGTGTCGAGTGGGAAATCCTTTTGCGTCTGATTGTGGTTCCAATACTTCATGCCCACCGGATTCACTTCGATCTTGCGGCCAGACCCGATAAGACCGAGCGCGTACTCGACCGGGTCTTTTCCGGCGAGCTGCGCGAGTTCGTCGACGAACGAGTGAATCGCAAACGCATGGTACACATTGGCCACGGCGCGCAGCCAGCCGATGCGGATGTGGTTCTTGGCCGCTCCGTTTTCAGCGCGGTGGTTGGGAATGTCGTAGGGAAGGTCGTTCCAGCCCATGCCCATCTCCAGCTCCATGGCGTATTCGGCCTTGTCGTCGAAGGTGGTGCCGATGGACGGGAATACGCTTCGGTGCAGCCAGGCGTTGGGCTTTCCGGCGCTGTCGAGACCGGCCTTCATATACATTCCGGCGGTGGAGTGGTAGAAGTCTGTTCGGATATCGTCCTCACGGCTCCAAACCACTTTCACGGGCTTGCCGGTCTTTTTCGAAAGCACCGCCGCTTCGGCGACGTAGTCCGGTTTGGACTTGCGCCCGAAACCTCCGCCAAGCAGAGTAACGTGGCAAATGACATTCTTCTTGTCGATGCCGACGGCGGCGGCGACGGTCTCCTGCACGGCTTGCGGATTCTGCGTGGCGGCGTGGCAGACGACCTTGCCGTCCTTGAATTCAGCGACCGCGGCGGGCGGTTCCATCGGCGCGTGCGACAGCAGCGGCGTAGAGTAGACTGCTTCGTGCGTCTTGGCGGCGTTAGCGAAACCGGCGTCGACATCGCCCCGGTTGGCGACGATCTTGCCGGGCTGGCGCGCGGTGGCCAGCAGTGAATCCCGGTAGCGATCGGAATCATAGGACGCGTTGGGGCCCAGATCCCATTCGGCCTTCAGCTTCTTGCGGCCCTGCAGCGCGGCCCAGGTGTGGTCGGCCAGAACTGCGACACCGCCGAGAGGTTGAAAGTTGTGCGGCGGTTTGAAGTGGTCCATGGTGATGACGTCGCGGACGCCGGGCACCTTTTTCGCCTCCGCCGCGTCGAAGGACACCAGCTTGCCGCCATAAACGGGCGAGTGCTCGATCGAAGCGACCAGCATGCCCGGCATCTTCGCGTCCATGCCGAAGATGCCTTTGCCTTCGCATAGGTTCTGCTGGTCGACGACGGGGACATTCTTGTTGATGTACCGGTATTCGCTGGCCGGCTTGAATTTCAACGTTGCCTTATCCGGCGTCTTCAGCTTGGCGGCGAGCGGCGCAAGCTCGCCGAAGCCCGCCTTTTTGTTCGACTTCGTGTGAACCACCTGGTGGTTGCGCGCCGCGCACTCGGAGGCGGGTACGTTCCACTTCTGCGCGGCAGCCTGTTCCAGCATCGTTCGGGCGGTGGCGCCGGCCACTTTCATGATCTGCACGAAATCGCGAATGGAGCAGGAACCATCGGTGTTCTGCGAACCGTATTTTTCGTCGCCGATGGCCTGTTCCACGCGGACGCGCTTCCAGTCGGCTTCTAGTTCGTCGGCCACGACCATGGGAAGCGTGGACTTCGCACCCGTGCCCATCTCCGAACGGTGGGCGATGAGGATCACGGTGCCATTCGGCTCAATGCCCAAGAAAACGTCGGGATGGAAAACGGCGGTGTCGGCGCTGGAGGCCCAGGCCTCGATGTGGGTGCCGAGAATCAGCGCGCCAGCGCCGAAGGTGTATTTGAGGAACGCGCGGCGCTCGACGATTCTGAAATTGGCGTCGCTCATGCGTTCACCCCCGCGGCTATCTTTACGGCCTTTCGAATGCGTTGATAGGTACCGCAACGGCAGATGTTGCCGGCCATGGCATCGTCGATTTCCTTGTCCGTCGGCTTGGGCTTTTCTTTCAACAGGGCCACGGCCTGCATGATCTGGCCGCTCTGGCAGTAGCCGCACTGCGGCACGTTGCAGGACATCCACGCCTTTTGCACGGCGTGTTGGCCTTTCAGCGCCTCAATCGTCACAACGGACTTGCCCGCGGCGCTCGCCATGCTTGTCTGGCAGCTTCGCACGGCCTTGCCGTCGACATGGACGGTACATGCGCCGCACAGGCCCATGCCGCATCCGTACTTCGTACCAGTCAAATCGAGCAGATCGCGCAGATACCACAGCAGCGGCATCTCGGGATCGCCCTCAAACTTGCGGGAGACCCCGTTGATTTTGAGTTGCACCATTCGTGTCCTCCTCAGGACCTTTCGATTTTACTCTGGATTCGCCCGGACAGTATAGAATCCGGTGTGGCCCTTTTCGGAACGCGGCCGCGCTGGGAGAGACGGACAAGTAACGTTATGCCTTCAGAATTCGACGAGATTCCACTTCCCTTGGGAATCGATGGAGAGACCGGTAAACCGCTTGCCGGTCTGGAAGAACCGGCGGTGGAGGACCTGCGCGCCAAGCGCGGGGCGCAGGCCGGTATTGACGGCCAGACCTTGACCGGAAAGGCGGAAGACGGTTCGGCCAGTTTCGGGGTGATTGGCGATGTCGACCCGAACGTTCTTGGCGAGGCTGGCTGGGCCGTGATGTTCGGCGCCAGCGCCAGTCCGCAGATCCGCCAGGCGCTCGAGCCGCTGTTGAAGCATCGGCGCGAGGAGTGCGGCGGCGGAGATCTCTACCAGGAGTTTCACGGCGAGACCGGCTACCTGCCCGGCGACACGGCCAGCGAATGGCTGAAGCGCCGCGGGGTTCGCATGGACGTGGTGGATCCGGCGATGGGTGTGCCGTTCTATCTGATGATCGTCGCGGCTCCAGACGACATTCCGTTCGAATTCCAATATGCGTTGGACCTCTATTGGGGCGTGGGCCGGCTCTGGCTCGAAACGCCGGATCAGTTCCGGCAGTACGCCGGCTCGGTAGTTCGCTACGAGACGATGGCGGAAAAGCCGGGCTCGCGCCGAGCGCTGATTTTTTCCACGGAACACGAGCTGGACAAGGCAACGGCACTGTTCACCGAGCACGTCGCGAAGCCGCTGACCACGGGTGCCACGCCGCTCGGGTCGCGTCAAAAATTCGGACTGCACTCGTTTCTCGGCGAGGACGCCACGAAGGCGAATTTGCTTCGGGCCGTGCAAGGAGAACTGGAGGGCGGCACGCCGTCGCTGCTCTTTCTGGGCGGACATGGGAAGGGCTATAAGTTCGGACATCCCCAACAGGCGCACGAACAGGGCGCGTTGATCTGTCAGGACTGGCCGGGCCTGGAGCGGGCGAAGCCGGACGAGTTCTTCAGCGCGGCCGACGTGGGGCCGCGCGCGAAGCTGCACGGGACCGTGGCGTTTCTATTTGCTTGCTATGGCGGCGGCTGGCCTACTCACGACGATTTCGCCCGCGTGGAAGGGAATCCGAAACAGTTGGCGGAACGGCCGTCCATGGCGAAGCTGCCGCAGGCGATGCTGAGTCATCCGGGCGGTGGCACGTTGGCCGTACTGGCGCACATCGACCGCGCGTGGGCCTACTCCTTCATAACCGGGAAGAACTCGCAGAACCAGGGATTCCGCGACGTGATGGGCCGGGTGATGCGCGGCGATCGTCTGGGCCAGGCCACCGATCAGTTCAACATGCGCTGGGCGGCGTTGTCAGCGGAATTGGCCGAATCGCTAGAGCGAGCAAGGCTGGGAGCGCCGCCGGACCCGAAGGCTTTGGGCCGACAGTGGGCCGCGCGCGACGACGCGCGCAACTACGTGGTTCTGGGCGATCCCGCGGTTCAATTGTTGAACAAGTAGCGTGCGATGGCCTCAACGTTTGGAACGAATGTCGGGGCGCTTATCGGGCACGAAGCCGTCGCGGTTCGGCATGGCGACCTTGGGAAGCGTCTTCTCGCTCAGTTCCTCGTCCAGGGCGGTAATGCCGTTCAGGTGCAGTACGAAGGCGGTAACGGCGTAGACTTCGTTGGTTGAGAGAGTGCGCGGATGATCGAACGGCATGGCACGGCGGATGTAGTCGAACACGGTGGTTGCGTAGGGCCAGTAGCTGCCGACGGTCTTGCGCGGCTTGGTGCTGGTCAACGATCCGATGCCACCGGCGATCGGCGGATACTGACCCTCGCGCCCCTCGCCGCGGTCATTGTGGCACTCGGCGCACTTGGACTTGTAGATGGCCGCGCCCTCCGACGCCCGGCCCTTGCCGGGCGGGAGGCCCCGGCCATCGGCGAACACGGTGATGTCGCGGGGCGCAATTTCAGCGGGGCTGGCGGGCCGGCCCTTCGGCTGCGCGAAGGCGGCCGCGCAGAGCAGCAGCACCTTAAACATGGGTCACCTTCCCGTCGGCGGCCACGCGCCACGGTTTGATGGCGTTGTAGTGGTAGTTGCTGAAGTGGCCCCGGACCTCGATGATCTCGTCGTGAGTGGGCTGCAGGTAGCCCGTCTCATCCGTGCAGCGCGACTGAAGGACGGCGGGCTTTCCGTCCCATTCCCACGGCATGCGGAACCGCGCGACGGCGAGCGGAAGCACGGGTTCCTGCAATGCCGCATCGGCCCAGGTTTTGCCGCCGTCGGCCGATACCTCGACTCGTGTGATGCGGCCTCGGCCGGTCCAGGCGAGCCCCGTAATCTCATGGAAGCCCGGCGTAATCGTATGGCCGCCAGAGGGCCGCGTGATGACCGAGCGGGCCTCCATGATAAAGGTGAAAATCTGCGCCTTGCCGTCCTTCCCGAGTTCGGTGTAGTAGCCGGTCTCCTTCGCGGACATGGCGGGATCGGTTGCGAATTCCAGGCGGTGCAGCCACTTCACGTTTGTGTTGCCTTCCCAGCCGGGCAGCAGAAGACGCAGCGGATACCCTTGCTCCGGCCGGAGCGCTTCGCCGTTTTGGCCGTAGGCGAGCAGCGCATCGTCCAGCGTCTTTTCAACGGGAATGCTGCGCGCCATGCGGCCGGCGTCGGCGCCTTCGGCGATCATCCACTTGGCCTCGGTCTTGACACCGAGCTCGCGCAAGACGGTCTTCAGCGGCACGCCCGTCCACTCGGTGCAACTCAGCAGGCCGTGGCTGCGCTGGACATCGGGCTGTGTGTTGCCACTTTGGTCGCCGATGCTGTTGCCGCCGCATTCGAGAAAGTAGATGCGCGAAAACGACGGGAACGCTTTGAGATCGGCCATTGTGAAAACGGTGGGTTTTTCGACGAGGCCGTGAATCAGCAGTTCGTGTTTGGCGGGATCGATAGAGGGCACGCCGGAGTGATGGCGTTCGAAGTGCAGGGCGGAGGGCGTGATCGTGCCGAACAGGTCGGCGTGCGGCGTGCGGCTCGAACCCGTGCCGGGGCTCTTGGTCAGTTCGCGGATCACACGCACCGTGTTTTCGTGCGGGGATCGCTCGCCGTACGCGCGCATGTGCGCGCCGGATTCGCTCTTTTCGATTGGGGCTTTGCACCCGCTGCCTGTCATCACGCCCGCGCCCAGCGCGAGGAACCGCCTCCGTTCCTTTTTCACTGTTTCAGCTTACTGTATGGGGGTGGAGTGAAGTTCCGGAGCGGAGGTGGGTGGGTTATGTCAATAGTTGAATTCGTCGCCGGGCTTCTGAAGACCGGCGACTACTCGGTTCAGAGTGCAGTTTTACGCGCAGGCCCGCGGCGCCAGAAGGAACGGGAAGAGATCAAGCAGTTGCGTCCTACGCAGATTCGCGGAGAGATCGCCGCTGGAGCAAGTAATCGAAGGCGTGCGAGAACTATTCAGCCTTTTCCCCGTGCCGGGCATTAGCGCACCAACTCAAGGCTGTCGCAGGACGAAAAGGAAATAGACTGCAGCACCGGAACTCTTCAGCCAACCCCCCTAAGGATTTCCCGATCTTTTCGTTTGCGGGCCGAACCGTTAGCATCGAATGGATGCCCCGAGTGCTCTGGCTGGGGGCGCTGCTTGTGGTTCGTCTTTGGGCCCAGGCTCCGGCTTATTCCTCATCCAGCATCGTCAATGCCGCCACCAACCGACCCGGCCCTCTGGCGCCGCTGGGACTCGTGTCGGTTTACGGCTCCAACCTGGCGATCGGGACGCGCG
This sequence comes from Acidobacteriota bacterium, assembly GCA_016871155.1. Lineage (GTDB taxonomy): Bacteria > Acidobacteriota > Terriglobia > Bryobacterales > Bryobacteraceae. The sequence continues at coordinate 35,995 of VFZO01000017.1, read as the reverse complement.
GGATCTCGATCGACGAGCTGCGCAACGGCCTGCTGCCCACCACTCTGAATGGCTCCGGAGCCCTCGTGTCTGTTGACAACATCGGGATTCCGGTCCTTTTCGCCTCACCCGGCCAATTGAACGTCCTGATTCCCGGCTCCATCCGGCCCGGCCGCCGCAAGCTGCGCGTTGCGATGAACGGCCGCACCGGCCCGGAAGTGGAAATCGACATCGCCGATACCTCTCCTGGGCTCTTCCAAACGGCCGGCTCGGTGGCGATCGCCACCCGGCCCAACGGTTCGCTGCTCACGCTCGACGACCCGGCTGTGGCGGGAGATGTAGTCATTTTGTACGCTGCAGGGCTGGGCAATACTTCGCCCGCCGTCAACGGGTTGTCAATTCCGCTCAACGCGGCCCCGATCGCCCTGCGCCGCCAGTTCGCCGTACTGCTAAACGGCGAGCCGATTCCGGACGAGAACATCTTCTACGCCGGCGTCACGCCCGGGTTTGCCGGGCTTTACCAGGTCAACTTTCGCCTGCCCGAATCCACGGCCTCGAATCCGGAGATCCGGCTCCGGCTGCCCAACCAGACCAGCCCGCCCAGCCTGACCTTGCCCGTTCGCCCCGCCCCGGCACCGGTACAATAGCCAATACCCATGTACGCACGCGCAGTTGGCGCAGTCCTCATCGTGGCCGCGGTTTCCTTGGCCTCCACCGGCCGCCTGTTCACCCAGGTCGCCGACTTTTACACGCAAGCCCCTGTGGTGGATGGCGTGACCGAATTTACGGGCCGGCTGGCGCAGTTGAAGGCGATGCTGCCGGCCAGCGGCGTTGCCGGCTATATGACTGACCCTGGAACGCCCGCGACGGATACCAACGCTCAGGCCGAGTACCATCTGGTGCAATACGCGCTGGCGCCGGTGCTGGTGGTCTACTCGACCGAACAGCGGTATGTGATCGGCAATTTCCACAATCGTATTTCCACGGGTTCGCTGCGCGAGCAGGGCTTTGAACTCGTCCGCGAGTTCGGCAACGGCATCGCGCTGTTCGAGAACGCGAAGGCGAAGTAGCCATGCTCCTGCTTCTGGTTTCCGTGATCGCCGGTTTCGCCCTGGCCCGCGCCATTTGGCCCGCGCCGCGCCAATGGTCGGCGTGCGACCCGGTGCGGTTGGCGGTGGCGCCGGTGCTGGGGACGGGACTTGCGAGCGTGGCGTACTACCTTGTCCGCCTCGTAGGGGGCGGGCCGCCGGTTTCTGCGATTGGGACCCTCCTGCTGTTTTCGGCCGCGGCCGTGGGCGCCGCCTACCTCCGGGCGCCGGCTGCGGAGGCGGATCCGCTTCCGCAGGGCTCCAAGGCCCCCATATGGATGACGGCACTGGCCGGAGTGGCCGCCGCGCTCGCCGCGATCTCGTTTCTGCTGATGGTCGCCGCCGCGCCGCACGGTGAATGGGACGCCTGGTCGATTTGGAACCTGCGGGCGCGATTCTTATTCCGGGCGGTGGAGTTTGTCAGCCCGTTCTCACCGCTGATTGAATGGACACATCCGGACTACCCGCTGTTCCTTCCGGCTTCCATTACCCTCTTCTGGCATGGCGCCGGCGAGGAGTCCATGCGTGTGGTCGCGCTGTTGCAGGCCGGCCTTGCCTGTTCCGCTCTGGCCGCGCCTTTTACAGTGATTCGCCACGTTCGCGGAGGAGCGTTGGCCGCCGTGACGGCACTCGCTATCGCGGGCGGCAGCACGCTGGTCCGGAACGCCGCGACGCTCTATGCCGATGTTCCGCTCGCTGCCTGCATGGCCGCGGCTTGCGCCCTGCTGGTTCTGTCTATCGAGACCGGGCGCAAGGAGCCGGCGATCGTGGCCGGGCTGGCCGCCGGAATGGCGGCGTGGACAAAAAACGAGGGTCAACTCTTCCTTATCATCCTGCTGGCGGCCGCAGCCGTGGCCTGGAGGCACATCCCGTACCTGCTGGCAGGGGCTGCGCCGATGCTGGCGGTATTAGGGATCTTCAAGCTGAAGTCGACCGCCGCCAACGACCTGGTGAACTCCGCCAACGCGGCGAACTACGGTAGCCGTTTAGCGGACTTGAACCGGTATTGGATCACTTTTTGGGGGTTCATCAGCGAGTCGCTTACGTTCAGCCACTTCCTGATTCCGCCGGTCCTGGTCTTCGCGGTTTGGCTTGCGCTCGTAAGACTGCGGCAGCCGGTGCCACGAACCCGCTGGATTCCGTTGGCTGTGGCCGGGGCGCAACTGGCCGGCTATTTCCTGGTGTTCGTGGCGACCGCGGCGGATCTCGACTGGCAGATCAACGGGTCGATGGCGCGGCTACTACTGCACGTGTGGCCCATCGCCCTCTTCGGTGTCTTCCTTGTCTCGGCCGATTTGACACCAGAGTAAACGGTTAGAACGCCGCGCTTGAGTGGATGCCGGCTTCTTTCATCACGTTCGCCATCTTCTCGAGGGCGGTCTTGTGGATCTGCGAAACGCGGCTTTCGTTGATGCCGAGGATGCCGCCGATCTCCTTCATCGTCATCTCCTTGGTGTAGTAGAGGGCGACGACTTTCTGATACCGTTCCGGCAGGCACTTCATGGCTTCGCCCAAGGCGCTGCGGAGTTGCTGCTGGGAACACATGTGATCCGGCTGCGACTCGCTGGCCGCAGGGAAGTCCGGCGCGGGCAACTCCTCCTGTTCGTTGGCGCGCGTGGAGGCACTGACCAAGCCGACGTTGCGAAGGTCCATCATCATTTGACGCCAGCGGTCGACATCGACGCCCATACGGGTGGCGATTTCGGCCTCGGACGGCATTCGATGCAGTTCACCGGCCAGTTCGCGCGTGGCGGCTTCCAGTTGCTTGTGCCGGCGGCGGAGGTCGCGGCTGGCCCAGTCCAATTGCCGCAGGCTGTCAAGGATCGCACCCTTGATCCGGTGTTTGGCGTAGCTCGAAAAGCTCACCATCTTGTCGGGATCGTACTTCGTCGCAGCATCGAATAGCCCGAGAATTCCAGCGTGGACCAAGTCGTCCAGGTCGACATGGACTGGCAGGTTTTCGTGGACACGAACAGCAATGGCTTTTACCAGCGGAAGGTTCTCCAGAACGATCCGGTCGCGTTTGGCATGACGTTGCGCGTTTGTGCGTGAGGCGCGCGTGCGGTCAGCTTTTCCCCGGCTCGGGGCGGTTTCGCGTTCGGGAGCGGCTTTGGCGGGTGCGGCGGCGGCGGTGGGCATAATCAATTCCTCGGGTTCTCGAAATTCCATCGTTCCCGCTGTGCCCGCCGTGATTGGCGTAACCCTGGCTAGTCCTTTGTGCGCCGCCAAATCCAACTTCGTTTCGATTTGAAATGCCTCGAAAGCGACGGTTGGCGGTTTGCTTTTGCTAGCACGGGCCCGCTGCTTGCGAGGTGTTTCCCTCGCTTCGGCCGGGTCAGCGTGTCCAGGTGTTTTGACCGGGACGCCTATGGAAATGCAACCGCTGGACCACTTATGTTTTTCCTTCGTCGTTTGTGCGAGAGAGTGCATGCCGATCTCCGATAAAGTCTTGAAAAGACACGCCTTCCCCCAACTCCGCGCACGGACGCACGACGACCGGGGACTAAGGTGTTCCCCTTAGCCGCGTTCCACTTCAGAACTTAGACCCCTTCGCTCCTGCCCGTTACGAAACGTCTTACGTTTCGATTTGGAACGAGGCCGAGTTCAGAACCTGTGGAATATTTGTCTTATCGGCTGATGCTAACATTCATCCGGGGAATTGTTAGTAAGGTGAGGCCCCCCTTAACGCTAGCATTTGACCTTACGCCATAAACCCAAATGCGGGGAGTGCCCCCACGCCAGGAGGGAACAGAATGGGTAGTCTGGAATTACTATTCCCTAGGACTTTTCCGGGGGAAACGCCCAAGTCCTTACAGGTGCGGAGGGTTGGCGGGATCTTTTGATAGGCCGTCGTGCCTAGTACTCTGCATGGTACCCTCGTGAACTTCCATCCGGTCTCGCCAATGCGCTATGCAGGTCTTTGCCGCAAGACCACCCAGGAAAATCCACAAGGCAAGACGCACGTTGCCGCTAAGGAATACTGGTGCGAGCCCGGCCAGGAGTAGATAGCAAATCAGGGCCGCGACAGTACGGTTCATTCCATCATCATACGTCGAGGACCCTAGCTACCTTCGGTCAAACGCTCCAGTTGGACGCGGGGATCTCCACGTTCAGCCAGCCGTCGGCCGGCAACAACTCAACGGGAATCCCATCGAACCAAACAGAAACCTGAAAGACCAGAACGCCGGTAAAGCCGGCGGCCAAGGGGATCGCCGCCTCGACCACACGCCCCGCCGAAATACCGGAGGGTCCCAGGCGCACTTCCGTATCGAGGGTGGTTACGCGCAGTTCCAGGTTGGCCCACTCCGGGTTAGGATCGAAGTCCAGCCGCAAGAACAGTTGCCCGTTGCCTGCCCCATAGTAAAGCATTCGCAGGCCGCTCTTGGCTCCGTGCATGGCCCCTTGGCGCGAGTCGACGGCATATTCACCGGCGCCCATCCATTCGAAGTAGCTGGTGACCTCGCCGTCCAGGACCGGCTGAATCGCCGCGCTGGGCGGGATGCTGTGCGCCGCCAACTGGGTTTTCAAAATGGGCCGGCTCAGCTCTACCGGCGCTGGCAGCCCAAGGAGCCGGTACACGTTCGAGAGGTGGTCCCGGTAGAGCTGATCGAACTCGACCCGGTTGTCGGTGTGGTGATGCGGTCCGTACCACCAGCACCAGTCGGAGCCTTCGGCGATCAGCAACTCTTCGTAGGCGAGTTCCCGGTCCGCCGCCGCCGCGTTTCCGGCGTGTTTGTCAAAGGCCTCGCGGGCCCGGCGGAGATGCTCCCAGGCCAAATTATCCTCATCGAACCCGATCCAGACGTCGAAGTTGGCGCTGATCCACGATCCCGGAAAGATCCCGTTCAGTACGGGTGCGGCGTGGCGCTCCAGGGCCTCGCTAATTGTCGTGGCGCGAATGCCGGGCGTATCGGAGAGACGCCGGTAGAGGTGCCGCAGAAACTCCCGGCCGCTCTCCGGGAAGTACTCCCAGGCGTTCTCGCCATCCAGCACCACGGGCACCAGCGCGTCCCGGCCCTGGGCGTTCTCGACAATCCGCGCCATCAGGTGATCGGCCGCCTCCTCGGCGCCCATCTTCGAGTAGGTGAAGCCGACCAGATCGCTCAAATAGTGATCGCGGAAGATGCCTTTCATGGACCGCCCGTTGTGCCGCCACTCCCAGGGCCGGTAGGTCTGCACGACATCGGCCTCCCGCCCGATGGTGCGGGCCAGAACGCCGTTGTCGGTGGCGAACCACGTGAACCCGCAATCGAAGGCAAGCTCCAACGCTTCGTCGGAGACCGAACCCTCCGAAGGCCAAAGACCCTGGGGGGACACTCCCATCCGGTCCGTCATGAACTTCCTGGCGCGCAGAAGTTGCTCGCGCGCGTCCTGGGGGTACCGGAATCGAGTCGGTAACGGGACGTGAGGGTTAGAGATTCGGGCGATATCGGAGTCGCACACCAGCGGCAGGATGGGGTGGTAAAAGGGCGTCGTCGAGATCTCGATCTGGCCCTTGGCCGCGAATTCCCCGTAGACCGGGATCACGCGGCCCAGAATCTCCAACTGTTGCCGGCCCATCTCCGCCTGATCCTCGTGCGTGAAGCCTCTCCCTTTCCTGGCGAGAGCGTTCTCTTCGAGAAAAAACTCGTCAAACCAGGCCACCTGCGAAAGCACCTGGAGGTCGCGGTAGTCCTGCGCGTCCCAGGCTTGATTGCGCCGGTGCAGCAGTTCGGCGTAGCGGGGATAGCGGTAAATCAAGTGGTCAACGTTGGCCTGGAAGAAGTACTTGATCAGAAAGTGCTTTTCTGCCTCGGTCAGGGTTTCGGCGGGTTTCAGGGCCAGGCGAAGAAAGGGGTCCTCGGCCACTCCGCGCGCGTACTCGTCCAACTGCACGACCATCGACGGCACTAAGTTAAAGGTCTGGTGGACCTTCGGAAACTCGGCCAGAAGCTGGACCATGCCGTAGTAGTCCTTCAGCCCATGCAGGCGGGTCCAAGGCAGCTTGTATTCGCCCCGCACCAAGTCCTTATAGAAGGGCTGGTGCATGTGCCAAAGAAAGCAGACGTCAATCTGGTGGCTAGCGCCCAAAAATACTCCGTGTCGGCGGCGGCGGCGTGGTGCCACGCACGGCGAGCCAGAGGATCTGGTTCATTTCGTCGTCGTCGATCTCGTCTGCCTCGGTGAAATCGAAGCGTGCGGAGCGGCGGGCCAGGGGCGTGCCGCCCGGATTCCGCTCCTCGAGTGAAACTCTGGGTTTCTCTGCTTCATACGGTTTCAGATTGGGGACCTGCTGAAACGCGCCCAGCATGGGACGGGCGCCGGCGTCGTGCATCGTCATGGGACGCAGGCCCAGCATCAGTTCCATCGTCCGCAGCATGGACGTGGTGTTGTAAAAGCTGGAATCGACCGCACCGCGCTTGGAGTAAGGTGAGATCACATAAGCCGGCGAGCGGTGGGAGTCGACGTGATCGGCGCCGTTCTGGGCGTCGTCCTCGAGAACAAAGATCGCCATTTTCGGCCAGAACATGGAGTGGCTGAGTGCATCGACGATCATTCCCAGCGCATAGTCGTTATCCGCCACCATGGCCACGGGCGTTGGCTTGCCGGCTGCGGCGCCGGAGGTGTGATCGTTGCCCAGTCGAAGTATCGTGAAGCGCGGGAACTGCTTTTGGGACTCCTGGCGCTGCAGGTCGGCGATGAACACTTTGGCACGGTCGATGTCCATATAGTCGAGGTCATAGCCGCGGTACTGCATGTGCGTCCTGGTTGCGAGACCCGGCTCTCGCACGCGGGCGATGTGCTGGCCTGTGTTGGCGGCCTGCTTCAGCGGATGAAGGTCGACGAAATAGCCGTAGTTGCGCACCGTCAACTGGGCGGAAAGCGCGTTGGTCCAGATGTAGCCGGCCGGTGTTGTGTTGGCTCGCTCGGTCCCTTCGTAGTCGTACGTGGGCCGCCGCTTGGCGTAGGAATTAGGCCACATTCGCTGGGTGTAGTCCGGCGCGATCGCGGCGATGGACCAGTTGTGCCCATCGGCCGAGACGTCCGCGTTCACATAGAAGTTATCCAACAGGACAAAATCGCGAGCCAGTTTGTGATGGTTCGGCGTGACGGTTTCGCCAAAGATGGTGAGCGACGGGTCTCCGTTCCCTTTTCCGAGGTCGCCGAGAATCTGGTCGTAGGTGCGATTTTCCTTGATGATGTAGATGACGTGTTCGATTGCCGACTGCCGGTTGATGGCTTGCGGAATCACGAGGTTGGCGTCGTCGTTGTGGGCGCGCGAGAGTTTCGAGTCGTTATAGGGCGTGTTCCGGCGGACCTCTTCGGTGAGCAATGTGAGGTCCGCGGACGGCACATCGATGACGGAGGCCGATCCGCGCTGCAGGCGGCCGACGTACTGTGGGCTCGAGGAGCCGGTATGGACGTTGGCCGCTGACCGCACCGGCGACGGGCCGCGCGGGTTCGGATAGCTTTGGGACCCTTTGCCATTTAGCACCATCAACCGTTCTTTCGGCAGCATGAGCGCCGCTGTGGGGTACCAGCCGGTGGGCAGAAACCCGGCCACGCGGCTCTTGGCTCCGATAAGGTCAACCACCGCCACCGCGTTCGCGTCTGAACAGACGACGAAGAGCGAATTGCCGTCGCCAGAAAGCGCGAGGGCGCTGGGCGTCATCCCGGCAGGGGACATGGGATCCAGGCCGGCGTTGATCGATTCGATAAGGCTAACCTCTTTGTTTTCAGTCACGGCCAGGACCTTGACCGTGTTGGTATTGGCCGCCGTCACAAAGATGCGCGCCTTGAAGGGGCGGGACGCCGGCTCTTCGTCGGAGGTCTTCTTTTCCCGCCAAACCATGTCGGTAGCGTGGGGACCGACGGCGGTTTGGCTCATGACCCGGCCGGTCTCGGTGTCGTGCTGCATAACAGCGGCGGCGGCCCAACTGGAAACGAAAAACGACCGTCCGTCCGGATGCGGCAGGATGCGGTACGGCCTGGCGCCGGTGCGGAACGTGTCGATAACACGGCCAGACTGCGGGTTGATCACACGAACGGTGTCGTTGAATAGATCGGCCGCCAGGATCAGCCGGCCATCCGGCGTCAGCGCGACGTCGCCGATGAAATCGGTGCCTTTGCGGTCCGGTTTCGCGCTCAGTTCGAAGACGCGGCCGCGTTCCAACGCCCCTTCGTTCGTCAAATTCAGTTCGTAAACGGAGTGGGTGCTGCCGCCCGACACATAAATGGACTGGCTATTGGGATGAACGGCGAGGCCGAGCCAGGCGTCCGGCAGTTCCAGCTTCGAGAGAGTTTGGAGAGTGGCGGGGTCCAGCACATGAACGCTGGGCTGATTGTAGCCGCCGTGGAGCACCAGCAGGTGCCGCTTGTTCGGAGTGAGGACGGCTGTCATGGGAAACGTATCCAGCGGGATCTGCTGCCCCGCCGGCTTCACGACGGCACCCGTGGGAAGCAGCACTGCGCCTCCGCTGATCGCGCCGACAAGCTCGCGTCCCCCCTTCTGAGAGATCGCCAGGCCGGCGATTGCGGCAAACCCAAGCAGAATCCAAAGCGTACGTTTCATTCGCTATACCTCTGTGCGATCGGGTACCGGCGGCCGATACCGAATGCTTTGCTGGTTACTTTGATGCCGGGGGCGGCTTGCTGCCGTTTGTATTCGTTCCGGTCGACTTTGCGAGTCACATCGCGCACCAGTTCAACGGGCAGGTTCAGTTGTTCGGCGACCACGGCGGGAGAGAGATCGTCCTCGACGTAGCCTTTGAGAATCGGGTCCAAGACATCGTACTCCGGCAGCGAGTCGGAGTCCTTCTGGTCCGGCCGCAGTTCCGCCGACGGAGGTTTGATGAACACGTTTTCGGGAATCGCGCCCGCCAGGCGGCGATTCGCCACGCGGCACAGCGTATAGACCAGGGTTTTCGGCACATCGCTGATGACCGCCAAGCCGCCGCACATGTCGCCGTACAGCGTGCAGTACCCGACGGCGATCTCGCTCTTATTTCCGGTGGTTAGTACCAGAGAGTTCGTTTTGTTCGAGAACGCCATCAGCGTGAGACCGCGCAAACGCGATTGGATGTTCTCTTCGGTCACGTCGTTGCGAAGGTCGGCGAAAACCGCGGACAGCGACTGGTTGGCCGCTTCGTAGCCCGCGTTGATCGATACAACTTCAAAGCGGATTCCCAGCGCTTCAGCCATGGCGCGGGCGTCCGTGACGGAATGCTCGGACGAGAACGGCCCCGGCATGGCGATGCCTGTTACGTTCTCTTTCCCCAGCGCCTCCACGGCGACGCAGGCTACGAGGGAGCTATCGATTCCGCCGGATAGTCCGATCACCGCTTTCGAGAACCCGCATTTGCGCAGGTAGTCCCGCGTGCCCAACACGAGCGCTTCATAGACCGCCTCTTCCTCGGCGGCGTGGGTAGGCCGCAGGCCGCCCTTTAGGGTGTTGGTGTCGACAAAAACCAAATCCTCGGCGAAGCTGGCCGCTTGCGCGATCAGTTGGCCGGAGGCATCCAGAGCGAAGCTGGAGCCGTCGAATACCAACTGATCGTTGCCGCCGGCCTGGTTGACGTAGACGACGGGAATTCCGTGGTGGCGCGCAGTCGCCGCGAAAATCTCCCTGCGCCGCGCCCGTTTTCCCATGTGATAGGGAGAGGCGTTGATGGAGATTAGAACCCGCGCGCCCTGTTTCGCCAACTCTTCGACCGGATCGCGCTCGTAGAGGCGTGTGTCCCAGTAGCGACGGTCGTTCCAGGCGTCTTCGCAGATGGTCAACGCCACGGGATTCGCGCCCAGTTGCAGGAGTTCCTGTTTTTCGGCGGAGCGGAAATAGCGCTGCTCGTCGAACACGTCGTAGTTCGGCAACAGCATCTTGTGTTGACGAAACTGGACCTTTCCGCCATGCAGAACGGCGGCACAGTTCCAAATCCGCTTTCCCGACTGGGCTTCGGCGAGTTCCACGGTGCCGCAGATCAGCGCGATTCGCAGCGATTCGGCGTCCGCGGCGAGTTGGTGCAGGGCCCGATCGGCCTGCTGAAACAGAGCGGGCCGGTCCAACAGGTCCTGGGGCGGGTAGCCAATGAGCGAAAGCTCCGGAAATACGACGGTGCCGGCACCCTCCTCGGCGGCCCGGCGCGCCGTTTTGAGCATCAGCGCGGCATTGCCGGCAATGTCGCCGACGGTAGTGTTGATCTGACCGAGCGCGATGCGCATGGAAACTTCTATTTTAGCGGGCTAGCGGAACTACCAAACCAGCTTCAGGGCGAACTGGAGATTCCGCGGCGTAGCGGCGCTGGTGATAACGCCAAAATTCGCCGTGCCCACCACGTTCCCCGGCGCGCCGAACCGGGGAGTATTCGAGAACGAAAACGCTTCAAAGCGGAATTGCAGGCGCAGTGATTCGGCGAGTTGGAAGTTCTTGTGCGTCGAGAAGTCCCAGTTGAAATGCGACCGCTGCCGGAGGATATTGCGCCCCGCGTTGCCGTATTGGAACTGTGCGTTGGGCACGAAAGCGGAGACGTTGAAGTCGCGTTGCACCGTGCGCTCCCCAGAGTAGGCCGCGCCAACGACGTTCGGTCTGTTCACCACGGCCACTCCCGCCGAATTGGCGGGATTTCCCTGCACCGTTGGGGAAAAGGGCACGTTCGAGGCGGCGGTCAGGATGCTGCCGACAGTCCAGCCGCCGAGGACCGGGTTCCGGGCGAGCCACGGCAGTTCGTACAACACCGACGAGACGAAGCGGTGCGGAATGTCCTGATTATCGATGCCGCGCTCCGCCCGGAGGTTGAACATGTTTTGGTAGCCGCAGCCGCCTACGTTTCCCTGGACCGCGGTCCCGCAGGTGTCCCCGATGTTTTTTGACCACGTGTAGGAAGACAGGACGGTGAAGCCGTTTGAAAAGCGCTTTTCCACCTTCGCGATCATCGCGTGGTAGATATTGTTGCCATCAAACCGGTGACTGAAGGTATTGCCCAGCGGCGACGCCACGATGTTTGAGCCCGGCAGCGTAATGCGCGAGTAGATCCGCTTGTTGTTGACCGCGCCCGGCCCGGCCGGCGAGAAGTTTGCTTCCAATTGGCGCACCAGGTGCAACCCGCGCGACCCGGAGTAGCCGGCTTCGAAGAGCCAGTCCTGGCCGAACTCGCGCTGGATGTCGAAGTTCCATTGGTGCGCCACGGACAGCTTCGGATTTCGTTCAAACGAAGAAAACTGCAATCCGGTGGCGCGTTCCAGCACGGTGGCGCCCGCAGCAGGCCCCTGTTGCAGCATGACGGCGGGGGCGACGTTGGACCCAGCGAGTGTGACGCCGAACGCGAACGGCGGATTGCCGATGAGATGCTCGGAATCGCCCATGTTTTCCATATAGGCGAAAAACATGCCGTAGCCGGAACGGATCACCATCTTGTCCGTGGCCTTGAACGCGAATCCGAGACGAGGCATGAAGTTATTCTTGTCGGTCGAGATCAGGGCACGGTCATAGCGGGAGCCGCCGCTCTTGGCCAGGACGATCCGGGGCGCGTTTCGATCTGTGTCGACATCGAAGATGCCCATCTTGTCGTAGCGCTCAATCCACGGCGGCGAAAGTTCATATCGAAGGCCGAAGTTCATGGTCAAACGGTTGGAGACCTTCCAATCGTCCTGCGCATAGAAACTTGCGTTGTAGGTCCGCATCTGCACGTTTATGGCGGATTGCCAGTTCCAGCCCGAGGCCATGCCAAGCAGAAAATCGGCCGCGCCGTCGCGTGTGAATCGCGCATCGAAGGTGTAGTTGCCAAGTACGTTTCGAATGTTCAAGATAGGGTTCTGCGAACGGATGAAGCCCGCGCCGAATTTCCAGGTGTGGCGGCCGCGCACCCAGCTTAGATCGCCGGTGAGCTGGCGATTTTGGGAGTCGCGGTCCACGGGGTTGAAGCCGCCGATGCCGAGGGCCCGGTAGCCGGTGACGTTCATTTGCGAAAAACCGCCGTCGACACGCTCAGTGGCGCCCGGAATTCCGAACTGTTCATTGAAAAAGTTGCCAAGGGCGGACCGCGGGTTGTTGCGCTTGAAGAGCGCGAAGTTCCAACCTCCGCGAAGGCTGAAGATGATACTCGGCGTGACGATGTAGTTGAAGCCGGCGCCCGTGTTGTAGCCCTCGGTCAGGAAATCCAGGTTGCCGCCGCCGAAGGCCGGGGCGGGCAGGGAGGGCGTGTCGGGCAGATTGGTATCGTGCTTGGAAAGCCGCCAGAACGCGTTTATCTTCGATCCCACGTTTTGGTCGATGCGTACATCCCACTTGTCGACGTCCTGAATGCGCGGCGAGAGGAACGTGTAGTTTGCGGCGAGGTTCGAATTTTGGGTCGCCGGATAGAGCTGCATTAACTGGCGCGCCACGCGATCCTGGCGTGCCGCGGGAATCACGGAATTCGGGAACGGTTGGCTGTTCGCGGGGTCGGTGATGCGCACGTTGCGCGCATCGGCCAGTTCGCCAAAGTCGCCTGTCCGCATCCGCTGGGTGGGAAGGTTGCTCACGATGGTCGAGGTCTCGCGAATGCGCGTGCCTTCGTAGTCGCCGAAAAAGAAGGTCTTGTTCTTGCCGTTGTATAGCTTGGGGAAAAGCACCGGACCGCCGATGGAGAAGCCATACTGATTGCGCTTAAAAGGGGGTTTGGGGCGGCTTACCGGATCGAAGAAGTTCTTGGCGTCGAGCTTCTCGTTCCGCAGAAACTCGAAGGCGGTTCCGTGGAGGGAGTTGGTGCCGGATTTGATTGTGAGATTGACCACGCCGCCCATACCGCGGCCGAACTCGGCGGCGTAGGCGTTGGTCTGCACCTTGAATTCCTGAATAGCGTCGATGGAGGGCTGGACCATCTCGGCTCGCCGGCCGGCCGCGGCCAGTTCGACCGAATTGTTGTCGATGCCGTCCATCACGTAGTTGTTTTGGCTGACGCGTTGTCCACCGGCGGAGAAGCCGCCGATACGCGAGCCGGGCGCGGACTGCACAGCGCCGCCGGACATCAGGGCGAGGTCAATGTAGTTGCGCCCGTTCAACGGCATTTCGACGATGCGCTGATTGTCGATCACCTGGCCTTGCGATGCTTCCACGGTGTTCAGGCGCGAAACGGCCGCCCGGACTTCCACTTGTTCGCTGAGCGCGCCGACCTGCAAGGTGATGTCGAGCGTGGCACGCTGGTCGATCGCCAGCGCCACGCCGGTTTGTGTCACCGGTTTGAAGCCAGACCGTTTCACGGATAGATCGTAGCTACCCGGCGCCAATTGCGGGAATAAATATAGTCCTGCAGGATTCGACTCGGCCGTACGCTCCAATCCGGTGGCCGGATTCCGCAGTGTGACGGCCGCGCCCGGCACGGCCGCCGCTGAGGGATCGAGAATTCGTCCGCCAATTTGGGCTGTTTGCGCGGAGAGGGAGAGAGAAATGAGAATTAAGGAGACGTAACGCATACCCGTTGGGGCGATGCTATCACGTATCGCTATTGAACGGAACCGCCGGCCTGGCCGTGGGGCTCTATCTGAATGTTTCCAAAGGCCTGTTCATACTGCTGGATGTTCTGCTGAAGGACATTGAGCAGAGCCTTGGCCTGTTGCGGGCTCAGATAGACGCCCTGGAAGTTGTGGATCGTGACCGAGTCCGGGGCAGTCGGCGTCAATACGCCAAACATAAGGAAGAAGTCCCACAGGTTGGCGCGGACTTGCACGCTATTGGAGTAACCCTCACGATACTCCGGGCCGTTCACGAGACTGATTTTTGGGGCGGGTGCTGGTTGCATAACGGAAAAGGAGCGCTTTTTGGGCGCTCCTTCATTATCATCTTTATGATTGCTACGGAACAGCATTGGAACAGGATGGCGGGGACGACGGGGCTCGAACCCGCGACCTCCGACGTGACAGGCCGGCGTTCTAACCAACTGAACTACGTCCCCGTCCGATGACGTCCGTTTCTCTAGAATAGCATAGTTGGGATTTCCCGCAAACTTCGGATAGAATCCAGCTATGCGTTGGCACTTGTTAATCGCTGCGGCGTCGCTCCACGCGGCTGATTCACCGGCGGAGTTTTTCGAAGCCAAAGTCCGTCCGGTATTTGCCAAACACTGCTTTGCCTGCCACACACAGTCGAAGCTGGGGGGCTTGTCCATGACGACGCGCGACGCCTTGCTCAAGGGCGGAAACTCCGGGCCGGCGGTCATGGCGGGTGAGCCAGAGGCCAGCCTGCTGGTGCGTGCGATCACCCATCAGCACGAACGAATCAAAATGCCGCCCACCGGCACCAAATTGGCGGATCCGGAGATCGCGGCCATCAAGACTTGGATCCGGGATGGAGCGGTGTGGCCGGAAACACTGGCTCCGAAGGTGGTCAGCAACTGGTGGGCGTTTCAGCCGATTGGTAATCCGCAGCCCCCGCTGGCCAAGCAGAAGCCGATCGACGCATTTTTGCTGGCTGCGCAGCAGGCGAAAGGGCTGAAGCCGGCGCCGCCAGCGGACCGCCGGACGCTAATCCGCCGCGCCACGCTGGACCTGACCGGCCTTCCCGCCACCGCCGCGGAGATCGCGGCCTTTGTTGCTGACAAAACGCCCGATGCGTTCGCGCAGGTGATCGACCGCCTTTTGGCCTCGCCGCATTACGGCGAACGTTGGGGACGCCAGTGGCTGGATGTGGCGCGCTATTCGGACGACAAGCTGAACTCGACCATGGACGAGCCCCGGCCCAACGCCTTTCGCTATCGCGATTGGGTGATCGACGCGTTTAACCGCGACCTTCCGTTCAACGAGTTCGCCAAAGCGCAGATTGCGGGCGACCTGCTCGGCCAACCGGCTGCGACGGGCCTTTACGCCTTGAGCCCCGAGTTTCAAGACGACCGCGTGGACGTTACGACGCGTGGATTTCTGGCGCTGACGGTTGCCTGTGCGCAGTGCCACGACCACAAGTTCGACCCAATTCCGACGAAAGATTACTACTCGCTGCTGGGAATCTTCAACAGCTCGAAGACGCACGAGCTGCCGCTCGCCGATGAGAGCGTTGTCGATGACTGGCAGGCTCGCAAGAAGCGTTTGGACACAGCGCAACAAGATCTGACCGATTTCTACGCAAAACAGGCCGAACAGCTTTCGGAGATTTTCGCGGCCAAGGGCGACCTTTACTTGAAGGCCGCGGAGGGTGGCGATGCCGGGCAACTTGATAAAGAGACCGTGGGAAAGTTCAAGAAGTATCTCGCCCGCAAGGACCGGCTGGCCAAGATTGCGGCGGATCCGGTCGTATTCCGCGAGGCGTTGATCGATGTCCAGAAGGAAAAGAAGGATGTCGATGCCAAGAACAACATCCGTCTGGGCGGGTCGAAGGTGCGGAGCGATCTTTCGCAGGCGGATCTGTTGTCGCTGGCTCCGGAGAAGTTCTATCTGTGGCGCGATTTCTACCGGGCCGGGGGCGTATTTCATTACGGAGCCGGGAACATCGACCGGTTTCTGGATGGTCAGTGGAAACAACACCTGGAGCTGCTAAAGGCCAATGTGGAGCACCTGAAGAAGGAACTGCCCGAGCAGTATCCGTTCCTGCACGCGCTGAGTGAAGGCGACAAGCCGCGCGACGAGAGAGTGCACATTCGCGGGAACCGGGCCAACCAGGGCGACGTGGCGCCGCGAGGCTGGCTGACCGTCCTTTCCAAGGCCGCGCCGGAGCGTTTCCAAAACGGTTCGGGCCGCTTGCAGTTGGCTGAGTCAATCGCTTCCAACGACAATCCGCTGACACCGCGCGTGATCGTCAACCGAATTTGGCAGGGCCACTTCGGCGAGGGGCTGGTGCGGTCTACTTCGAACTTCGGGCGATTGGGAGAGATGCCGTCGCATCCGGAACTGTTGGATTGGCTGGCGCGAAGCTTCATGAACAACGGCTGGTCGATGAAGAAGCTGCATCGCGAGATCATGCTTTCGAACGCCTACCAAATGGCCACGGCCAACACGGAGGGAGACAACCGGTTGCTGACGCACTTCCCGGCGCGCCGGCTGGACGCCGAGTCGCTCCGTGATTCGATACTTGCTGTAACCGGCCGGCTGGATCGCGCGCTTGGCGGCAAGCCGTTCCGGCTGGACGATACCGCCCAGACGCGGCGCACGGTTTACGGTTTTGTTAGCCGCCGGAGGACGGACACGATGCTGAATCTCTTCGACTTTCCCAATCCGAACGCCACCAGCGAGCGCCGCGTGGCCACCGACGTACCGCTTCAGCGCCTGTTCCTGCTGAACAGCCCGTTGATGATCGAATCCGCCGAGGCGTTGGACAAGAGTATCGGCGCTGGAACGCCGGAAGAGCGGATTCGCAAGGGGTATCGCGCGGTTCTCGGCCGTGCACCAGCCAAACAAGAGATCGCCTTGGGCCTGGAATGGGCCGGGCAAAACAAGTGGGCGCAGTACTGGCAGGTGCTGCTGTCCACCGATGAGTTCCTGACAATCCAATGACGCGACGAGAACTACTGCAATCCGTGGGTGCTGGCTTCGGCGGCGTGGGGCTGGCCAGCGCGGCCGCGGCAACACACCATGCGGCGAGGGCCAAGCACGTCATCTTCATCTTCCTGAACGGCGGCCCCTCGCAGGTGGACACCTTCGACCCCAAGCCGATGCTGCAGAAGCATCACGGTAAGCCGATGCCGGCGGGTCCGAATCTAAAGACGGAGAGAAAGACCGGGAACCTGCTGGGCTCGCCGTTCCAGTTTCACAAGTGCGGCAAGAGCGGTGTGGAGATCAGCGAGATCTTTCCGCGTATCGGTCAAAACATCGATGAGTTCACCGTGATTCGTTCCATGTATACCGACCGGCCAAACCATGAACCGTCGCTGCTGATCATGAATTCCGGCGTGCCGCTGCCCGGCCGTCCCTCGATGGGATCGTGGCTGAGCTATGGCCTCGGTTCGATGAACAAGAACCTGCCGGGCTTCGTTGTACTGTGTCCCGGTGTTCCGGTCATCGGAAGCCAGTTGTGGTCGTCGGCTTTTCTGCCGGCGGTCCACCAGGGCGTCCATCTCGAAAACAAGGAGAAGGACGTTTCCAAACTGGTGCCCTACATCACGCCGAAGCGTACGGCCGAAGAGCAGCGGAGCCAGATGGCGTTGCTGGCGAAGCTGAACGGCATGCGCGGCGGCGATGCGAAGTTCGAGAGCGGCGTCGAGTCGATGGAGATCGCCTTCCGCATGCAGACCGAAGCTCCCGAGGTTTTCGATATCGCCAAGGAATCGGAGAAGACTCGCGAGCGTTACGGCGATTCGGCGGTGGGCCGCGGGTGCCTGATGGCGCGCCGGATGGTGGAAAAGGGCGTGCGGATGGTGCAGATCTATCATGGCAACGGTCAGCCTTGGGATAATCACGACGACATTCAAGGGCACCGCACGCTAGCCCGCGAGGCAGATCCGGCCGTGGCGTCGCTGATCGAAGATCTGCGAGACCGGGATATGTTGAAGGAGACGATTGTATTGGTGGGCGGCGAGTTTGGCCGGACGCCATCGGTAGAGGTGAGCGGTCTGGTTTCTCATCAGAACGGGCGGGATCACAACAATCACGGCTACTCCATGATCGTCGCCGGCGGCGGGTTCAAAGGCGGACACACTTATGGTGCCACCGACGACTTTGGGTTTAAGGCGGTTGAAAACCGTGTGTACGCCCACGATTTGCAGGCCACCATGTTGCACCAGTTGGGTGTGGACCACACTCGCCTGACTTACCGCTATGGCGGACGGGATTTCCGTTTGACCGACGTGGGCGGTGAGGTTATCCGGGATCTGCTGCGGTAGGCGGGCGCCCGTATGCCGCCAGCCCGGGCCGCTACGCCGTGTTGTGCCTAATCGCGCTGATTCGAAGAGTGGAGCCGTTGCGCGCATCCCAATAAAAAAGACGCCCCGGGTGCGGGTACCGGGGCGTCTTTTTCCTTGGAACAGAAGACCGGAATCTAAAACTGATTCCAGAGGTATTGATTGTACACCTCGTGATGGAACTGCACTTCCTGGCTCTTCACGACGGTGCCGAGCAACCGCGGACAGCGGTCAGCGGAGGCCTGTTTCAGATCTAGATAGCGGCCCTTCACATCGGCGCCGAGCAGTTGTGCCGTCCAATCTGCCGAGCGGAAGTTCGACATGGCGTCGTAGATATTGTCCGGCAGGTAGCGCTTCGCCTGACGAAGGTTTTTCTCCTTGCTGATCGTCCCTTCCAGGCCGGTCTTGAACACGGAGAGCATCACCATGTAGGGGTTTGCGTCCGGGCCCACCGAGCGGACCTCGACGCGCGCCGAGCGCTCATTGCCAATCGGGATGCGAACCATTGAACCGCGATCCACCGCCGAGGCGATGATCTGATTCGGCGCTTCAAAGTGCGGGTCCAACCGGCGGTAAGCGTTCACCGAGGCGTTCAGCAGCAGGCAGATGTCGTTGCCGTGCGTGAGGATGCGATCGACGAAGCTCCAGGCGAACTTGGAAATCTTCTCCTGGCCGGCCGGATCCCAGAACAGGTTCTTGCCTTTCTTTGAGATGGACACGTTGGTGTGCATGCCGCTGCCGTTGACGCCCACAACGGGCTTCGGCAGGAACGACGCGGTCAAACCCATCTTGCGCGCCACTTGACGGCAGATCAGCTTATAGAGCTGGATCTGGTCCGCCGCGGCCACGACTTCGCCGTAGCCGTAGTTGATCTCAAACTGTGAAGGAGCGACCTCCGGGTGATCCTTCTCGTTCTGGAAGCCCATAGCGCGTTGCACTTCGGCAGCCGTATCGATGAACTCGCGCAGAGGATCGCCGGGCAGGGAGTGATAGTAGCCGCCCGTGTTCACGTATTCGAACTTGCCGGTTTTGTGATACTCGCGCTCCGCGTCCTGGCCCGCGAACAGGAAACCTTCAATCTCGTTCGCGGCGTTCAGCGTGTAGCCGTCCTTCTCGAAGCATTTCTTTGCGAAGCCCTTCAACACGCCCCGGATGTCGCCGGCGTAGAAACTTCCGTCCTTGTCGATGACTTCGCAGAAGGCCAGCACCTTGCCCGCGCCGAAGATGTCGGCCGGGGCGTGGAAGAACGCCGACCAGTCGATAGCGAGGCGGAGGTCGCTTTCGCGCTGCGCGGTAAATCCGCGAATCGACGAGCCGTCGAACGTCAGATTGTCCCAGGACCCGAGCAAAAACTTCTTGTCATAGTCCAGCATGTGCAAGCGGCCTTCCAGGTCGCTGAACATTACGGTTACGGCCTTGATCCGCTTTTCGTCGGTCAAGTACTTCAATCGTTCTTCCCGAATCTGATCCGCCGAAACACGGTCCTTCCGTTGCTGTTTGGCCTGCAGATTCATTTCTTCCAGCTCTGCGTAGGAGAGCTCCAAAAAGTCGCGCATGTGGATTGAGTTATCCTCCTCTAAACTTGGGGGGTGCCATCAGCGGTTTTGACGCCGAATATCGATTATAAGCAACGGGAACAGCCGGAATCTCGTTTTTTCCAAACGTTTTTGTTTATCGACCCTATTGTCCGTTTGGATGGGAATCGACGGTCGCGCCTAACTCTCCATCCGCCAATCGGATACGCAGGGTAGAGCCGATGGCGGCCTGGGAGCGCAGGCGAACGATTTCGCCCGCCGGATTGGTCACGACGGCGAATCCGCGAGCCAGGATTTGCAGGGGATTCAACGAGTTCAGCCGCGCGCCGGCGAGTTCCGCCGCTGTCCGGTCCGCCCGCAGGCGATTCTGAATGAGGGTTTCCATGCGGCGCCACAGCGCGTCGTTCCGGTGTTGGGCCGCCGCCAGGCGTAACCGTAAATCACGGCGTTCCACTCCTTGCGTCAGTGCGCTAAGCCGCTCCCGCTCCGCGCGCAGGCGGTGCAGGATCGATTCGCGCGCCTGCTGATCCAGGTCGTCCAGACGCTGTTCCGCCCTGAAGAGGCGCCGCTCGATCGTCATCTGCGCCCGGCTGGTGGAGAGCCCGTCCAGTTTTCGCGCGACAGCATTCAACCGGAAGCGCGTGGCCTGTGTCATGCGGTACTTTGCGATGGAGATCTGCTCCAACAGCAGTTCCCGCGACGAGGTCACGATCTCGGCGGCGGCGCTGGGTGTTGGCGCGCGGAGATCGCTGACGAAATCAGCGATGGTGAAATCGGTTTCGTGTCCGATGGCTGAAAGGACCGGTACTGCGGACCCCGCGATGGCACGTGCGACCGCTTCCTCGTTAAATGTCCACAGATCCTCAATGGAGCCGCCGCCGCGAGCCAGGATCACCACGTCGGCCCAGGGGTTCTCGCTGAAATACCGGATGCCCGCCGTCACCTGCTCCACCGCGCCCGCTCCTTGCACTAGTGCCGGGTATAGCCTGATGTGAAGACCTGGAAATCGCCGCTCGATGACGTGCAGAATGTCGCGAATCACCGCGCCCGTAGGGCTGGTCACCACGCCAATCCGCTTCGGAAGCTTCGGAATCGGCCGCTTGCGCTCCTCGGCGAACAGACCTTCGTCCGCCAGCTTCTTCTTTAGTTGTTCAAAGGCGAGTTGCAGCGCGCCGGCGCCTAGAGGCTCGAGCGCATCGACGATCAGCTGGTACTCCCCGCGTGGCTCGTAGACTTCGATCCGCCCGCGTGCCAGAACCTCCATCCCGTCCTTGGGTTTGAAACGAAGGAGCCGGTAAGCGCCTTTCCAGCATGCGCAGCGCAGGGAGGCCTTGTCGTCCTTCAGAGTGAAATAGGCGTGGCCCGACGCGGCGGTCTTGAGTCCGGAGACCTCGCCGCTCACCCAGATGTTCGAATACGCGTCGCCGAGCAGTTCGCCAATCTCCGCGGTTAGCTCGCTTACCGAATATTCTCTGCGCGTCAGGTCCATAACGAATTTCGATTTGCCCGTGCGCCCTGTCGTTCGCTAGTCTGGTCGAGCGGGAATAACTATTCTTCCACGTTGGAGGCAGGCGTGAGTCCTAAAGACGTATTGGCGTTTGCGAAGGCGGAAGGCGCCAAGCAGGTGGATGTCCGTTTCACGGATATCCCAGGCTTGCAGCACCATATCACCTACCCCATCACCCAATTGAACGAAGATTCGTTCGAGGACGGATTCGGCATCGACGGTTCCTCGATTCGAGGATGGGCGGCCATCAACGAAAGCGACATGCTGCTGATTCCGGACGCTTCGACGGCGTACATGGACCCGTTCTACGAGACGCCGACTCTCGTCATGACCGGAACGATTCTGGACCCGATCACCAAACAAAAATACGACCGCGATCCGCGCAACATCGCCCGAAAGGCGGAGTTGCACCTGCTCGCCACGGGCTTGGCGGATACCTGTTACTTCGGCGCGGAGGCTGAGTTCTTCATCTTCGACAACGTAGCCTTCGAGTCGACACCGCATTCGGCGTTCTATGAGATCGACGCGGAGGAGGGCCGCTGGAACGAAGGCCGGCGCGAAAACAACCTTGGCTACCGGCCGCGCTATAAGGAAGGCTACTTCCCGGTCCCGCCCACCGATCATTATCAGGACCTGCGGGCGAAAATGGTAGAGGTTTTGGAAAAGGCGGGGCTCTCCATCGAATGCCACCACCACGAAGTCGCCACGGGCGGCCAATGCGAGATCGATCAGAAGTTCGACACGCTGTTGCGCTCCGCCGACAACATGATGACCTACAAGTACATCGTGCGGAACGTGGCGTATCAGTACGGAAAATCGGTGACGTTCATGCCCAAGCCGATCTATGGCGACAATGGCAGCGGCATGCACTGCCACCAGTCTTTATGGAAGAACGGGAGTCCGCTCTTCGCCGGCGAGGAGTACGCCGGCTTGAGCCAGATGGCGCTTTGGTATATCGGCGGCTTGCTGCGCCACGCTCGCGCTCTCTCGGCGATTATCGCGCCCACGACGAACAGCTATAAACGCCTGGTGCCGGGCTATGAGGCGCCGGTAAATCTCGCGTTCAGCCGCCGCAATCGATCCGCCGCCTGCCGCATCCCGATGTACTCCAGCAGCCCGAAAGCGAAGCGCGTCGAGTTCCGGCCGCCCGATCCGAGCTGCAATCCGTACTTGGGTTTCGCGGCGATGCTGATGGCCGGTATTGACGGCGTGATCAACAAGATCGACCCGGGCGAACCTCTGGACAAAGACATCTACGATCTCTCGCCGGAAGAACTGCGCAGCGTGCCGTCCATGCCGGGTTCGCTAGAAGAGGCGCTGCAATGCCTGGAGGAGGATCACGCATTCCTGTTGAAGGGAGACGTGTTCACCGAGGAGTTGATCGAGACCTACATCAGCTATAAGGCGCGGCATGAGGCCGATGCTGTGCGCCTGCGGCCGCATCCGTACGAGTTTTCCCTCTACTACGATATCTAGCTAGCCGCCGATCGAATACATGGGCCGGGGAGGCGCGACAAAGCGCTGCGAGTTGATTTCATGACCCAGCCACTTGGCGCGGATGGTCG
The DNA here is from genome assembly GCA_016871155.1 of Acidobacteriota bacterium. GTDB lineage: Bacteria > Acidobacteriota > Terriglobia > Bryobacterales > Bryobacteraceae. Next base: position 13,546 of record VFZO01000017.1, on the reverse strand, counting down.
AACGGATCGCGTCTTCGATTTCGCTGTCCGCAGCGCCGCCGCGCAGCAGACCCTTGACGTCCGTTTCGTCGATGGCGAACAGGCAATAGCGCAGTTTGCCGTCGCTGGTGAGCCGGAGGCGATTGCAGTTCAGGCAGAACGGCTTGCTGACGGAGCTGATGAAGCCTACTCGCCCGATCCCGTCGTCGAAACGGTATTCGGTGGCCGGCGCGCGCGGGTCGCGGCCGGGCACCTCCGTCAACGGTCCAATCTCGCGGGCCAGAATCGCGAGCATGTCGTCCTGCAGCAGCACCTTTCCCTTGTCCCAGATGCCCTGCGCGTCCAGCGGCATGAACTCGATATACCGGATTTCGATCCCTCGCTCGCGCCCATACCGCGCCAGCGGCACAACGTCGGGTTCGCAGAGATTCTTCACCGCGACAGCGTTGATCTTGATTCGAAATCCCAGCGCCAGCGCGGCCTCGATACCGGCCATTACGCGGCCAAAGTCATCGCGCCGTGTAATCTGGGCGAACCGCGCGGCATCCAACGTATCGAGATGAACGTTCAAACGCCGCAGTCCGGCGTCCCACAACGGTTTCGCCAGGCCTTCTAGCAGCACGGCGTTCGTGGTCAGCCCCATGTCCTCGATACCAGGCATCCGGTTCAGTTTTTCCACAAGCACGGGCAAATCCTTGCGGATCAGGGGTTCGCCGCCGGTTAGGCGCAGCTTGCGCACGCCCAGGCCGGCGGCCACGCGCGCCACGCGCTCAATTTCCTCAAACGACAGGATCTCCTGGCGGGACAGGAACGACGGGACATCCTCCGGCATGCAATAGAAACACCGAATATTGCACCGGTCGGTTACACTAATCCGGAGATTGTCGTGGAGCCGGCCGAAGGTATCAATAAGAGCCATTTACTTCAAGGCCAGCATCCGTTCGATCGGAAGCCGCGCGCGGTCCATCATCTCGGCCGGCATTTCCACGCGCGGTGTCAGCGTGTTCAAACAGTCGCGCAGCTTCTCGAGCGAGTTCTTTTTCATGAACGGGCACTCGGAACAGTTGCAGTTCTCGTTCGCCACGAACCAGAACTCCTTTTCCGGCGCGAATTTCCGCAACGAGTGTTGAACGCCGCTCTCTGTCATCACGATGAACTGGCGATGCCCGGACTTCACGCAGAAGTCGATCAACGCGGAGGTTGAGCCGATGTAGCCGGCCTGTTGCAGTACTTCGGAAGGGCACTCTGGATGCGCCACGACAAATGCGTCCGGGTGGGCGTTGCGGGCTTCGGTAAGCTTTCGCGCGGCGAAGGTCGCATGCACGATGCAGGCGCCTTGCCAGATTCGCATGTTCTGCCGTCCGCTCTGCTTCTTGACATAGTTGCCCAGGTTGATATCGGGCAAGAACAGAATGGGCTGGTCCGCAGGGATGGAGTTGACTACCTGCACTGCATTCCGCGACGTGCAAATAATGTCGCTCTCCGCCTTCACGTCTGCCGATGTGTTGATGTAGCTCACGACTGCGTGATCCGGATACTTGCGCTTAAACGCGCGCACCATCTCCACCGGGCACGAATCGACCAGCGAGCAGCCAGCGTCCTGATCCGGCACCACAACAGTTCGGGTTGGATTCAAAATCTTGGCTGTCTCGGCCATGAACCACACGCCGCAGAATGCGATTACGTCACAGTCCAGCTCCTTCGCCTTGCGGGCCAGTTCCAGGCTGTCGCCAATCGCGTCGGCGATCTCCTGAATCTCCGACTCCTGATAATGGTGCGCCAAAATGACCGCGTTCCGCTCTTTCTTGAGAGCCAGAATCTCTTCGGTTATGGCCGCTTCCGCTAGTGTGGACATGGATGTTTGTAGAGAAGGCGTAAGGAAAGGGTGTTTTCCATTGTATCGTGCTGAGGGAAACCACACCTCCTTTTACGCGTTCTAATCAGTAGAGGTGTGATCCGTGATTCGCGTTGCAACCCTTTCCGCGCTCCTGCTGGCTACATTGCCTGCCCAGACATTTTCGCCGCTGAATTGTGTGGCCACCGCCGTGCCCGCGTTGGTCCGGCTGGAGGGCATCACGGAACAGGCGGGCGATATCGTTTTGAATTGTACAGGCGGCACACCCAATGGCCAGGTACGCGGCGATATCCGCGTGATTTCATTCGGCGGGAACGTCACCAACAAGCTGAATCCGTCCACTAATACGATCGACGCCGTGCTAACCGTAAACGTTGGCGCGGGCGAGATCTCGACCGGCGCCACTCCTTCGCTGCGCGGCGCGAACCAGTTCGACTTCTCCGGCATGAACTTCACGCTGGGCCCGGCCGGAACAGCCAATTTTCGAATCAGCAACGTTCGAGTCGTGCCTCCGGCGAATCCGCAGCAGCCGTTTCAGATCGCCCTCGCCACCAATGGCCCCTCGGCGATCCGCATCGACAACAGCCCGCTGACGGCCGGCATCGCGACGCAGGGTCTTCTCGCGACGTTTTCGACGTCGTTTTTCTGCACGGTCTCCCCGGCGGGCGCCGAGATGACGCTCGATAGTTTCCTGCGCGCCGGTACGCGGTTTGCCTCCATTCGATTCACGGAAGGCTTCAGCGAGTCCTTCCGCCGGCGCGAGCCGCTGAACGACCATGGCACCCGCGTGGCCATTCGGTACTCGGGATTTCCGGCCGGTTCCAGGCTTTTCGTGCCAGACGTTCTTGTTGGGTCGACCGGAGCAATACCGACCGCAGCCGGCGACCTCGGCCTGGCGCCCAATGGGGGCCGGTACCTGGCTAACGCTGGCAACGCGCTGCTGCTGGCGCGCGTTCGAAATGTTGAACCAGACGGTGCAGGCGGCACGCTGGCGGCGCAGATTCCGACTGTCACGACCGATTACGGCGCGTTGGGAGAAGTCCCGCTCAGTGGCGGCAACGGCATCGCCGTTTTTGAAGTGATCGATGCCGACCGCACCTCTCGCGAGACGTTTCAGGTGGCAACTTTCCTGACGCTGGAGCAGCGCCCGGCCGGCGGAACCGTGACTGCGCAGGTCGCGGCGCACTTCGCCCCGTTCTCGACCGACGGAACGGCTTCGAACGGTCCCGTGCCGCGATTCCAGGCCGTGAGCCCGCCGCCGGACTGCCAGGCGCTGGGCGATTGCAACGCTGGCTTTTTTCCGAAGCTGCTAGTGGAATCCGAAGCGCTGACCTATAACATTTTGGGTGGAGCTGCGGCCCAGACGCGCTTCATCCGAATCCGGAACGAAGGTGGCGGCTTTTTGAATTGGGCCACGTCGGTGCAGTATCGTTCCGGCAACGGCTGGCTTAGCTTGGATCCGCCCGCAGGAATCGGCAACGCCACGGTTCGCGTGGATGCGTCCTCCGCCGGGCTGCAACCGGGCACCTACGAAGCGGTTTTGACAATTGACGCCGGACCGGTAGCGGGCCGTGTCGCCGGGCCCGTTACTCTTACGGTTCGCCAACTGTCGCTGCCTGTGCCGGAGATCACGAGTATTGCGCACGCCGCTACGTTCGAGCGCACGGCCCTTGCCCCCGGCACCATCGCCACGGCTTTCGGAACCCAACTCAGGGACGCCAAGATCAATATCAACGGAATGGATGCCCGGGTCTTCTTCACGAATAACACGCAGGTGAACTTTGAAGTACCGGCGTCGCTGCCCACATCGGGCTCGGTGAACGTGGTGGCGAGCCTCAACAATATTCTAGGAGCGCCGAGACCTTTGACTCTCTCTCCGGCCTCGCCGGGTATTTTTGAGGGTGCGGTTTTAAATCAGGATTTCTCGGTAAACTCAGCCGCCAACGCTGCCATTTCCGGCACCGCGATTCAGATTTTTTTGACCGGACTGCCATCCAACCGGCCCGTGACGGTAAAAATTCACGACTATATAGTGATGCCCTTATTTGCCGGCGCCGCGCCCGGTTTCATCGGCCTACAGCAGGTGAACGCCGAAGTTCCGGCTCAACTCCAGTCGATTACATCGGATGTGAGCGTTTGTTCTGGAGATATTTGCAGTCCGCGGCGTCCGATCACCGTTCGGCAGCCGTAGAGCGAGTATCTTTAGTTTATTCGCGTAATGTCCGTTTTCCGCAAAGGCTGGCTTTCGCAGGCGGCTGGCCCCAAATAACTCTCCATTTACACCAAGTCTGTTATTCTAGTCGGGCTCCTTTTATTCACGTGCCAACCATGAATATCACCCGTATCGCCGCAGTGGCGATCGTTCTCGCGTCCGCTGCCTTTTCCCAGTCGCTCCCGTTTTCCTGTCGCTCCGAATCGAGTACGGCGCCCGTAGTGCGCAATGGCGGCCACTCGGAGTTACTCAGCGAGATCCGTTTTGACTGTACCGGCGGCTCCAGCCAATTCACCACAACCATTGATGCGGCGCTGAATTTCAACTATGGTGGCCGCATGACGGATCTGAACGGTAACCTCACCGAGACTCCGTTGATACTCGACGACTCGTCCTCGCCCGTATTAGGGACCAATGTTTATCAAGGCCAACTTAGTGACACAAACCGCATTCAACCTAAATCTTGCAGTTGGCGGCGGCGCCAACTGCAAGATTTAGGTTTATCGCGGTGCCGTCGGCCATTCGCATGGACGGCCCGGCGGCTGCCCTCTAAATAGCTTCGCGAGGCCGCCAGATGGGCTACACGGCGGAGGCGATAAGCGAAGGCGGCTGGCTCTCCGTGACCCCGGAAAGCGGGATGACGCCGGTGAATCTGCGACTGACGGCCAATATGACCATGCTTCGATGCGGACGGCACACGGCCACAATCCGGATTACTTCGGCTGAGAGCGGTGGCGGCGGCCCATTGAACGTCCCGGTCACTATCGACTTGCCATAGGCAGCCGGACGTCCGCGAGGTCGAGCAGAAATCCGCGCTTACCTACGTTTATGCCGCGCGTCTGATCCACCACCACATCCTTGCCCTCGCATTCGTGAATGTGCCCGCAGAAGAACCGCGCCGGTTTGTGGTTGCGCAGAAATTCCCGGACAGCCGTACTGCCGAAATGCGCCCCCGGCTTGAGGCCATCCAGGTCCGTGTCGCGGGGCGGGCAGTGGCAGATCAGAACTAGCGGCTGCAAGCCCGCGAACGCCGACAGCTTTTGCTCAATCTGCGCCTCGGTGTATTCGCCGGGAGTCTGAAAGGGCGTGGGATTCGAATATCCCAGCCCCGCCACGTGAATACCGTCGATGGCAAACGACTTTCCATGCAGACTCAGGAAGCCATTGGCGTCGCACAGACGGGCGATGTCGCTCTCCGATTCGTGATTGCCGGGCAGCATCCAGACCCGTTCGCCGAGCGGCCGGAGCGGTTCCGCCATCGCGTCCAGCCCGCGCGCCCAACTCACCAGATCCCCGGCGCACACGTAGATGTCGGCCTCGATCGCCAACAGACGCTCCAGCGCTTTCCGGTCCGAATGCAAATCGGAAAAGATCAGCAGCTTCATTCCACCGATTCCAAGTACGTGTACCCGTGAATCCCATCCTCGTAGAAACGTACAAGCCGCCCGGCCTCTTCATAGGTCAGGCGCCCTTCGCGGACGGCCAGCTCCACATCCTTTCTATAGCTTTCGATTAGCGTGCCGGAATTGAACTGGACATAGTTCAAAACCTCGCGCACCGTATCGCCGGCGATGACGTGATCAAGCTCCGGCTCGTCGCCTTCGCCCAACAGCACGTGCACCGCATTCGTGTCGCCGAACAGATTGTGCAGGTCGCCAAGAATTTCCTGATACGCACCGACGAGAAAGGCCCCCAGGAAATATGGCTCCCCCGGCGAAAACGGATGGAGCGCGAGTGTATTCTTCACATCGCGCCGGTCGATAAAACGGTCGATCTTGCCGTCGCTATCGCACGAAATATCGCCGAGCACGGCGTGATGCGTCGGTCTTTGCTCCAGGCGGTGCACGGGCAGGATGGGGAATAACTGCTTGATCGCCCAACTGTCCGGCATGGATTGGAACAGCGAAAAATTGCAGAAGTACGTGTCGGAGAGCATGTTTTCCAAGCCCTCCAGCTCCTCCGGAAAGTAGTCCAGGTCCTTGGCCGCTCTCAACACCCGGCGGGCCACGTTCCAGTACATGTTTTCCGCCAGGCTCCGCTGCTCCAAAGTCAGGTAGCCCAGGCTAAACAGGTTCAGTGCGGAATCCAGCGCGCCCTGCGCATCGTGGTAGCTCTCCAAAAGATTCTTCGACGAAACGGAGCGCATCGCCTGATACAGGTCTACGAGCGGCTGCTCCCAGTCCGGGTTCACATCCGCCGGCACCTGCTCTTCGCCGAAGCCACTCACGCCCAGTACGTTGAACACCAGTACGCTGTGATAAGCGGCCACGGCACGCCCGCTCTCACTAATAATGTTCGGCGTCGGTACTTCGGCTTCTTCGCAGACGTTTTGGATGTGATAGACAATGTCGTTCGCGTATTCCTGCAGCGTATAGTTCACGCTCGATTCGAAGTCGGTTTGGGACCCATCGTAGTCGATTCCGAGTCCGCCGCCTACGTCGACGTACTCCAGCCCCGCTCCGGCGCGTTTCAGTTCCACGTAAATCCGCGCCGCTTCAATGACCGCGCCCTTGATCTGCCGGATGTTCGTGATCTGGCTTCCCAGATGAAAGTGGATCAGCTTTAGGCAGTCGCCCATCCCAAGCTGCTTCAGTTGCTCCAACGCCCGAAGCGCTTCCGTTACCGTGAGTCCGAATTTCGAGCGGTAGCCGCCCGAACTCTTCCACCGGCCGGAGCCGCGGCTGGCCAACTTGAGACGAATTCCGACGGACGGCCGCACACCCATGCGCGCCGCGTGCTTGAGGATCAGTTCGAGCTCGGTGTATTTCTCCACCACCGGGGTGATGTTGCGCCCAATCTTGCGGGCCATCATCGCCAGTTCGATGTATTCGTCGTCCTTGAAACCGTTGCAGAGAATCGGGGTGGCATTGTCGGCGATCGACATCACCGCCATCAGCTCCGGTTTGGAGCCCGCTTCCAGGCCGAACTGAAAGGGCCGGCCGTACTCAAAGACCTCTTCGATCACCTGGCGCTGCTGGTTGACCTTAATCGGGAACACGCATTGATATATGCCCTTGTAGTTGTGCTCGGCGATCGCCGTGCGAAACGCCTGATGCAACTCGGCGAGGCGATCCTGCAAAATTTCGCCGAAACGGATCAGAATGGGGGGATTGATTCCGCGCAGCACCAGCGTATCGATCAGCTTTTTGAGATCGACGCTGCGGGCGGGGTCCTTTGTCGGGTGGACGAACACATGCCCATTCGCGCCGATCGAAAAATAGCCTTTACCCCAGGCCGGGACGTCATATAGCTCCGACGCGTCGGTGACCGTCCAACGGTCAATCGGTTCCAGCCGCTGCGGACTTTCGGTGAGCTTCGCGTTCAACGTGATTTGAATAACCTCCGGAACCCTCAGTGTAAGGGGGAAACGCCCCTCCAGTCATCAAATTTTCGGTTCCAGCGTACAATCAATCCTTCATGAACAATTCCGCCTACAAGTGGTGGCTCGTCGCGATGCTCTGGTTCGTGTGTTTTTTCAACTACGCCGACCGCCAGGCCATCTTCTCCGTCTTCCCTCTGCTGCAGAAAGAAATGGGATTATCCGATATCCAACTTGGCATTGTCGGCAGCTCTTTCATGTGGGTTTACGCCGCGGCTGGGCCCTTCGCGGGTTGGATAGGGGACCGGTTCTCCCGCAAAGCCGTCGTCCTTGGGGGCCTGATCGCCTGGTCACTGGTCACCATAGCCACAGCGCTTTCCACCAAGTACTGGCACCTGGTCACTTTTCGCGGGTTGGAAGGGCTGGGCGAAGCCTTCTATTTCCCAGCCTCCATGGCCTTAATCAGCGCGTTTCACAACGCTGACACGCGCTCCCGCGCCATGTCCCTGCATCAATCGAGCGTCTACGCCGGCACTATCGCCGGCGGCACCTTTGCCGGGTTGCTTGGGCAGCACTACGGCTGGCGCAGCGGGTTTTACGTCTTCGGCATCGCTGGAACCCTCCTCGGATTATTGCTGTGGAAGGTGATCCGCGAACCGGAGGCGCCGCGGGAGAAGGAGCGGCACGTCCCAATCCGCGCAATCTTCGACCACCCCATGGTTCCCGTGCTGATCGCGACGTTCATCGGGGCGAACTTCGTCGCCCTGATTTTCTTGACCTGGCTGCCCAGTTACCTGGTGCGCAACTTCCAGATGACGTTGTCCATGGCCGGTTTCTCCGCCACGGCGTATCTGCAGTTGGCGTCGGTTTTGGGAGTACTAACCGGCGGCTGGCTGGCGGACCGCCTTAGCGCCAGCCGCCGCGGCGGCCGGGCGGCGACGCAGGCGCTGGGCCTGCTGGGCGGTGTGCCGTTTCTCTTTCTGACCGGCTGGACGCTGGATGTTTCGGTCCTGATCCTGGCGATGATCGGATTCGGCTTTTGCAAGGGCCTGTACGACGCGAACATCTGGGCGACGCTCTACGACTACGTTCCGGAGGAGCGGCGCGCCACGGCCGTTGGCCTGATGAATTCGCTGGGTTGGCTGGGCGGCGGGATCGCGCCTGTGGCCATCGCCGCCGCTTCGAGCCACTACGGTATGGCGGCATGTCTAAGCGCGACGTCGGCAATCTATTTTTCGTTCGGCACGTTCCTGCTGCTGAGCGCCCGGCGCTGGGCGCCGCGATAGAGGTAGGATTGAAGGCGCCGATTGGATAAATACATGTCCTAGGCGCCGCTGCCGTTACGCTAATCACTTTGGACGACGAGAAGATGTCCCGCTACGCCGATCTGGAAATCGCGATCCGCAAGAAGGACGAGCGGACCTTCGCACTGGGGATGCGCTTTAACGGTCCTGGCGACGACGCCGAATTGCGCGCTGACCCCGACCCAATCGTCGAGTTCGACCCGGCTTCGGTTCGCAACTTCTTTCCCGATCAGTATGGCCGCGAGTTGGCCGCCGCGTTCTTCACCGCCGAAGTGAAGCTTTGGTTTGGCCGGTTCCGCACTGCCGCTCAGCAGCAGGAAGCCATACTTCGTGTGCGATTCACCATCGAGCCGAGTGCGCCCGAGTTGCACTCCCTACACTGGGAGACCCTGCGCGATCCGGATCTGGCGGACGAGCCGCTTTTCCTGGGCGAGCAGACTATTGCATCCCGCTTCCTCGCGAGCGGGCAGGACTGGCGGCCCATCCGGCTGCGTCCAAAGTCGCGGCTTACGGCGCTAGCTGTCATCGCGAACCCAAGCCGGGCTGGCCAATTGGAACTGGAACCGATCGACGTCGAAGCCGAGCGGGCGTTGGTCCAGGAGACGCTGCGGGATATCGACGTGACGATCCTGGGCAGCGGCGGTCCAGTGGCGCTGAACGAAATAGCGGCGAAACTGCGAGATGGATTCGACATTCTCTACTTGATTTGTCACGGCATCCTCGAACGCCAGGAGCCTTATATCTGCCTGGAGGAAGAGGACAAAACGCGCGGTACGGACCTTGTGCAGAGGATTCGGGAGTTGGATCACAGGCCGCGGCTGGTAGTTCTGGCGTCGTGCCAAAGCGCGGGCAAGCGCGGCGTGGCGCTCTCCGGCTTGGGGCCGCGCCTGGCGGAGGCCGGCGTCCCGGCCGTTATTGCCATGCAGGCCAGCGTCACGATGCGAACGGCGGCGGAGTTTTTCAAGCGGTTCTTTCTCGAATTGCTGAGGGACGGACAGGCGGATCGTGCGATGTCGGTGGCGCGCGGCGAGGTACGCCTCTACGAGGACTACTGGATGCCCGCGCTTTTTCTCCGGTTGCGGGGCGGACGAATCTGGTATGAGCCGGGCTTCGAAGGCGGGCAAAGCGACTTTGAACAGTGGCAGTCCATTTGCAGGTTTGTGCAGCGCGGAGCGTGCGTACCGATTGTCGGACCGGACGTCGCCGAGCACGTGTTCGGCGGCACGCGCGCACTCGCCAGCGAGTTGGCGCAGACCATGCAATTTCCGTTAGAGTCGCACGACCGGACCGACCTGGCGAAGGTCTCACAGTTCGCTTTGACCGTGCATGGGCCCGCGCATGCTCGCGAAACGGTGATCGAAGGCCTTGGAGTGAACTTGGACAACGCGGGTAGGCGGCTGGGTGTTCCGGCCGGCGATCCGGACCTGGTAGAAAAGGTCGCGACGGCGCTGGCGGCGGACCCAGCGGATCCCCTGCGGATCGTGGCCAGTCTGAACGCCAAGGTGTTCGTGAACGCCGGTGCGGATTCCATGCTGGAGCTGGTCTTGGCGCGAACCCCGTCGGGCGAAGGTTTCAAACAGCCGGCCGCAGTGATCACCGAATGGCGGGACGAGCGGCGCGACGACCAGGACAGGTCCGCGCTTCCGGCCACCGCCACGGCCGCCAAACCGATCGTCTACTATGTGTTTGGCAAGACGCAGACCGAATCGACGTGGGTCCTAACCGAGGATGACTTTTTCGACTACCTTATCCGGACCACGCGCTATCAACTGATGCCGCCCGTCGTCAGCGACGCGTTGCTGACCGGATCCCTGCTTTTTCTTGGCTTTCCGCTCGACGATTGGAAGTTCCGCGTTCTATTCCGGATGATTTTGGCCAAGGGCGGGCACCGGCTTTTGCAGGGCTTCAATCACGTGGGCGTTCAACTGGACCCGAGCGAAGAAAATGTGGCGAATGCGCAACGTGCCAAGAAGTACCTGGAGCGGTACTTCCTGAACTCCAAGATCGATATCTACTGGGGCACTTCTGCGGATTTTCTGCGGGAACTGAAGCGCCAGTTGGACGCCATGCCACCCCTCGCGTCGGCGGCCAACGGAACCAGGAGGATCTGACGCCATGGCCAACGGGAATCCTTATGTCGGTCCGCGGCCGTTCGATACACAGCCGCTGTTTGGACGCTCTCGCGAGGTGATGGAGCTGAAGTACCTGCTGACCTCCGAACGCATTGTGCTGCTGTATTCGCCTTCGGGCGCGGGCAAAAGTTCGCTCGTACAGGCCGGGTTGATTCCCGAGGTCGCGGACCGGTTCGACGTTTGGGGGCCTACGCGGGTCAATCTCGAGCCGCCACCCGGCGTGCGAAACCGGTACACCTGGAGCGCTCTCGCGGGCTTCGATCGCTCTCAGGCCATCCACCCGGAGATGCGGATGGAAGAATATGTGGCTCGCCGGCGGGGAGAACTGAATCCGCTGCTTGTCTTCGACCAGTTCGAGGAGATCTTGCGAATCGACCCGGTCGATACCGCGCAAAAGCGGCACTTTTTTCTGGAGTTGGGCGAGCTGCTGAAAAGCGATCCCGGGCTGTGGGCGCTCTTCGTGCTTCGGGAGGACTATCTGGCGCCGTTCGATCCCTATTCCAGATTGATCCCAACCCACTTTCAAAACCGGTACCGCATCGACCGGTTGAACCGGCGGGCGGCAGCCGAAGCGATCGAAGGTCCTACGGCGGAGACCGGGCGCAAGTTCGCGCCGGGCGCGGTGGACTATCTGGTCGAAAATCTGGCGAAGGTGAAGATTCAGGAGCTCGACGGCACTCTGCGGGAAGAGGCCGGACAGTACGTGGAGCCGCTGCAACTCCAGGTGGTCTGCTTCGACATCTGGGAGCGGATGCGGCCGGACGACGAACGCATCGACGTAGAGGATATCGGCGATGTCGACACAGCGTTGAAGGGCTACTACGACGGCGCCGTTTTAAAGATCGCCGGAGAGGATTGGGCGCTGCAGCGGTCGATCCGGGAGTGGTTTCAATTCCGGTTGATTACTCCTGATGGGCTCCGTAATCAGGTGCGGCAAGAGGCCGCGCAGAGCGGAGGGCTTCCGAACGCATTGGTCGCGAAAATCGTCGACACCTATCTGGTCCGGGCGGAGCCGCGCGGCGTGACATGGTTCGAATTGGCGCACGACCGGCTGGTTGCGCCGGTTCGCGAGTGCAATGGAATCTGGCTGGAGAGGTCGGATCGCGAGTTGCAGCAAGTCTACGACGAAGCCGTGAAGGAAGCGGCGCAGGGAGACCACGACCGGGAGCGGAAGCTCCGCGATTGGTTTCAGCAATTGGCCGGCGGACAGGCCGTGCCCATTCCCGACGAAGGAGCGACGGGGCACCTGTGGATGTCGCGCCTGCTGGATGGCCGTGCGCCGGACTTTACACTGCGGCACCCATGCCTGGAAAAGCTGATCCCCGAACGAAACCGCGCTTTCGTCGAGCGGCAGGCGGGCAGCCTGCGGGACCGTGCGCTCGCCTGGGAGGCGCGCGGCAAGCCGAACTGGATGCTCGCGCGAGGATCGGAGTTGGAAGAGTTCCGGAAGTGGGATGGCGACGCACTGCTGCTGGCCGTGGAAAAGGAGTACTTGACCAGATCCATCCGCCAATGTGAAGAGGAGACGCAGAAGGCCGAGACTTTGGAAAAAGAGCGCCGGCAGGCGAAGATCACCGAGAAGTACCTGCGTTGGACGGCGGCGTTCGCACTGGTGGCGGTCATAGCTGTTGTCTACGCTGTGAAAAAACGCTATGAAGCCAAAGGCGCCGAGAACGAGGCCAGGCGATTGCAAGCTGTGGCGGAGAGCGTTCGCGCAGAGAGCGCGGAGCGGATTCGAAGCCTGACGGAACTGGCGAACCGGGCCGTTTCGGACGGACTGTCCACGACGGCACCAACTCCGTCCGGCGGGCTGCCCCCAAATGCGTGCGCGGTCTACATTCATGTACGCCGTGAAGCCCCGGAGCAAAGGAAAACCGCCGAGGAGATGCGGCAGCGGCTGCGAACTCTCAATTGCGAGGCCCCCGGAATCGAAGCTCTAACCGTGGGCCCAGCCGACCGCGAATTTCGTTACTTTCGCGCTTCGCAAAAGGCGGGGGCGGAGCGAATCGCGGCCGCCCTGGGAGGGCAAATGCATCTGCGCTATATCGGCCGGTTCGAAAAGTCGGGTTCAAAAGCAGTGCCGTATCAGTTCGAAATCTGGTTCGAGCAGCCTTCGAGGCAGGTGGTGCAGGCTCTGGTCGCGCAAGTCGCAAAGGCGCAGCCGCAAACGGCCCAATCGGCGATCGCGCCGCTCGTCGCGGATTACAGTGGCTCCAGCGACGCGGTGGAGGAGACGTTGCGCGTGCTGGGGAAGGGCACGGACGCGCAGGCCACCGCCAACGCGTTCTATTTTCTGCAAAACACCGACGCATCGGCATGGACCGAAGCGAACATTCTGCGAACGCGAAAGTTCATCGAACAGATGGCGAACCAGGGGTACTACGGCGACTCCCACTTGCGAGAGCGGGCGGACGCGTTGCAAAAGACGTTGGAGGCGGTGTCGGAACAACGGAAGAAGTGAACATGTAGAATATCTCCTGCAAGCGTGTCCTATACGGAAATACGTTTGCGCTAGTGAGACTAGGAGGCCATATATGGCATGCAAGGATCCGAGCATAACGTTTTTGAACAAGTTCGGTTACAACGTGGTGAAATTGCCGAGGACCGGCATTGAACCCGCCCGTGTCAATAGTTGGGTGTAATTTTTCGCCGCGAGTAGCGGATGGGTTTAAGATGATGGGAACTGAGCGGAGGACAGGGCGACGCTGGAAAGCGACCCGAGCGCCGTTCAGTGGCCGGAATGGC
>VFZO01000016.1 GCA_016871155.1 Acidobacteriota bacterium | reverse complement strand
AGTAACGCGCGATCCCTGGAAGTCGATCTTGAGAAGGCCGTTGAACGAGAGCTGAAAGGGCTGGTTTTGTTTGTCACCCATTGGGTGCTGTCCTCCGCAGGGGTCTTCGCTGCCTTCAAACCCCTATGGATATTGATGCGGACGAGCATCCGGGAGATTCGCACGCGCGGCTCAAAACGGAAATGTGGGTCGAGTACTCCGACTCCGATATATTCGAATTCCCCTGCGGCCTGCCTGGCTTCGAGCAGGAGAAACGCTTCCTGCTTATGGAGCGGCCGGCCCTCCGGCCCGTTGTCTTTCTGCAAAGTCTGAGCAACCCGGAGCTTTGCTTCATCACGCTCCCGGCACGGTCCGTCGACCCCCGCTATGAGTTGAACATGGCCCCCGACGAGTTGAACCTTCTTGGCTTGGCCACCGAGGAGACCGGCGCCTGCGCCGAAAGTCTGTCGTGCCTGGCCATCGTTTGTCTGAACGGCGAGGGGCCCGCCACCGCAAACCTCCTCGGTCCCGTGGTACTCTCACGGGAAACACGTAAAGGTATTCAATCCGTCCGTGATGATCGCCGCTATTCGGCGCTCACGCCGGTTGGCGCCAACAATCATGATCGAAACAACGCGGAGGCCACTCCTGCCGGAATCGGTGCCGCGGATCGGTTTGCGGAGGTCTAGTGCTCATCATACGCAGGCGCCGGGGAGAATCGATCATCATTGGCGATGATGTGGAGATCGAAATCCTCGAAACTTCGCCGACGCAAGTAAAAATCGGGATTCGTGCCCCCAAGGAAGTTACGGTTCTCCGTTCTGAAATTCGTGACACTCGCGACGTAAATCGTGTCTCTCCGCTGCCCGACGCTGGCGCGGAAAAATTGTCGCAACTCGTCGAAACTCTCCGCGAAAAGTCCTTTCCTTCCGCCGGTAGTACCCCCTTATCGTCCTCAGTTGTATCCCCCGAACCTCTCAAGTCAAATAATCCCTAATACTCGAAGGCATACTCCCGATATGCCTAGTGTGGGAACGAGCTAGCCCGCTTGGGATAGCAATCGTAGCCACAAACCAGAACCCCGCCAATTTCCGTCCCTTTCCGGCCGTTCCGGCTCGGCGGGTCTAGCCTTTCAGGAGTAAGTCATGTCTTTCCGTATCAATACAAATATCGCCTCCCTGCAATCCCAGGAGTACTTGCGAAATACGAGCGAGAACCAGTCGAAAACAATCGGCCGTGTCACCTCCGGACTGCGGATCCTTTCCAGTGGCGACGATGCCGCCGGGCTCTCGATCGCCAATAGCTTTCGGAGCGACCAGGCCGTTTTGCGCCAAGGCATCCGGAATGCAAACGACGGACTGAGTACCCTCCAAACGATCGACGGCGGAATCAACAACATCAGCAAGCTGCTGGATCGCGCCCGCACCCTGGCTACACAGTCGGCTTCCGGCACCTTTATTGGAAGCCGGGCCGTCTTGAACTCGGAATTCGGCAGTGTAATGAACGAAATTGACCGCCAGGCACAGGCGATCGGCCTCAACTCCGGCGGCGAGTTCGCCAAAGCCCTCTCGGTCTTTATCGGCGGCGGAAAAGCCTCCGGCGGAATCACTGCGATTCAGAACGGCGCGTCACAAGTCGACCTGAGCAACTCGACGGTCGACGCCAAGAGCCTCGGCTTAAAGGGATCGCAGGCGCAAGGCGTCCCCTCGGTCGACATCGGCACCGGTTCCCCGTCCACCAGCGTTTCGGCCATCGTCAACGACTCGGCGAACCTCGCGTCGCTCGCCGCCGCCGGCTTCATGGACTTCTACTTCCGCGGCCCCGGCTTTGGCGACTCCTACCGCGTCAAGGTTCCGATCAACCTGTCGACCGTCACGACCGTCGATAACCTGGTCACCGCTATTAATGACGCCATCAACTCGGCCGGCACCGCCGTAAGTCCGTCGGCTACGGCCTTCAAGAACGCGAATATTTCGGCGTCGGTGGTCACCTCGGCCGATGGCAAGAAATCGATCGCTTTCAATTCCAGCGCCACCGCGTTCCAGGTCCAGGCGGGCGACCGGCTGGCGAACGCGCTGCTCGGCAACGTGACGTCGGCCTCGAATCCCACCGGAAAAGCGCTGGCCAACACCGTCACGGGCGGCTCCAATACCGCGGCCGCGGCCACCGCCTTCGGCGCCAGCGGCGCCGGGACGGTGTCGGTTCGCTTTACCGGCTCGGGTTTGAGCGCACCGGTCGACATCGCATTGACCGTCTCGGCCGCCACCACGATCGATCAAGCCATCACCAGCCTCTCGTCGCTGGTGGCCGCCAACGCCGGCCTGCAGGCCGCGGGGATCCGCCTGACTACGGGAACGCCCGGTACGCCCCTGGTGTTCACGTCAAATCTTGGGGAACGCTTCGAGGTCCTGAGTTCGGGTGATCTCAACAACCGCTTTGGGCTTGGCAGCTACCGCGGCTCCCTGGGCGCCTCGGGAACCTTTGACTACGCAAACGTGACCGGCAGCGCCGGCACCTTCGCCGCCGCGTCCGAGACGCTGGAGTTCTCCATCGGCGGTGGTCCCGCGACCGCTGTCTCCATCACACCGGCCGCCGCCAACATCGGCGCGGCCACCACGGCCCTCAACGCGGCCTTCGCCGCTAACACCACGCTGGCTTCGGCCGGACTTGTTGCCACTAACGACGGCACGAATATCACGATCTCCAGCTCGTCCGGCTCACGCTTCCGCGTGGCGTCCATCGGTGCCACCAATGTGTTCGGCTTCAACGCCGCGGGCGCAACCGGCGTCGGCGACGCCGCGGAGACGCAGGCGGGCAACACCGACGTCAACTTCTTCGCCTCCACCGGCATCCAGCACTCGGCCCTCCTGCCGTTTACACCCATCCGGAATGGCGGGGACGATCAAACCATCACGCTCTCAGCCACCGATACGGCCGGCGTCGAGCACTCCGTGCCGATTGTGCTTCGCAACGATTCTACGCTTCGCAACGCCGGGAGCGTCGATGAAGCGGTCGCCGCGATCAATCGCGCGATTGAGCAATCGAACGATTCGACGATCCGGCAGATCGTGGCTGTAAAGGACAAGGCGTCCGGCGCCGGCGCGGAAGGCATCAAGTTCATCTCAACACTGAAGCAGTTCAAAACCTCGGTCGGTACGAATGCCTCCGGCGCCGGCGTTGGAAATCAAGGCACTGTCGTCACGTCGACCAACGTCGGCAGCGGTTCCACAGTCGACATCAGCACCCAGGCCGGAGCGGAAAACGCAGTGAATGCGCTCGCCGACGCCGTTACCCGGCTCGGTGACGCCCAGGCCGTGGTTGGCCGCGGTCAAAATCAGTTTTCCTTCGCCGTCAACCTCGCCTCCAGCCAGGTTGCCAATATCGCCGCCGCTGAGTCCCGGATCCGCGACGCCGATCTCGCCGAGGAAGCCGCCAACCTCACGAAGGCTCAGATCTTGTTGCAGGCCGGTATCTCCGCCCTGTCCCAGGCCAACACCGCGCCCCAGCAGGTTCTGTCGTTGCTGCGGAACTAATTCGGCCCGGCCCTCTTCTACCCCCCGATTTTTCTTACCCTATTCCTCTTCGCCTCTCTCCGGGCTCCGATATGGTCCTTGAACGGCCAGATAGAAGCCACTCGTCGCGAAAAGGATTTCAAGACGGCTTCTCTTCTGGTTTCGGAATCATCAGAAACCCTGTTTCAAGGAGAGAAACATGTCTTTTCGAATTAATACGAACGTCGCCTCGTTGCAATCGCGCGAGTATCTGCGGCAAACTTCAGAGTCCCAGGGCAAGACCATCGGACGCGTCACGTCCGGTGTTCGCATCCTGGCCAGCGGCGACGACGCCGCCGGTCTAGCAATCGCCAACACCTTCCGCAGCGACCAGTCGGTCCTTTCGCAAGGTATCCGGAATGCCAACGACGGTCTCAGCACGCTGCAGACCATCGACGGCGGTATCAACAACATCAGCAAACTCCTGGACCGCGCCCGGACACTCGCCACGCAATCCGCCTCCGGCACCTTCACCGGCAGCCGGACGGTGCTGAACAGCGAGTTCCAGAGTGTGATTTCGGAAATTGACCGCCAGGCGCAGGCCATCGGTCTCAATACGTCCGGTCAGTTCGCCAAGTCGCTGTCGGTCTTCATCGGCGGCGGAAAGACCTCCGGCGCCGTCACGTCGATCACCAACGGTTCGGTCGGCGTCGACCTGTCCACGTCCACTGTGGATTCGCGCAGTCTCGGGCTCAAGGGCGTGCAGGCGCAGGGTGTCAGCTCCATCGACATCGGTACCGGCTCGGCGTCCACCAGCGTCAACGCGATCGTCAACGACGCGACGAACGTCGGCTCGCTGGCGACGGCGGGTTTCTCCGACTTGTACTTCCGGGGGCCCGGTTTCAGCGACGACAACCGCGTGAAGGTTGCCGTCAACCTGTCCGGCATCACCGACATCGACACTGCGGTGACCAACATCAACGCGGCGATCGAAAACGCCGGCAACGGCGTGTCGGCCTCAGCCACAGCCTTCAAGAACGCCGGCGTGAAGGCGGTCGCGGTGACCGATTCCACCGGCAAGAAGTCGATCGGCTTCACGTCTTCCGGAACAGCATTCCAGGTCGAAGCGGGTGACCGTCTCTCCAGCGCTCTGCTAGGGAACGTGACCTCGACCTCCAATCCCACCGGCAAGACCCTGACGAACACCCTCACCGGCGGCTCGGCCACGGCGGCCGCAGCCACCACCTTCGGCGCTTCGGGCGCAGGCACAGTGACCGTCCGCTTCCAGGGCGCCGGGCTCGCCAGCCCCGTCGACATCGCGCTGACCGTAGCCTCGGGTACGACGATCGAAGCGGCTCTCACCAGCCTCACGTCGCTTGTCGCGGCAAACAGCTCGCTGCAGGCTGCCGGCATCACGGCGACTACGGCCACGGCCGGATCGGCGCTGGTCTTCACGTCGAATCGCGGCGAGCGCTTCGAAGTCCAGGCCTCGGGTGACCTGAATAACCGCCTGGGCCTCGGCAGCTTCCGCAGTTCCACGGGCGCATCCGGCACCTTCGAGTACAACTCGACGACCGGCGCCAGCGGCACCTTCGGTGCGGCTACCGGCACGGAGACGCTCGAATTCTCGATCGGCGGCGGTTCCACCATCGCCGTTGCCGTGACTACCACGGCCACGACCATCGCCAATGCCACCAGCGTGCTCAACGCTGCGTTCGCCGCCAATGCCGGACTCGCTTCGGCCGGCCTGGTTGCCGCTAACGACGGTACGAACATTACCATCAGCAGCTCCAACGGTTCCAAGTTCCGTCTGAATTCGGTCGGCGCGACGAACCTGTTCGGCTTCAACTCCGCCTCAGCCACGGGTGTCGCGGACGCGGCCGAAACGCAGGCCGGTAACACGGACGTGAACTTCTTCGCGGCCGCCGGCTCGCAGCAAACCTCCCTGCTGTCGTATACGGGTATCCGGAACGGCGGCGACGACCAAACCGTCACGCTCTTTGCCAACGACGCCAATGGCGTCGAGCGTTCGCTCGCCGTCGTTCTTCGCAACGACACCACCCTGCGTAACGCCGGCACCGTCGACGAGGCTATCGACGCCATCAACACCGCCCTGCAGCAGTCCAACGACACGACCCTCCAAAAGATCGTCGCTGTCAAGGACAAAGCGAGCGGCGCGGGCGCCGAAGGCATCCGCTTCATCTCCACCCTCCAGAACTTCCGCGTATCGATCGGTACAAACGAAGCCGGCACGGGTATCGGCAGCCAAGGCACGGTTGCGGCGGCCGCAACCGTCGGAACCGGCTCCACCGCGGACATCGGTTCCCAGTCGGCAGCGGAACGCGCCGTCACGGCGCTGGCCGAAGCGGTCAACTCGCTCGGTAACGCGCAAGCCGTCGTCGGCCGCGGTCAGAACCAATTCACCTTCGCCGTCAATCTGGCCCAATCCCAGTTGACCAACCTCGCTGCGTCGGAGTCGCGAATTCGTGACGCCGATCTGGCCGAGGAAGCGGCCTCGCTGACGAAGGCTCAAATCCTCCTGCAGGCCGGCATCTCGGCGTTGGCGCAGGCCAACTCCGCGCCGCAGCAGGTGCTCGCCCTCCTCCGGGGATAATTCGCCGTCCGGGCGGTTATCTTCAAATCGAAGCTAACGGGGCTGCCGTCCTTGGCAGCCCCGATTTTTCTTTAGGATCAATCCTCTAGAGCCACTCCCGCGACGGGTCGATCTCCTGTTCAGATGGCGACACAGGCTTCCACGCTGGCTACGGCTCAATCTCTTCACCGGTCCGGCGATCTCATTCTCGCCGAATCTCTCTATCTCAAGCTGCTTGATGCGAACCCGGCCAACTCCGAGGGGCTTCACTATCTAGGTCTGCTCCACGCCGATACCGGCCGCGGCGAAACCGCCATCCAACTCCTCCGCGCCGCCATCGCCTTTGAGGGTCCGCAGCCGTCCCTGTGCCGAAATCTTGGAATCGTGCTGGAACGCGAAGGCAACAGACCGGCGGCCATCGCTTGTTATCTGCAAGCCGCCGGGGATTCTGCTGGCGATGCGGCACTCTTCGAGAAAATCGCCCGCCTCTGCGCGCTGGAGCGCCGCTTCGGCGACGCCGCCAATGCCTGGGATCGATGCCTGGCGCTCTCACCGGCCGGCGGCGGCCGCGCGCTCGAATGCAGGAAGGAACGCGCCCGGTGCCTCGCGCTCGACGGCCAGCGAAATCCCGCGTTCGCTGAATTTCAGCGAATTCTCGCCGAGGATCCCGTCGACGTGAGCGCCCAGTTCGACGAGGGCGTACTGCTCATGCAGACCGACCGGACCGCGGAAGCACGGGAGAGTTTTGCCCGTACCCTCCTGCTCGCACCTGGCCATGCCGAGGCCGCCAACAACTTAGGGATTCTCCAGCAGATCGAAAAACAGTACGCCTCGGCGATCGGAAACTACCGGCACGCCATCGTGGCGGACCGCTCGCTCCACTCCGCCTTCTTCAACCTGGGCTCGGCCTGGCACGAATTCGGCCAAGCGCGCAAGGCCATCTGCGTGTTCCGAAAGTACTTGAAGCTGCAACCCGGCAACGCCGCCGCATGGACCAGTCTAGGCAACGCCTGGCTGGCCCGGAACGACCTCTCCAACGCTGGCGAATGCTACCGGGAGACCCTCCGCCTCGCACCCGGCGAGCCCGCTGCGCTCTGGAACCTCGGAATTTCCGCGCTCTTGGCCGGCGACCTTCAGGCGGGTTGGCAAGGTTACGAGCGCCGGTTCGATGTGGAGGGCGCCACACCCCGGCGCCCCTTCGCCGCTCCCATTTGGAACGGTGAGAACATCGAGGGAAAGACGCTCCTCTTCCACGCCGAACAAGGATTGGGCGACACTTTGCAATTCATCCGGTACGCGCCCCGGTTCGCCGCCGAGGGCGCCCGTGTTCTGGTCGAATGCCAGGCCCCGCTCCTTTCGCTGCTCCGTGGACTGCCGGGCGTCGATCAGTGGTTTGCCGCGCCAACCGGCAATGGCTCTGGTCCCGCGCCCGTGGATCACCTCCCGGTCTCCGATTTTCAACTCCCAATGCTCTCGGCGCCAGCCGTCGCCAGAACCGGCGCCGGCGACATTCCGCTGCCGGGTGGCTACCTGAAAGCGCCTCGCGATACCACGCGGCGCTGGGCGGAGTGGCTCGGGCCGCGCACCTCGGCGCAACGCTTCGGTCTCGTCTGGGCCGGAAACCCAAATCACAAGAACGATCGCAATCGCTCCATCCCGGCCAGGGCGCTCGCGCAGTTGGCAAACGTCCCGGACGTCGAGTGGGTCAATCTGCAAAAGGGCCATCCAGCCCCGGCCTCGCTCTCGCTCCGGTACGCCGCGCCGCTTCTGTCCGACTTCGCCTGCACCGCCGGCCTCATCGCCAATCTCGATGCCGTGGTGAGCGTCGATACCTCGGTCGCGCACCTGGCCGGCGCTTTGGGCAAACCGGTCTGGATCCTGCTTCCCTACGCACCGGACTGGCGCTGGATGCTGAACCGGAGCGACTCGCCTTGGTACCGTTCGGCCCGGCTGTTCCGGCAACCGGAGCCCGGCGACTGGGCGTCGGTCCTCCAGGAGGTCCGAAAAGCGCTCCGCCGTTAGCGGCATACTGAAAGCTTGAGTTCCGAACCCGTCTTACTCAACGACTTCCGCCGCCAGTGGGCCGATACCAAGGACGATGTCCTGGCCGCGGTGGCCGAGACCGGTGAAAGCGGTTGGTATGTCCTCGGCCAGCAGGTGCGGGAGTTTGAATCCGCGCTCGCCGCATTCTGGGGCCTCGACCACGCCATAGGCGTCGCCAGCGGCCTCGATGCCATCGAGATCGCCCTGCGTGCGGCCGGCCTGCGGCCCGGGGACCGCGTGTTGACCACTCCCTTATCAGCCTTCGCCACCACCATGGCCATCGTCCGGCAAGGCGCCATACCCGTCTTCTGCGACACCACCGTCCAGGGCCAGATGGACCTGGACGAAGCGGACCAGGCCCTCCGGGCGATGCCCGGAATCCGCTTTCTGCTTCCGGTCCATTTGTACGGAATCCCCTTGCCGGCCGAAAAGCTCCGGAAGCTGATCGAAGTCCACGGTCTAAGCTGCGTCGAGGATTGCGCCCAGTCGATCGCGGCCAACACGGGACGTGCCGGCCTTGCCGCCGCCACGAGTTTCTACCCCACCAAGAATCTGGGCGCTCTTGGCGATGGCGGCGCGGTGTTGACCGGTGACGCCGCACTCGCTGCCCGCGTCCGCCAACTCCGGGACTACGGCCAATCGGCAAAATACGAACATGCCGAAATCGGTTGGAATAGCCGTCTCGACGAATTGCATGCCGCCGTGCTGCGGAGGGCCTTCCTGCCCCGGCTTTCTCAATGGACCGCCCGCCGCCGGGAGATCGCCGGCCTGTACCTTTCGCAGTGGCGCTCCCGGACCGTGCGGCCCGTGGCTTGCGTGGAGGATCTTCCCGGCTCCTGCTGGCATCTCTTCCCTACACGGATCTGCGAAGGAACCCGGGAAACCGTGGCCGCGCATCTTAAGCGGTCTCAAATCGCCACAGCCGTTCATTACCCTGCGATCATTCCCAGCCAACCCGCGATGTCCGGCGTGAATCACGCCGAATTCGGCGACCTCCCCCGCGCCCGCGCCCTCGCCGCGACCGAGCTCAGCCTTCCGATTCACCCGTACATGACCAACGACGAAGTCGCCCGGGTCCTCGCCGCTCTTCCAGAATAAAACGATATATATAGAAAATAGCGTTCACAAGACTTCGAAGAAAATTTCAAGTGCCTGTAAGCTGCGAATAACACAACACTTATTGAACGACACAACGAAGCACGGAACCGCCTCGGAGTTCGATTCGCCCATCTCGCCTGCTATACTCAGGGCGCATTTGGAACTATGTCGAACCTTACCAGTTCCGGCCCCTGCACGGTTCACCTGCATTGGGTCCGGGAGACGCCGTCGCGCGCCCTCGCCCATCCCGTTTCCCGCTCCCTGACCGATCTTGCCAGCCTGCCCGCGCCCATCGTCGAAGCCCTGCTGCGCCAGCCAAGACCCGAGTTCGAACTCCACCTCCCGCCGCTCTTCCATGTCCGGGACCAGAGCGCCGTCGAGTGGGCGGCCCGCCTTGTGTACCGTTGGGACGCCGCCGGCCGCCTGGTCGCCGAGGACCCGTCAGACCCGGCGCCTACAGCCACCATGAACCTCCACCAGGCGATCGTACTAGTGGCGCGCGCCGCCACCAACGACGCCACCCCGCTCACCCTCGCCGCCGAACCCGGCCCGGCCGGCGTTCTTGGGACCTTCCGTCATTTTGAATCGCACCGTTGTCAGCCAGGCCGGAGCCTCCCCCTCCGCCAACCGGTCCGCCGGGAACTCAGCCTCGTCTTACAACGTCAGATCCGTGCCTGGATGCCCGCGCTGCACTGCCGCACCCTGGACGATTTTGGGACCCTCCGTCAAATTCATGCCTTGCTGGCCTACTCAGTGGCCGCGCCCGCGGCCGGCATGCGCATTGACGAGTATGTCGTCGATCCCCTTCATCAAGAAGTACTTACGCAGGCCTGCCGGCGGATTCCGAACCACCTGCCTGCCCGCCTCGGCGAAGTGTGTACCGCACTTTCCTCCTATCCGGACGCCGAGGCCGTTGCCGCCGGCCTTTCGCCGCGGAACGCTACCCGTATCCTTGCCGGCGTTCTCCGGCAACCCCGGTTTCTCCATCTGCTCTTCCGCCGGGAGGCGGAGTTGATCGGCGCAGTCGTACGGTTCTTCGCCGCGGTCCACGGTTGGGCAGGCCGCATGGCCCTGAACCCGTCCGATGCCGGCGTACTCCGCGAGATCCGGACCTCGTTCGGAACCGTCAACGACCAGCTCTCGAACGGCTTTCAGCGAAGGTCGCACTTTCCCCTCGGGTCGCTCGCCCTGGTGGAGGCCGCGCGCCTCTTGGACTCCGGGTTCCTTCTGGAAGATCCGGTAGACTTGGAAAACGCGGCATGAACTACACGGGGAAGAAGGTCCTTGTAACAGGGGGCCTCGGATTCATCGGAAGCAACTTGGCCTGCCGGTTAGCGGAAGCCGGCGCGAAAGTCGTGGTGCTGGACTCCTCGGTCCAGGGCTGCGGCGCGAACCGGCGGAACCTCGCGGGCTACGATATTCCGGTCATTGACGACGACATCGGCAACGCGGCCCGCCACGCGGAACGCCTGCGCGGCCTGGAGGCCGTCTTCAATATGGCCGGCGAGATCAGCCACATCAACAGCATGCGTGATCCGCTGCGCGATCTGGAGCTGAACACGACCGCGCAACTGCGCTTCCTGCTCGCCCTGCGCGCCATGCAGCCCGGCGTGCGAGTCGTCTACGCCAGCACGCGCCAGGTCTACGGCGTGCCGCAGTTCCTGCCGATCACCGAGTCGCACCCGGTGAATCCAATCGATTTCAATGGCGTCCACAAAAACGCCGCGGCCAGCTACCATCGTCTGCTGAACGCCAGTGGCGACGTCGATGCGACCATCCTCCGCCTCACGAATGTCTATGGGCCCCGCATGGCGCTCAACATTCCCGAACAGGGCGTGCTGGGCCACTTCTTCCGGCGGGCGCTCAATGGCGAGCCGATCGAAATTTTCGGTCACGGAGAGCAGCAGCGCGATCCGGTCTATATCGACGATGTAGTCGACGCCTGCTTGCTGTGCGCCTCGCGCCACCGCTTGCCGCACGCCAACCTAAACGTCGGCGGTCCAGAGGCGCTGCCGCTCGCCGAAATCGCCGGCGCCCTGGCCGCGGCCGGCGGCTGCGAGATCCGTTTCCGCGACTTCCCCGAAGGACACAAGTCAATTGACATCGGCAGCTACTCGACCGATTCGTCGCGCATTGCCGCGACCATCGGCTGGAAACCGGTCACGTTGTTTCCGGCCGGCGTCGCCAAAACGCTCGAATACTACCGCGAGCACCGGAGCCACTATCTGCCGTCATGATGAACCCGGCGGAGTTTGACAACATCGCCAAGGCCGAGAACGATTTCTGGTGGTACCGCGGGCAGCGCAAGATTATGTTCGGCCTGCTGGACCGGGTCGCGGCAAATCGAAAGTTCCGGCGCGTGCTGGAGGCCGGCGCTGGCACGGGCCACTTCGCGCAAGCTCTGGAGCAGCGATACGGTTGGCCGATGTTTCCGCTCGACCTGGGTTGGGAGGGTCTGGAGTACGCCAAGCGCCTGGGTGTGAGCCGCCTGGCGCAGGGCGACATCCAAGCGCTCCCTTATGCAGAGAACGCCTTCGACGCAGTGATTAGCATGGACGTCATCGTCCACCTGCCACGCGGCGAAGAAGATAAGCCGCTGCGTGAGTTTCACCGTGTTCTGGAGCCCGGCGGATTACTGGCCTTGCGCGCCTCGGCGCTGGACGTTTTGCGCAGTCACCATTCTCAATTTGCGATGGAGCGCCAGCGGTTCACGCGCGCGCGGCTCGTCGATGCCGCTGCGGCGGCCGGGTTCCGCGTGCTGCGTTGCACCTACGCGAATTCACTGCTCATGCCGGTGGCCCTGCTGAAGTTCCGTGTAATCGAACCGCTCTCGGGCGCGCCGCCGCAGAGCGGCGTGCAGCCGGTGCCGCCGTGGCTCGACCGGTTGCTGTACGCACCGCTGGCGGCGGAGGCCAAACTCATCGCCGGCGGCGTGGATCTGCCGTTGGGTCAATCGCTGATTCTGCTCGCGGAGAAGTAGCGCCTACTGTTTGCACGCCAGCGCGCCTTCGTGATCGGTGACCTCCAGGCCGGTCAGGCCGACGCCGAGGCGCCGTGGATCGTTCGGCGGGGACACCGGCTCCACGGCGGTGACGATCTCGAACGTGTTCTCGCCCGCCACGGTCGCGGCTTCGAACTGGAAGGCGCCGGAGTGTTCGGGGCCCATCTCGATCATGGCCGCCGGCCAGCCGTTCCAAAGCACGCGAACCTGGTTGGGGCGCCGCAACGACATCAAACGGGCCGACACTTGAATCGGGCCGGCCGTCCCGGTCGAGAGCCGCAGCCGCCCTCCCTTGGTCGACCAGCGCCAGGAGCCGGCCGGGCCGAACTCGGGCGGATACCAGCGGTCGTCGAACTCAATCCGGCACGGCGTGGCCGACGCGCGAAGCTCGGGCAGGTTCGGGGTGAAGACGGCGGCATGGGCGAACACGGAGATGCCTTTGGCGATCCCGCTGAACCGTTGCCACGTGTCCGGCTGCGTTCCGCAGCCGGAGCAGAACACGGCGCACGGCGGCGGCATCGGAGAGGGAAACCGCTTGCTGGAGTTCGGGACCTGAATGTACTGAAACTCGGCGGCGGGAACGGCGGCCTTCAACTGCGCCACCAGCGGGTAGTCGTAGTGATCGAGAAGGTTGGCGATGCCGATGCGGGTGCAGCCGGAGTTTTTCAAAGCTTCCACGGCCTGTTGAAAGGGATGTTGGTGCATCTGGCGCCCGTAGTAGTAAACCGCTTCGCGCGGCGCCGTCAATACGCTGCGCTGACCTAGCAGAGGCCGCATCTCATTGTCGAATGCAAACGGCAACGCCAGAATGAAGGCGGCGGCGCCAAGCCACGCCGGCAGCAGCGCTGCGGCGATCGGCGTACCAAACACGAAGAACGCCAGGTGCAGCCGCGTGTGCCAGGGCTGCCACTGCAGGAGCAAACAAAACACCGCCGCCGCCGAGAGCAGCGCCAACGCCGCGTAGCGCATTGGGCCGCCGCGCCGGAGGGCGATCGGAACGGCGATGAGCAGCAGCGCGAAGTGCAGTGTGTTCGGCGCTCGAATCTCGTCGAAGGAGAAAGGAGGGACGGAGAAGGTGGTGGCGCACCAGGTGGTTTGCGGATCGTTCGGCGACTGGCCGGCGGCGTTGAGTAGCTGTACGGCTGTCTGTTCGGCGAAGCGATTCCAATCTTCGGCCGGTGTCGATACGTGGAGGGCCGCATTGCGGATAGCGTTCGAGAAGAACGTTCCCGGCGTGATCGAGCCGTTGACAAACTGGCAGCCGCCGCCGGGCATCTCCGGCGTCGCCGCGAAAAAGTGGCCGGTGAACTGGCGATAGCGGAGGATGGTTGGTGCATTGATCGAAATCGCCAGCGCCGCCGCGGCGGCCAGGGCTCGCCATCGCTCCGGATGCCGCCGGAGGATAGCCGCTGCGGCCACGGCCAGCGCGGGCAACCACGGTATAGCCGTCGACTTCGCCAGCAGGGCCAGGCCGGCGGCCGCGCCGGTCAATAGCGCGAACAGCAGCCGCGGTCTTTCGCGGAAGGCGAAGACGAAGCAAGCGGCGATGAGGATCCACGCCGCGGCCACGAAGTCGTTCTTCGCGCCGGAGGCCTGCAACACGCCTTCGGGAATCGATGCCGCCAGCAGCGCGGCCACGGCTTGCCGCGCCGGGTTCGCGCCCAGGTATTTCGCCAGCAGCGACGCCGCGGCGATGGCGTGGAGATAGAAGAGAAACTGCGGCAGCGGCATGAACCGGTCCGAGCCGCTCAAAACGTGGAAGTGGAGCGAAAGGAACTCGGCTCCGGGCGTCAGCAGTAACTGGGTCAGGGAATATGCCGGGTAGTGCGCGACCGAGCCGTGTTGCGCCCAGAAGAACACTCTGGGGGCGTGATAGACGATCGCATCGACGGTATTTGGCGGCGAGGCCAGCGAGGCGAGGCCCACAAGGGCGGCCAGCGCGCCGGCCGCGAGCCAGGGCCATTCCAGCTTCGGGCGCTCCCACCGCCAATCGGCGTGCTTCCACGCGACGGCCGCGATCAAAACCCAGAAGATCGCAACCTGTATCCGCCCGATCGCGGCGAAGGGACTCAGCGCCTCCACCGCCGCGACGGCGCAGAGTGTCCAGATTGCGCTGGCCGCGAACACGCGTAGCCGCAGAGATTCCAAGGGCAGCCGGCCGGCCGCGCCGAACAGGGCTACCCAGGCGGCCAGGGGAAGGAGAATGAACATCGGCTGTTAGTCCTGCCGGGCCGCGGCGGCATAGTCGGTTGGGGCGATCCAGCCTGGGTGTGGCCGGGTGGAGGAGACGATGTCTCCGTCCGGATGAAGCTGACGCCACTGGTCGAGGCGCGAGCCGAGCTCGGCCGCAATGCGCGGATTCCGCGCGGCGACGTCGTTTTTCTCGCCGGGGTCGGAGGCGAGGTCGAACAGATAATCCGGCGCGCGCGGCGCGCCCTCCTCGACTACGCGAACCAGCTTCCAATCGCCGTGGAGAACAGCGAAGCGATAGTCGGCCTTTTCGTTCGATTTGACGGCGAAGAAAAGCGGCTCGCGGCCGATGGCCGTCCGCGTTCGAAACTGCCGCCAGAGGTTAAGCCCGTCCAGCGGCTTGCGGCCTCGCGGCTCGAGGCCGGCTGCGCCCAGCAGCGTCGGGAAGAGATCGTACGCGGTGGTGACTTGACTGGACTTTGTGCCGGCGGCGAGGCTGGGGTGGCGGATGAGGGCGGGCACGCGGATGCCGCCTTCGTAGGTGGTGCCCTTCGACCCTCGCAGCGCGCCGTTGCTGGCCCCTGTCACCAGCGCGCCCCCGTTGTCGCTTAGGAACAACACGATTGTGTTGGGCTCGTTTTCGACCGCCGCGAGCACCTGACCAATCGCTGAGTCCATGACGTCAATGGCGGCTGCGAGAATCCGGAGTCTTTCGTGTTTCCGGTCCTTGTACTTCACCAGCACTTCGTCGGGCGCACTGAGCGGGGTATGCACGGCGTTGAACGGCATGTACAGAAAGAAGGGGCGCGTCCGGTCCCGCTGTGCCAGCCATCGAACCGCTTCGCCTGCGAGCAAGGTGGTCGCGTAGCCGTCTTCGTCCACGCTCTTGCCGTTGCGCTGCCAGTCCAGGCCGCCCATAAACTTGTGCGTGAAGTAGTGAATCTCGGCGTTGACGTGTCCGTAGAAATGGTCGAAGCCGCGCGCGTTGGGCAGCAGCTTCCGGTGGGCGTGGCCCAGGTGCCATTTGCCGATGCAGGCGGTTTGGTAGCCGGCGGCCTGGAGCGTTTCCGGCAGCAGGTGCTCATCGAGCGGAATGCCGTTGGGCGACCACGGCCGGATGACGTTGTAGACCATGCCAAAGCGGATGGGCATGCGTCCGGTGAGCAGCGCGGCACGCGTTGGCGTGCAGAATGGGTAGGTGTAGAAACGGGTGAGTTCGAGGCTCTGGGCGGCCAGTTTATCGATGTTCGGCGTCGGCGTCGCGCCGCCGTGAAAGCCTACGTCTCCCCAGCCCAAGTCGTCGGCGAGGAACAGCACGATATTCGGCTTCGCGGCTTGCGAGGCCAGGGCTGTTAGAAACGTCCGGCGAGTCCACATAGGGCTGGTGTTTCCATCGTAAACGGATTCGGCAGGTATTATGAGGATGTGAAACGCTTCTCCCTATTCGCCGTCCTGTTATCGTCGATGATCGCCGCGGACCCCGAGGCGCGCAACGTCAAAACGGTCTACATCCTGAAGATGACCTCCGGGCTGGACCAGTATCTGGCCAGTGAGTTGGCGCAGAGCGGCGTCTACGCCGTCACCACCGACCCGCAGCGCGCCGATGCGCTCTTCACCGATTCGGTGGGCGAGCCGTTCGAGCAGAAGTTCGCCGAGTTGTATCCGCCGCCCAAGCGTGTGGAAGAGAAGAAGAAAGAGGATGAGAAGGAAAAGGAGAAGGAGAAGGCGGCCGGCGGCAGTCCGGCCGATCTGCTGGGCGCGAGCCAGTTCCGAATGGGCGGATCCAGTTGGGGGCGCGGGCGGGGCACGGTGTTTCTGGTGGGCCGGGCCAATCGGAGCGTGTTGTGGTCCATGCAGCACGCCCCGAAGACGACAGCCCGGCCGGAGATGGTGAAGTTCGCCAAGGCGGTGACGTTGCAGCTTCGCAAGGATCTTGGGCTGGTTCCGGCGGCGAAGTAGGGGGCGGCATCGGCCATCGCGAAGATATATCTGAGTGCAAAGCACTCAGATAGCGGCCTTGCTCACATTTTTTAAACAATTTTAATGTGATAATATTGTTATCGATTTCAACAACTTATACAATTTCTTTGTCACTCCTTGCCGGAGTGTGCTAATAATATTTGGTGTGGCGCGGATCCGTGCCCATATCCGGTTAGGCCGGAGAATTTCTGAGAAGCCCGTAGCGGGCTTTGCAGTATCCAACCCAACACCAGTTGAAGAGTACCTGGAGGTCCTTACATGAATATTCGTCCTCTATACGACCGCATCGTCGTGAAGCGGGTCGAAGAGCAGGAGCAAGTGCAGGGCGGGATCATTATCCCCGACACTGCCAAGGAGAAGCCGCAGGAAGGCGAAGTGGTTGCCGTCGGTAAAGGCAAACGCAACGACAAAGGCGAATTTGCCGCGATGGAACTCGCCGCGGGCGACCGCATCCTGTTCGGCAAGTATTCCGGCAGCGACATCAAGCTGGACGGCACCGAATACCTGATCATGCGCGAAGACGAAGTCCTCGCGGTTATCACCAAGAAGTAACGAAGAGGTCAAGAGACACATGCCAGCAAAGCAGATTGTTTATAGTGAAAGCGCACGCCAGTCGATTCTTCGCGGCGTGAATCAGTTGGCCGACGCCGTGAAGGTCACGCTCGGTCCGAAGGGGCGCAATGTCGTCCTGGAGAAGAAGTTCGGCGGCCCGACGATCACCAAAGACGGTGTGACGGTGGCCAAGGAAGTCGAACTGACGAACCCGCTCGAGAACATGGGCGCGCAGATGGTCCGCGAAGTGGCGTCGAAGACGTCGGACGTGGCCGGTGACGGCACGACGACGGCGACGATTCTGGCGCAGGCGATCTTCCGCGAGGGCGTGAAGGCCGTTGCCGCGGGTGCGAACCCGATGGCGCTGAAGCGCGGTATCGAGAAGGCCGTCAACATTCTGAGCGAAGAAGTGCTCAAGATGTCGACGAAGGTGGAGAGCGACGAGAAGATCGCGCAGGTTGGCACGATTTCGGCCAACGGCGACACGACGATCGGCAACATCATCGCCGAAGCGATGAAGAAGGTCGGCAAGGACGGCGTCATCACGGTGGAAGAGTCGAAGACGATGAACACCGAGCTGAACACCGTGGAAGGTATGCAGTTCGACCGCGGCTACCTGTCGCCGTACTTCATCACCGATCCAGACCGCATGGAAGCCGTGATCGAGGATCCCTACATCCTGATCCACGAAAAGAAGATCTCGAACATGAAGGATCTTCTGCCCTTGCTCGAGCAGATCGCCCGCAGCGGCAAGCCGCTGCTGATCATCGCCGAGGAAGTGGAAGGCGAAGCGCTGGCGACTCTCGTCGTCAACAAGCTGCGCGGCACGCTGAATGCCTGCGCGGTGAAGGCTCCCGGCTTCGGCGACCGCCGCAAGGCGATGCTCGAGGATATCGCGATCCTGACCGGCGGCACGTCGATCATGGAAGAGACCGGTATCAAGCTGGAAGGCGTGACGTTGAAGGACCTGGGCCGCGCCAAGCGCGTGACCGTGGACAAAGACAACACGACGATCATCGACGGCGCCGGCGACGACGCCACGATCTCCGGACGCATCAAGCAGTTGCGCGCGCAGATCGACGAAACGACGTCGGACTACGACCGTGAGAAGCTGCAAGAGCGGTTGGCCAAGCTGGCCGGCGGCGTTGCGGTGATCAAGGTCGGCGCGGCCACCGAGACCGAAATGAAGGAAAAGAAGGCCCGTGTGGAAGACGCGCTGCACGCCACGCGCGCGGCAGTGGAAGAAGGCATCGTCCCCGGCGGCGGCATCGCGCTGCTCCGCGCGGCCGCTGCGTTGAAGGGTCTGAAGGTGGACGGCGACGAGCAGATCGGCGTCGACATCATCCGCCGTTCGGCCGAGGAACCGATTCGCCAGATCTCGGGCAATGCGGGCTTTGAAGGCTCGATCATTGTGGAGAAGGTGCGCGGCAACAAGAACAACAGCTATGGCTTCAACGCCGCCACGGGCGACTACGAAGACATGGTGGCGGCCGGCGTCATCGACCCGGCGAAGGTGACGCGGTCGGCAATCCAGAACGCTTCGTCGATCTCGGCGCTGATGCTAACCACCGAAGCCATGATCTGCGAGATTCCGGAGAAGAAGCCCGCTCCGGCGCCTGGCGGCGAGCATGGTCCCGGCGGACACATGGACTACTAAGCTCCGGCTTGGTTTGGATTGCACTCAACGCCCGCATTCCCCGAGAGGGGATGTGGGCGTTGGTGTTTTTTGGCGGATGCTGATTGTGTTGTGCGGGTCTTGATCCGGTGGTGGGCGTCCTTGTCGCGGCCCGCCGTGTATTTCCAGACGTTGCCGGGCCGGTAGACCGTGAACGCGTTTGCTTGTTTTGCCACTCAAGGCGTAGGCGATTCGCGGTTTTTGTGTTCAGTTTCTTCTGATCGGAGCTGAGGACCTCACTCTATCTATCCGGTGCGAGCCGTTTGGGGCCAAATTCTGGATTGCCTACGATAGCTTCGGTCGGGACGCGCCACCGCAACGTGCTGGGGTTGATTTGCCGGGTAGCCTCCCAAGAGCTGAAGAAGAACGTGCGATTGCGGCCATTGTAGAGGCCGGGAAGGTTAACGGGCCCTCCCGCGGAGGCGCCGAACTCGTTGCGGTTGAGGAACGGCGCTTTAGTGTAGGTGTCTTGCCGTTGCCGGGCTTTTCCAATCGCGTTGTTCCGGTTCGTCTCAAACAGCGCCCCATGGAACTGGTTCGTCCCGCTGCGGCTGGAAACGATCAGCGTCGCCGGGCGCGTGAACTTGGCCGACGCGCTGTTGATCTCGACCTTGAACTCCTCGACGGCATCAAGACCGGGTGGCCGCTGCTGAGCCCAGCCTTCCCACGATTCATTGTGTTGTGTGCCGTCGAAAACGAAAGCCATGGTTCCCTGGCGCATGCCATACGCTCGCATCTGGCCCGTCTCCACACCGGGAACCGTTTGCAGCAGGGCAGTGATGGCGCGTCCGTTGATCGGCAGCGTCTCGATGCGTTTGCGCTCGAGCACGTGCCCTATGGACGGCGAGTCCGTCCGCACCACCGGCGTGACGTCCCGCACCTCCACCTCCGACGCTGCCTGCCCCACCCGGAGAATCGCATCCACCGTCGCGTCTTCTTGCACCTGGACCGTTAGAGTGCCTTCAAACCTCTGCATTCCCGCCGCATCCACCGTGAGACGGTAGGGGCCTGGGTTCACTCCCGGAAATACGTATACGCCGGCTTCGTTGGAGACGACAGTCCGGCTGATGTTGGTGCGTGTACTGGCAAGAGTAACCGTCGCACCCGGAATCACTGCGTTCAACTGATCGCGGACGATCCCGCGGACGGTGCTATTCGAAGCCTGTGGCCAGGCTGGCCACGCGGCTAACAGAGCCAATAACGTCAGACATCTTCCAGAACTCGAGTGGATCATGGCACGCTCCAAATTGATTCGACACCGCTCTCGTGGCCGGATTTTATCACTCTGTGAACTGCAGGCGGGGGAACAGGAGTTGGGTGACACCCTCGGGTCGCTGTGCGCCTAATCAGGATCTTGTTCATTCTTGTCGCGATGGGGATTCTCTCTGGGCAGAACACGGCCGCCGTTGCCGGCACTGTCCGCTCCGCGCGGACGGATGCGAGCGGCGAGTGTGACATCCCAGGGCGGAATCGACGTGATTGACCTTGGCATTCCATGGCACCGGAGCGCCCAGAGACTGTGGGCGCTGAGGGAGCGGTGCCCTGCGCACCGATTGTGTGCGCGGCGATCGGCTGGATTTGCTTCGACCTTCATCCCGGTGTTGGCTCCAAGGGGCCTCAGAACTGAATGCGTCTTTTCGATCTATCTTTTGATTCCATACGGTGCGGCCGTGGTTTTTGGCCGATTGACAAACCCTATGCCGGCCAATCGTGCGCTAGACGGGACAGACACATGCCACGCCGTGCAGAGGCCGCTTCGCCGATGATCTGCTTTGGAACCTCGAACGCCGTAAGGGCTACACGCCCTCTCTTTCTCGCGGGGCAAATCGTTTTTGCCAACTTCCCGATAGGTGACGATCCGCCCAGAGAGCACTCGATACGCTATGACGTTCGAAGAGGTATCTTTACCCAAGCGAGTCTCTGTCGGGCTTCCTCCGCTCGCCCGGTCTTAAACTCACTCGTTGTGGAACCTACGGACGTTCGCAACCAACGCGACCCCGGCTGACACGCACGTGAGGAATAGTGCTGGCGCGACAACCCCCGCAATGTCCCCATCGTCTCCTGTTTTTCCGCGGGCCAGGATCATCAATGTCAGGATTCCGGCCACCAGCAAAACGCAAACAGCGGTCGCGGTGTATCTCACGGTGTTCAGAAAGCGCAGGCGGCCTTGCATAAAAGTACTTTATCGCGAAAAGTACTGAAGTTCAAGCGTCGAGGCGCCGTGGGCGAGACCAGTAAGAAGGCTCATTTTCAGCGCGTTGCGGTGCGTGCCGCCGGTAGCACGCTCGGCGGCCCAGCGCCGATTCAAGGGCGACAGCGCGACAGAGTGCGGACTGGGCCAGGACGGACTCCGCGATTTCCTCGTCATCATGTCAGCATGCAGGAAACATCTGGCGCGCTGCCTCTTGCCGCGGCCGGAGATCACCTTCGCGTGGGATCGATGTCCACCCGCGTCGCGGACGTCGTCAATCGTGGCCGGCGCTTCTCACCACCGGCCCAGCGGTCAAGCTGCGTTCTCCGCACGGGAGAACTCTCCAACCAGGGGCCACGGTCCTCGACATCCATGTTGGCGTTGCGCCCGATTCCCCGGCCGGCCCCTGCCCGGGTTCATCTTTATGGTCGACATTCACACCCGGCAATGCGGCGTGACAGTGCTAAGAGCAACATCCCCCACTACAGCAGCTCGCCGCGGGCTTGGTCGCTCGCACAAACGCGCTCACGAACTTGCCGTCCACCTGTGGCGCGATCGCGTCCACATCCACGCCTTCGGCGCTGAGGAACGCCCGGGCGTCCTCCACGTTGTAGATCCGCGTGGACTCGATGTCGATCTTTGCGAAGCCGGCACTCGTCAGCTTTGACCGGTATTGGGAGTCCTCCAGCGCTCCTGCGATGCAACCCACCCAGAGCTGAATCGGCTTGCGCACCTCTTCGGGGACGGTCCCGCGAACGACGACGTCGGAGACCGCAAAGCGCCCGCCGGGCTTGAGAACACGGAACGCTGAATCGGCTTGCGCACCTCTTCGGGGACGGTCCCGCGAACGACGACGTCGGAGACCGCAAAGCGCCCGCCGGGCTTGAGAACACGGAACGCCTCCTGCAAGACGCGATCCTTGTCGGCCGACAAGTTGATGACGCAGTTCGAAATGATCACGTCCACCGAGTTGTCGGGCAGAGGGATGTTCTCGATCTCACCCTTGAGGAACTGAACGTTTGGAACACCGGCGCGCTCCTGATTGCGCCGTGCCAGCGCGAGCATGTCGTCGGTCATATCCAGGCCATACGCCATCCCGGTTGGCCCAACGCGTTTTGCCGATAACAGTACGTCGATTCCGCCGCCACTGCCAAGGTCCAGAACGGTTTCGCCGGGCTTTAACTCTGCAAGCGCGGTCGGATTGCCGCAACCAAGGGAAGCCAGAACCGCTTCCTCGGGCAGGCCGGACTTATGCGCTTCGTCGTATAGATTCGAGGTAATCGGATCCGCCGCGCCGGGCGTATCCCCGCAACAGGCGGTTGCGCCGCAACAGGCACTGCCAGCACCCGAGGCCGCACGCCGCGCGGCCTCACCGTACTTTTCCTGTACAACTTCTTTGAGGTTTTGGGTGGTCATCTTTCTCCTTGTTATTTACAGCAGACGATCCGGTCCGGTTCGATCGCTTTGTTGCGAGTGCAGCATTCGGCGTAGAGAAACCCGAGTAATTCTTCGAGACCCTTGGTGTTGGCCGAATACCAAAGAAACGTGCCCTCACGGCGCACACTAATCAGCTCTTCGTTCTTCAATTTGTCGAGGTGATGGGAGAGTGTAGAGGGCGCAATCTCCAGTTCCGCACCGATATCGCCAACCACCATGCCCTCGGGGTGAGCGGTCAGAAGAAGGCGCATGATTCGCAGGCGCGACTCGGCGCCCATCGCCGCCAGCATGTCCGCATAGCGTTCGACCGGTTGCAGTGTGGTTTTGGCGGCGCCCATAATTCGATTGTTGCCGAACTATGGAATCATGTCAAGAGGCGTTTTACGTGGGAAAAGCGTTTTCCGCCGAGTGCCACCGAAAATCGGGACTGTATTGGCATCCACGCCGCGATGCCACCCGAAGGCGTCTCGTGGAGCGCCACGCGCTGCTCGCTGAACAGCGCCGCAAGTTCCATCGGGACTGTTGTGTCCCGCCAGGTCTGGCGCTTCCTTACTGCCGCTCAACTTCGGAATTCAGGTTAAAATCCCCACATGGTTCGTCTCCTGTCCTCGCTTCTCGCCGCGGCGTCCATGTACGCGCAAACCATCACGAGTTCTATCTCCGGTGTCGTTGTCGATCCAGGAGGATTGGCGGTGGCGGGAGCGGAGGTCACGTTGCAGAATCCGGCGACAGGCGCGGCGCGATCGGCGAGGTCGAACGCGTTGGGGGATTTCGTATTCGGCTCCGTGACGCCGGGTTCCTACGCCTTGTCGATAACAGCGGCGGGGTTCAAACGATTGGAGCGGACGAATGTTTCGGTAAGCGCGTCGGAGACGCTGGCGCTAGGAAATCTGGCGCTGCAGGTGGGCCAAGTGAATGAGTCGGTGACGGTTTCCGATGTGATCGCGCAAGTGCAGACGGCGTCGGCGGAACGGGCGGGGACGATTACGTCGAAGCAGGTGGATAGCGTTCTGATTCGCGGGCGGAACGTGATGTCGCTGTTGCAGTTGCTGCCGGGCGTGGTCGATAACGGCGAAAACGAATCGATCTCGCGGGATTGGAACATCAATGTGAACGGCAACCGGCGGAATACGTCGAGCGTGTCGTTGGATGGGATGGCGCTGAACGCGATCGGCAATAACAACAACGCGACGGTGTCGGTGAGTCAGGACGCGGTGGCGGAGGTGCGAATTCTGCTTTCGAACTACCAGGCGGAGTTTGGACGCATGTCGGGCGCGAACATTCAACTTGTGACCAAGTCGGGCACCAAGCAGTTTCACGGATTGGGCAGCTACTTCAAGCGGCACGAGCAGTTCAACGCGAACAACTTCTTCAACAACCTGCTGGGGCAGCCGAAGCCGCGGTACCGCTTCAACACGTGGAACTACAACGTAGGCGGGCCGGCGTTCATTCCGGGCGTGTTCAACAAGAATCGCGAGAAACTGTTTTTCTTTTTCAGCCAGGAGTATTGGCCGTTGAAGGTGAATCGTCCGCTGGCGCAGTTGACGGTGCCGACGGCGCTGGAGCGGCGCGGCGACTATTCGTTGTCGAACGATCTGAACAACCGGCAGATTGTGGTGCGCGATCCGAACAACAACCGCAATCCGTTCCCTGGGAACGTCATTCCGGCGAATCGCGTCGACTCGAATGGGCAGGCGCTGCTGAACGTTTTTCCGCAGCCGAACTTTCTTGACCGGACGATTTCGGCGGGGCGGTACAACTACGTTTTCGTCGGCGAGAATGAGACGCCGCAGCGAACCGAGACGTTGAAGCTCGACTACAACATCAACGCGAACAATATTCTGACGGGGAACTACACGCGCTACTCGGATGTGCAGACGGGCTACAACGGCATCGCGTCGTCGGGCGGTACCAATTGGGAGCAGATGCGGAAGACGTTCGACAATCAGGGGCGCGCCTATCTGATTCGCTATCAGCGGATTTTTTCGCCGACTCTGGTGAATGAGTTTAACTGGGGATTTGTCGGGCGGCCTGCGAACGATGTGACCTTCGACGATGAGGTGAAACGGAATCTGCGTTCAACGGTTGGGTTCCGGACGCCGCAGTTGAATCCGGCGTCGAATCCTCTGAATGTGATTCCGAACGCTACGTTCGGCGGTGTTTCGCAACCGGCGAATCTGATGATCGAGGGGCGGTTCCCGTTGCGCACGACGCACGATTCCATGACGGCGACGAATACCGTTACGAAGACGATGCGCGCGCACACGATCAAGGCGGGTTTCTATTGGGACCGCATCTGGCGCAACGCGGATAACGCTGTCGTCTTCAACGGTGAGTACAACTTCGGTACGAACGCGAACAACCCGCTTGATACCGGCTATGCGTATGCGAACGCGGCGCTGGGTGTGTTTAACTCCTACACCGAAGCGTCGGCGCGGCCGTTTGCTTATTTCCGGCTGTCGAACGTGGAATGGTTCGCGCAGGACAACTGGAAAGTGACGCGGCGGTTTACGCTGGACTACGGCGTGCGATGGGCGGTTGTTTCGCCGCTGTACGAGGACTTCAATAACGTCTCCGGGTTCGTGCCGGAGCGGTGGCAAGCGTCGCGCGCGCCGCAGTTGATTGAAGGCGTGCGGGTGAACAATGTCCGCATGGGCCGCAATCCTGTGACGGGAGCGGCGGTCCCGGCGACGTTCATCGGCGCGCTGGCGCCAGGGAATGGCGATCCGGCGAATGGGATGGTTGTCACCAAAAGCGACACGAACGTGCCGCGCGCGTTCCTGAAGAACCGCGGGCCGCAGTGGGGACCCCGCTTCGGATTTGCGTGGGACGTGTTCGGCAATCAGCGGACGGCGGTGCGCGGTGGATTCGGCATGTTCTATAACCGGCAAAATCTGGACGCGGTGTTGAATCCGTTCACGACGGCGCCGCCGATTGTGCAGACGCCTGTCGTGAACTTCTCGACGCTGGCGGGCTTGGCGAATTCGGGCGGGTTGCTGTTTCCGCAGAACGTGATCGGCATCGATGGCGAAGGGAAGATTCCCACCGTGATGAACTACAGCTTGTCGGTGCAGCAGAACGTGGGGTTCCAGACCATTCTCGATGTG
Source organism: Acidobacteriota bacterium (assembly GCA_016871155.1). GTDB lineage: Bacteria > Acidobacteriota > Terriglobia > Bryobacterales > Bryobacteraceae. The sequence goes on along the minus strand of VFZO01000016.1, from coordinate 23,653 downwards.
GCGTATGTGGCGAATCTGGCGCGCAATCAGATGTGGCAGCGGAACCTGAATGCCATACCGTTTGGCGCGAATTTTCTGCCGCAGAATCAGGATGCGTCGGCTCCCGGATCGCCGCTGCCGCAGGCGTTCCTGCGGCCGTTGCGCGGGTACAACAACGTGAATTTCCGCGAGTGGGCGAGTTCGTCGAACTATCACTCAATGCAGGTGCAGGCGAACCGGCGGTTCTCGGCGGGGTTGCAGTTTATCGCGAGCTGGACTTGGTCGAAGTCGATGGATTTCAATAGCAACGACACCGATGCCGTAAGCCCGCTCGTGGATCCACGTGTATGGAACTACGGGCTGTCGAGCTACGACCGGACGCATGTGGCGAAGTTCTCGGGCGTATGGGATTTGCCGAAGACAACATTTCAGAACGTTATCGCGAAGCAGATTTTCAACGACTGGCAGATGTCGGGGATTGTGACGTTCTCGTCTGGCCAGCCGCTCGGGCTTGGCTTTGGAACAGTGACGCCGCTCGATATTACCGGGTCGCCGACGGATGGGCCGCGGATTACATTGACGGGAAATCCAATCTTGCCGAAGGGCGATCGGACACGGACGCGGTTTTTCGATACGAGCGTGGTGCGGCTGCCGGCGCGAGGGACGATTGGAAATGCGGCGAAGACCAATATCCGCGGCCCCGGGATCAACAACTGGGACACGGCGTTCTTCAAGAACTTTCCGATCCGGGAAGAGTTTCGGATGCAACTGCGCTGGGAGCTTTACAACATTTGGAATCACTCGCAGTTCACGGGAGTGGATACGACGGCGCGGTTCGATGCGCAGGGCGCGCAAGGGAATGCGCGGCTGGGTGAGTTGATTTCGGCGAGGCCGGCGCGGATTATGCAGTTTGCGTTGCGGCTGTATTTCTAGAGTTTGGAGGCGAAACATGTATCGGTCGATGTTGCTGCTGGGCTGTCTGCTTGCATGGCCGGGCCAGGCACAGGTTCCGATTGAGGCGGGCCGGGTTTCTGACGGTCAGCCCTCCGGTCTGTTCTATCGAGTCGAAGTGGCGATGACGGGCGCGAGGAGAGTGGACACGAAGACTTGGCTGTTCCTGCCGGGGAATCGGGTGGGAAGGGTGTATCCGTTTGGCGGGACAGGAGCGCTCGATACGTCCCGCTGCAACCCCGATACTTGCGGATACCGGGAGACCGGCGGCGGGAAACTAACGGTGCGTTGGGATGGCGGCCGCGTCGACCAATGGACCTTTGCAACGGCAGGCGGAAACATCATTCTGGACAACGTGGAGTTTCGGCCGGCGCGGCCCGTGGCGGCGAGTGCGCTCGTTGGGCGATGGTCCAGCGCTGGCGAAGGCGGCTCGAACGTGTATCAGTTTGATGGCAACGGTCGATTTCGTTTCGGCGCTGGGGGGAGTTCGTCCGGGCTGACGGGCACCTATCGCGTGGACGGCTTCGTATTGACGCTCTCTTTCCCGGACGGTGATGTGCGGCGAAGGACTTTGTTTGGGGCGAGCGCGGGAGAAGCGCTTGGGATGATTAGTGTGGACCGGGACGTATTTGCGAAGCAGTGACGGGCAGATGCACCTGACGGCGTCCATGGCGGGTATGCGCCAGGGAGTCATTGAATTGTGATCTGGCCCGCCCTAGCCGCAAGTCAGAAGCTTAGACGAAGCCCGAGGCGAAAGACCCGTTCGTCCACGCCTTCGCGCGCGTTGGCGCGGACGCTGGTGATTTCGGTATAGCCGCCCAGATTCCGGATGCTGCCGTCGGGGTTCAACTGCAGGTTGGATACGTTGGCGCCGGGGTTTCCAAAGTGCGGCGTGTTGGTGGCGTTGAATGCTTCGGCGCGGAACTGGATGCGCCACTGTTCGTTGATGGCGAACTCGCGCGCGAGGCCGAAGTCGACGTTGACAAGGCCGGGGCCGCGCAGCGAGTTGAAGCCGGCGGTGCCGTAGCGGGCCTGCGTAACGGGAGCGTAGGCAAAAGGATCGAAGTACGACGAGCCGCGGCCGACGCCGCCGAGTTTGGAGACGTTCGATTTCACCTGGTCGGCCCGTTGCGTGTTGAACGGCGCGTTGAGGCTGGCGTTGGCCGAGAGCACGCTGAACGGCAATCCGGAGAACGCACTGAAGATGCCGTTGATCCGCCATCCACCGGCGATCCAGGAAGCTGCGCCGCCGGACGACGCCCAGCGCTTTCCCTTGCCGAACGGCAGTTCGGCCATGCCGGTGACGACGAAATTGTGCGGCCGGTCAAACCCATTCACCGACCGGTTGAGGTGGTAGAACTCGGGATCGTTGATGGCGGGCTGCAGGTCGCTGCGATCGTTGCAGCAGATGCCGCGCGACTTGGAGAACGTGTAGCTGGCTTCCACCTGATAGCCGGCGGCGAAACGGCGTTCGAGGTTGGCTTGCAGCGCGTTGTAGTTGGAACCGCCTGTGGGTGCCGTGATCTGCGTGGACGCCGGACGTCCGAATTGCTGGAAGAACGCTTGGCCGGCCTGACCGCGGCCAGGCTTTCCGTAGTTCATCTCAACGTAGCCGAGCTGGCGCACCTGGCGCGTTGCGACGTATCCGGCTTGCCCGGTCCAGCCCCACTTCAGTTGCTTCTGCAGGGTGAAGTTCCACGACTGGACGTAGCCGCGCGGAAACTTATCGGGCAAGGTGAAGGCGACGACGAAGTTCGGGATGTCGATTACGCCGCTGGAAATGTTGGGCGCCGGGACAGGCGGGATGCCGTCGCGGACGCGGCCTGAAGCGCTGAACGCGTTGGGCGGCGTGATATTCAATCCTGTGACGACGGGGTAGTTGGTCCGCATCGGGCGGGCAAGCGAATACGGATCGATGCTGATGCCGTAGCCGGAGCGGATCACAAAGCTATCGGAGGCGCGGAAGGCGAAGCCGATGCGGGGCGCGAAGAGGCGATTGCTGGTTTCAACGCCGCAATTACGCGGTGTGCTGCCGGCGCCGCAAATGAGCATCTTGTTGGTCCGCCAGTCGTAGCGTTCGATGCCGCGGTCTTCTCGCGTGGGCATAGGGATGTGCTCCCAGCGCGTGCCGTAAGAGAGCGTGAGACGGCGGCTGACCTGCCACTGGTCGCGAATGTAGAGGCTCTGCAGCCAGGCGCGCGTAGTGATCCGGTCCGGCAGCATCGAGATCTTGTTGACGCCGGTGGCGATGCCCATGAGGAACTGCGCGTAGCTGTTGAACTGATTCGGCGCCGGGCCGCCGTTGAGCGCCGTGACCCCGCCGGAGAACGAGAAGCCGCCCATGGGCGAGCCAGATGCGCCTACCAGTTCGTGCGTAACGTGGTTCATGTGCTGGCGGGATGCGTCAAAGCCGAAGCGGACGTTGTGGGCGCCGCGAATCCAGTTGGCGTTGGCGGTGTACTGCCAGGCCGGGTCGTGCCAGATGATCGGGGTGACGCCGCCGCTGGAGCCGACCACGGTGTAGTTGGTGATGTTGAACTCGGGCCAGCCGCCCTGCACGCGGCGCGGGCCGTTCGTGCCGGGGATACCGAGGAACTCGAGGCCCAGTTTCTCATCGATGCGATTCTGCAATGCCGATGTGTCGAGCAGGTTCCAGCCGAAGTTGGCGTCCACGATGAATGATGGTGACAACGTATACGTGCCGGCAAAGGTGGTGGAGTAGGTGTGACCGTTGGCGAACTTGCGGCTTCCGCCCAGGTCGCCGAGCAGCAGATCGGTCTTGTTCTCGTAGCGAAGTGTGCTGAGACGGCCGTAGACGTTGAGCCGGGAGTTGACATTCCAGTTGACTTTGGAATCGATGGTGTGGCGGTCGAACGTGTCAGGCCAGTTGCGGTAGAAGTTGTTCGCAATGCCAGGCAGGGTGGGCTGAGGCGTCAGTTGCACGAGCTTCTGAATGATGGGATCAAAGAGCGAAGCCGGGACGCGCTTGTCGGGGTAGGGCATGCGGCCTGTGCCGGTGGCCGTGCCGCTGGCGGGATCGTAGATCTGGTTTTGCGACGCGGACATGTTGCCGGCGCGGATCTCCGCGGTAGGGACGGTGCCGAAAGCGTCGGCCACCTTGCGGTCCAGCGACGCTTCGTAGCTGGCGAAGTAGAACAACTTGTCGCGCTTGATGGGTCCGCCGATGGTGCCGCCGAACTGGTTGAAGATGGCCTTGGGTTTCTGACCGAGGGGATTGAAGAACCGGTCGGCCTGCAGGTGCTGGTTGTTGTGGAACTCGAAGGCGGAGCCGTGGAGTTGATTGCTGCCACTCTTGATCTGCACGTTCACCGCGGAGCCACCGGCCAAGCCCTGCTCGGCGTCAAAGCTGTTGGTGACCACATTCACGTTTTCGATGGATTCGATGGAGGGCACGTGCGCGGCGTACCAGGGGAGCCAGACACCGTTGGTGGCGGTGCCGTCGACACGAATGCCGTTGCCCATCGATGAGGTTCCGTTCACGTTGTAGACCAGGGCGCGGGACGGGTTGGCGATGTTGCTGCCGGCGTTCTGCGGCGGCGAGACGCCGGGCACAGTGAGCAAAAGCTGCTGGTAGTTGCGGCCCGGCGGGACGGGCAGGTTGACGAGGTTGCGTGAGCTGATCTCGCGGCGGACTTCCGCGCGGTCGGTTTGGAGAACGGCGGCTTGCGCGCTTACCTGGACCGATTCGGTAACAGCGCCAATCTGCAAAACCTGGTCGACGCGCGTAACGTTGTTGATGCTGACCTGAACGCCTTCCTTCTTGGAAGGGGCAAAACCGGATTTGACGAATTCGACGGCATAGGTGCCGCTGGGCACGGCCACTACGTTGTAGACCCCGAGTTCGTTTGTTTCGGCCTGACGGCGTTGACCAGTCTGCGTGTGCGTTAGTGACACCGCGACGTTGGGTACGGCAGCTCCGGATGCATCGCTTACGTTGCCTACCAGGGACCCGTAGAGCACCTGCGCGGATGCAGAGGCGGGTAGAAGAAAAAGGAAAGCGAGGGCGTATCGCATCCCAGCACCAAATCATGTTCGAATGATTGGTGTCAATGGGGGGCCTGCCTTCGACGAGGGTGGCGGTATCGGCTACAGCGTCGCGCGCCGCCAGATCTGCACCGCCGGAATAAACCCCAGCCAAAACCCCGACGCCGGCATCAGCAGCACGCCGGTCGCGCACAACGCGCCCAAACCCAAGGCGAGTCCGCGCGAGAATCGTCCGCCCGAAACTTCGAGCCGGTGCGTCACCCAGCCCGCAAAGATCAGCGCGAATCCGAACAGCAGAAACCAGACCAACGCCATCCTCATCGGATTGGCTTCCGCCTGGTCCACTACCCCGGCCCGCCACAGTGCAATCAATTCTCCGCGCCCCAGCGCCACGCCCACAGCCTGGTGGATCACGCCGATCGCCACCAACGAAACTCCGGGAGTCACTCTTCCATACGCACCCGTATCGTCCATACGGTGTAGTATGGCAGTTCGCCATGCCAAAAGCAAAGAGGCTCCTCACGCGCGAGGACTGGATCGAAGCCGCCATCGACCAACTCGCTGTTGCCGGCTTCGACGGCCTCGCCGTCGAACCCCTTGCCCGGAAGCTTCACGTCTCCAAAGGCAGCTTCTATTGGCATTTCCGCGATCGCGGCGACCTCATCTCTGCGGTTCTCGCCGCCTGGAAATCGCGAGGATTCACCAGCGTGATCGCCCGGCTCTCCGCCATCGCCGGCCCCCGCGAGCGCCTAGCCGCTCTGATCGACGCCGCCTGGACCGCGCCCGCCCGCCTCCGTGCCGAAAGCGCCATCGTCTCGGCCGCCCTCGCCGGCGATCGGAAGGCAATCCCCGTCGTACGAGAGGTTACCTCCGGCCGTCTTGCCTACATCCGCGCCATCTACGCAGAGATGGGCCTGTCGCCGGAGCAGGCAGCCAGTTGGGCGCTCACCGCGTATTCGGCATACGCCGGCGCCGTCCACCTCGCCGCCCTGGGCACCGTCGCTTCAGAGGCCCAGATCCGCACCCTCGCTGCGCACCTGGAAGGGATCCTCATCCCGGCCCGCAATCCGAACCGCCTCGCCGCCCCGCGCAAAAAGTGACAAGCCGGGCGGCACGCTCTCAGTACAAGCGTGAGAATGCGATTTTGCCGGTTCTGCCGGCTCGTTGTTAGCCTGAGAGGGTGACGACAGGCGAAGTTCTAATTCATTACCAACAGCGTTTCCACGACTTGCAGGCAGGGCTGGCCAGCATCCAGAGTAAGCAGTTGGGGGTGCTTTCGGTCGCAGCTCTCGCCGTCGTCATTGCGCTTGGATTCGGGCTCTTGGCCTACTATCGAAAGTCGATCCCGGTTTGGTACCCGCCGCTCGCCATCCCGCCAGTTCTGATCTCGATTCGCAAGTATGGACGTTTGCGGTTGCAAGGGGCCCGGCTGAATCGCCTGAGCGCCTTCTATGAATGCGCCAAAGCGCGGGTTGAGGGTCAGTGGGCCGGCAAGGGGCACCAGGGCTTGGAGTTCCAGCCAGGTGATCATCCCTACGCGGCCGGCCTTGGCGTGTTTGGTGAAGGCTCGCTTTTCGAGCGAATATGCACGGCGAGAACCCATTTGGGACGGGAACGCCTGGGAAGATTCCTCCTCCAGCCCGCCGGTTCCAAAGAAGCCCGGGAACGCCAAGAAGCAGTCCGGGAGTTGGCTTCTAGGACCGGCCTTCGTGAGCAGATCGCGCTTTTGGGACAGCACGATTTCCAGGAGTCGAGATGGGAGACGTTCGCCGAATGGCTGGACGCGGCGTCAATCCACCGCGCGAAGCTGCTGCGCCTAGGCTTGTGTGCCAGCAGCCTGGTCTTGCTTGTACTGTCAGTCTCCTTGCTTGTTGCGCCGTCGGTTGTTTGGCCGGTCTTGTGGGGGCCGATTTGTACCATTGCGGCCCTGCAAGCGCTCGTAGCTGGGTTCCTATTTCGATGGGTCCGTGTGGCACTCGCCGCCGCCGGTCCGGTAGCCAGCGAAATCAGGGTCATGCGCGAGGGCTTGGCAATGCTCGCTGGCCTGGAATTCGCTTCACCCAAGCTGGCACAGTTGGTTCAGTGTGCCGCAGGTGCGGATCGCACCATCGGGGAACTGGATTCGTGGTTCATGATCCTCGCCGAGCGCAACAAGGATTGGCTGTACCACTTGTCTCTTTGGTTGGCTTTGGGCACGCAAACAGCCTTGGCTCTGGATGCGTGGCGCGGGAGGCATAAAACCGCGATGCTCCGGTGGATGGACACATGGGCCGAGTTTGAGGCGCTGAGTGCGCTTGCCTGCTACGCCTACGAAAATCCGGAAGACTGCTGGCCGGAGGTTTCCGAGGCCAGTGCATTTTTCGACGCAGAGGCGCTGGGACATCCGTTGTTGCCGCGGGCGGCTTGCGTCGCCAACGGCGTCACACTCGGTTCCGGCCAGAAGTTCTGGGTGATCAGCGGCTCGAACATGTCTGGCAAGAGCACGCTCTTGCGATCAATGGGCCTCGCGTCAGTTCTCTCCCTGGCCGGCGCTCCCGTCCGGGCGAAGTCGGTTCGAATGGCGGCAATGAGCGTGTACGCTTCCATCTCTGTCGGAGACTCGTTGCGAGAAGGAAAGTCTCGATTCCTTGCCGAGGTTCAGCGTCTGCGTGAGACACTTGACGCGTCCCTGCAACAGCCCGTTATCTTCCTCATAGATGAGATCTTCAGCGGAACGAACTCCCGGGACCGCCAGTTGGCGGCTGACGCCGTCGTACAGACTCTCGTGAAACGTGGCGCTGTTGGTGCGCTCTCGACTCATGACATTGCTCTTGCCTCCCTCGCAGATCACGGGGGATCAAACGTTCACATGGCAAGCACCGGGCGGCATCCGCTCGACTTCGACTATCGGCTGAAGCCGGGGGTCACGCCGGAGACAAATGCCATCGCGATCGCACGCATGGCGGGTGTCCCGGTCTAGCTGTTTGCAACCGGGAAACCCGCGTTCAAACCGGATGCGGAGTCCGGCTCTGGCCGCCGCGCGAGCGTCCAGAAAGCCTGCCATTCCTCGGAATATCAAACTCTCCAAGCGTAGGCCGAGGCAGGAGGTAGCGCATATCCCGCGGTTCCCTCCACCCGTTCCCTTTTTTCATTGTCTCTGTGCCGGATTCTGTACGTCCGGCATGGGACTGATCGTTCTCTATCCGCTCATTAGGACTCGCGCTTGCTTGCGGCGCCCTGTCCGTCAAGAGACGAGCGCCGCCCGGACTGGGGCGTATTCGTGTAGTGCGTCGAGGTGCGTGTCTCGCCATCGTTGCCGGTGGCCTTCAGCGGCAAGACGGTAGTAGGCGATGCTCCGAAGAGGGTTCCACATGTTTCCGCTGTGGTTGTGGGCCAGCAGATAGTGAGCTAGCAGTACGTCGCCGCGTTTGGCAAGCACAGGCTGGCCTTGACCGAGATCGGGTGGCGGGTCCAGCAGGCAGGCGTGGCCACCTTCGGATTCTGGTGCCATCAAGACATCCACGCCGCGTTCCCGGAACAGCCGCTGGTGGCCGAGATGAGAGCCGGGCCACACCCAAAGGTTCCCCCGGCCTCGCTCCGACTCGTCTCCGAGATAGATGCCGGCAAGCATCGTGAACGTTGCTGGCTCGGTTTGATCCGGAAGCCCATACCCGTCGATGTGGCCTCCACCGGGCTCATGATCCCAACCGTAGATGCTGGTGGCGATCTGAATGTGCGGGAACGCAAGATCGATTGCATGGGGCGCCACCAGCTCAGCCGCCATCGAGAGGACACCCGAATCTCTCAGAATCGCGCACGCCTTGGGGAGATCGCCGGGTTCTTCGAAGTAATGGTGAAATCCGACTCTGCCAGCCGGCGGTGGTTTCCGAGCCACGAGATCCAGGACCTCGGTCGACAACTCGGCGAGTAGAGACTCGGCGGCCACGCCGCGCACGACGAGATACCCATCGCGGCCGAAGGTTCGTAGCTGATCGGCGTTCAACACTCCTCCCATGGTACGAAGCGAGCGGCCTGTTGCGTCCGTTCCGGCCAACTGGAACGCCGTAGCGAGCGTACTGGCTGTCGCATGGTGGTTTACCGGTGAACGCCATGCTCACCCGCGATCACCCATGCGCCCGAGTCGCTGGTACGGAACTCGCCCTGGTACGGGAATTCGGTTCCCTTCGCGACTTTGTGCGAGCTATCGTGCTACAGTTCTTGCGAATCAAGAAGATCTAAGGACATGAGGGTCATCGAGACGAAGCTCGCCACAGAAATCCCCGGACCTCAGCATCTGCCGATGTGGCTGCGGGTCCTGAAAAAGGTTGTCCCACTCGCTAACCCTGATTTTGAGAACCACTACCAGCACGTTTGCAAATGGTGGGTCGAGGTCGACGACAGCGGGGCTCCGCAGAGGGAACTTGGCTTCGATGTTCAGAACATTCCGATAGTGGCCGGCCCGATTGGCAGGAACTTCGGCTTCTGGACGGATTCGAATATGAAATTCGTACCGGATGAGCACGCAGGCATTTCACGCCAGGAATTCGAGTCAATGTGGGCCAACTTCGAGGCGCGACGGCAGCAAGAAGGCGAGGCGGGCAGACACCAGGCGGGATAATGTGCGGTATCGGTCTCGATAGCCCGCGAATGGCGCCAATCTCACCCGCGATCACCCATGCGCCCGAGTCGCTAGAACGGAACTCGCCCCGGTACTGGAATTCGGTTCCCTTCGCGACTTTGCGGGAGTTATCGGACTGGCAACCCTGGCTCTATCATCTGAGCCAGGCACCCAGCACTGTTCCGGCGAGGGTAGCTAGAATTCCGATTCCTGTCATCAGGAGCGGCACCCAGGCCCGACGTTCTCTCTGCATCTCAAGAGCATGTTTCTGGAGATGGATCGCGGCGTCAACCAGCATCGCGACCTCGGCCTCGCTCAGCTGCGGTCGGTGGCCTTCAGCGGTCTTTTTCTTCGCGCGTCGCAGGATAAGCGAATAGTCGTCGGCGTGTTCACTCTTCCTAAAAAACTCAGGGTGTTGTTCGAAGACACCCGACCACGAATCGGCGCTTTTGGGATCGAACGCAATTCGCCGCCGGAAATCGTCGTCGGTGAGGTCGTAGTCTTCGTAGTGCCCCAAGAACTGGATCGCGGCGATAACGTCCTGCATTCGGTTATCACGCAAGTACGGGTTGAATCGCTGTGGCATATCGATTCGTAGTTTGAGCCTCTTTACCATACCAGGATTTGATTGGGCACTGGCGCGCCGCAGTCGTGGCGGATGCTACGCTACTCGAATGGCAGAAACGTATTCCGAACTCGTGGACGCAAGACTCGCCGATCTACGCAAGATGCACTCTAGGTTTGACAGAAAGTTTTCGTCGTATTCATGGAAATCGTCCTCTGTGCGCTTGCTCCTCGCCTGCCTGGGCGTACTTACAGCTTTCCGCGACCAGATCACGAAATTTGCCCCGACATATTCGGAAGGCGTTCTGCCAGTCGCATTCTTCGCGGTCGGGGCGATGACCACGATACTAACGTTCATGTCTAGCCAGTTCAAGTGGGCGGAACGGAAGAGCGTAGCATTGGAGTTGAAGATAAAATGTCGGGCGCTGGCAGATGATATCGTTGGTGATCGGGCAGGACTGGGCAAGGACAACGGTGACGATCAGGGTCTCAAACCCGTATGGGAGAAGCTCAAAGGCTCGCTAAAGGAAATCCGCGAGGTGTCGGCACGCAACGATATCGATCCAGAGGACCAGGACATGTCGATTTGATCGAGGATCCAAAACCCTAGCCCTGAACCCATCCGTTGTGGAACGCTTAGTTTGCGAGACGACTATCCTTCCGCGTTAGTCTCCTAAAGCCTCCGGACCGAGATCGCCACCTGCCAGACGCTAAGCGGAAGACTGCTCGTTGCAGCGTAGCGATCGTGACTACCCAATGGTGGGAGATTTCCGACACTGACAGACCGCTTGTCCGCCCTGGCGAAGTCAATCAATCCAATCTGCACACACCAGCCGTGTTACTGCGAGAGACCGCTCGCCACGGCAGTTGCGCCCATCGAATGCCGTTGATCTCCAACCCCTACAACTACGAAAGGATCATTGTGTTCTTTTGCAACAGGCCTGCAATTTGCTTCGCAGTGGAATCAGGGATTTCGATGGTTCGCCCACCTCGAAACGTCAAGGTCGATGTAGACCCGGGCCTGTCAACGATAGATTCGATCTCAGCGACGTTTAGGATCATCCCTTGAAGAACGACGAAGTGCATGCTAGCAGTGTACACCCTGTCCAGCGGCCAAGTCCTCTTGTCGATCGACAAATCGGCAAGACTCACCGGGTCCAATTTGGGCGGCCCTCCATTGACCAAAGGGCAAACCCATTTGCAATCACAGAACTCGTGCTTAAAGTTCCGACGCTGTCGCTGCGGCGGAACGATAGAGATAGCTCCTGTGTAACGCCATAGTGCCCGGAAGATTGGTACGGCGCTGCTGTTCGTACGGCACCGACGCCGGCGGAATTAGGGTAGTCGGCAGGAGAACCGGAAGGCAAGTCTTGCAACACGCCCGGAAGTGTCTGTATAGTCGATACTTGGTGGCCCGAACGACTTGCTGGCCCAAATGCTGACACTGATTTCGTCTTAGGCTCACATGACCGCACTTGATGAAGCTGGAAGCCCTGTCTTTACGGTGACGAAGAAGGGTCGGTTGCTTGAGCTTCCGCGGGATACTCATCCGCAATCGGATCGGTACATGGCGATAGAGGCACCCGGCATGCTCGTCCTGTTCGCAAATGAGGACAATGGTCCAGTCCTCGCCGAGAATGAAGCTGCCGCACCAGCTGGTCATCCTCGGCACGAACCCGATCGTGACGCCCAACTTCGACGGGCCTTCACTGCCCTAAGTTCCCGTGTCTCCTCGTCCGCGTGGACATCGTCGGACCAGCCATACACAGTGCTGATGACGGCCTTCGACGATCTCTATGCCCAGACCGATGTGCGCGCCGACGTGTCCAGCTATCTTGGGCGGAATCCTTCGGTCGGCAGCGCCGTTGAGATGCTGTTCACTTCCATTGCGATGAGCGCGCGGGCGGATTGGCGAGCCACGCCTGTCTCTGTGCGTGGGGTTGCGGCACGTGGATGGTTTCTCGGACGCTGGATCCCGACATTCCTCGTCCTTGACGGGCCAATCATGCGCTTCCTGAACAGCGAAGCGTTCCGACGTCAGACTGGTTCGGCGGTCCCGCTTCGGGCAGTGCGCGCCTTCTTCTCCAACAGAGACTTCATGCTTCTGCGGCATGCATTTGCCCACTGGTCATTCTCATGGCGAACCGACGGCAACGATTCCGAGATCCTTGCGCTCGGACGCAGCCCGGACGAGGAGGTGCGCGTCTCGCGCGCTGAGGCCGACGCGTTTCACATTATCACCTTTGCACTCGTGGAGGCAGTCCACGATGTCTTTCTGGAGGGCCGCCGAACAAGGCGTTGAACTCTATGGGCGCTGGCTCGCCCGCGCGTTGATTTGACCGAAGCCGTTAGGCCCCGAAGCAACTGCGACCCAGCAACGACCGGGCCTCTGAAGGATCGCGCCGTTCGGGACCACGCATGAACGCAGCACGCCCAAAACGTTGACCTGAAACAACTTCCGGTTTGCTTAGGGCGTTAGAGAACGATAAACGCCAATCTCACCCGCGATCTCCCCAACCTCCCCGGCCCCGGCCGCTCCCGAGTCCGCCCGGCGCAAACCCATCCTCCGCCAAACCCCGATCACCGGACCCGCCCCCTCGGCCTCCCCGGCGTCTCCTCGCTTTTCCGCCGATGAAAACTTATACATTCACGAAACTCCGAAAAAAATCTTCTTCAATCTTCTCAACCGCTTCCAGCCCTCCAAAGCCTTAAGATCCGCGAAAGCGCTTGCCGCGTGTGTATCCTGTTTTCGTGGAGCGCAAAGCGCCCACCCAATAGCCCCTGGCCAAAAACCGGGGGCTTTTCAGTTTCTAACGAGGCAATCCCATGCGACAACAAAAGCGATCACGGTCCGAACAGGCCAGAATCAACGGTGCCAAGTCGAAAGGGCCGAAAACCGAAGAAGGCAAGGAGAAGTGTGCCAAGGTGAACTTGAAGCACGCCGCCTACGCCGCAAAAGCCACCGTCCTCCCGCACGAGGATCCCAACGCTTACGAGCTGCTCTGGGCCACTGTCGTCGACCAGTTTCATCCAGGCAACGCCTTCGAGTACGGCATCGTCGACGAAATCGCCAATCATCAATGGGCCGCCCGCCGTTTGAGCCGCGCCGCCCAGCAGGTCACCGCAAACCAAATGCAGTTATTCCTAAGAAACTGCCCGACAGACCAAACGCCGGAAGAGGCCTACATCCGCGTCGAAACCGAAGGCTGCGCCGCCGCCGAACGCCTCGAGCGCCGGGCCCGTGCCCATACCCGCGACATCGCGCGTTTGGTCAAACTCCTCAACGACATACGCAAATACTCAAAAAGTGACGGAGGGTCCCAAACGGTCATCGAAATGATGAACCGCAGGATCGAGGAATCCGCCCGGAACAGCTCGCCCGCGACGGCAGTCACCGCGGATTCGCCCACGGCTGGCGCTCGCCGTAAGTCAGGCTCCGCCACAGCCACTCGGCCGGCCCGTACGGATGGTGTCGAAGCCACCACTGCGAAAAAGGAACCTGCAGCGCATAGAATCCCACGCAGTACAACAGGCCCATCACCGGCGGAATCTTTGCATACTGCGCAAAACCATAGCTCAAGGCGATCGTCGTAAACGTCAACGAGTGGAGCAGGTAATTCGTAAGCGCCATCCGGCCCACGGCGGCGATGGGCGTCATCCAGCCGCGCACTCCGGTCAAAAGCAGCGCCGCCGCGTAGCCGTAAGCGATCAACGGCCGGCACAGAAATTCCCGGATTAGGCCTGTGTGCGTGCGCCACAGCGGATCCGGCTCGCCGGGATGCTGGTAGCCATACAGCAGGTCGCCCGCCGTGAACAGCAGCGCCAGCGGCAGGCCGGCGCAGGCCAACTTTCGAAGCAGCGGCAGATGCTCGCCCACGGAAGTAAGGACTCGATGCCGGGCCGCCAGCAGGCCCAACAGAAAATTGCCAAGCAGTTCCATCGACCAGCCGGCCTCGGCCGCCAGATGGTTCAGGTTCGCCTTCGCGCGGTCGGCAAGAATCTCGGCGGCGGTGCCCGACTGGTAAACGCGAATGTTCTCCGCCATCTTCGTGGCCTGCCGCTCTTGATTTCGCAAGCGTTGCAGGTCCCGCGCGACGGCCGGCTTTTTTTCCACAAAGTGACCGATCGTCGTGCCAACAATCCCCGCCGCCACCGGCAGGAACGTCAGCCACATCACCCAATGCACCAGCGTCCGGCTGGTGCAATCTCGAAACACGAACAGAAGAAAGCCCAGCAGAGCGTAGACATGCAGAACATCGCCCCACCAGACGGCCATGAAGTGGACCGTGCCAATGGCCAGCAAAACGCCCAGCCGCCGGCCGTACACCCGTTCGAAGTTCGCCGCGTTGCGCTCCGCCGCACGGATCATCTGCACGCCGAAGCCGAGCCCGAACAGGAAGGAGAATAGCGTATAAAACTTACCTTGGGCAAATATATAGATCAGCAGCGTCACGGCGCGATCCGGCGTCGACGTCCACAACGGGTTGCTCTCCCAGTCGAAGAACGCCTTCGATGGAGCAACGAACAACGGCATGTTGACGAGGAAGATCCCGAACACCGCGATGCCGCGCAGCACGTCCATCGCCGCGATGCGCTCCCGCCCTGCCACGGGTGTAATAGGCTGCGGTTCGGGGACCGGCTGTTCCACGTCGAACACTCGCTCCATAGTAGCGGAACGCTAAGACAACAGGAAGTCCAAATCCTCGGCCCGCAGATTGGCGATGATGGCGTTGTCTTCGCCGAGAATCGCCTCGGCCAGATCGCGTTTGGACTGCTGCAATTCGAGGATTCGCTCCTCAATCGTGTCGCGGGCGACGATGCGGTAAGCGAACACCGGCCGCGTCTGGCCGATGCGATGCGTGCGGTCGATGGCCTGCGCCTCCACCGCCGGGTTCCACCACGGGTCGAGCAGGAACACATAGTCGGCGGCGGTGAGGTTCAGTCCCGTGCCGCCGGCTTTCAAACTCAGCAGGAATACCGGACAGCCGGGGTCGCTTTGGAAATGTTCGACTCGCGCCTTGCGGTCCGTGGTGGCGCCGTCCAGGTACTCGTACTTCACTCCGGCCTGATCGAGATGCGGCTTCAGCAGCGCCAGCAGGCTCGTAAACTGCGAAAACACCAGCACCTTGTGCCCTTCCTGGACCACCTCGTCGAGATTTTCCAGCAGCACTTCAAACTTCGCCGACGCCGCTTTCGTCTTCTCGTCCAGCAGCTTCGGATGACAGGCGGCCTGCCGCAGGCGCAGCAGCGCTTCCAACACATGGATCTTCGACTTCGCCAGGCCCGATTCCTTGATCTTCTGCGTCAGATCCTTCCGCACGCGCGACAGAATGCCGTTGTAGAGCTTGCGCTGCTCGGGTTCGAGCTCGCAGTAAAGAACCTGCTCGGTTCGCTCCGGCAGATCGCTCGCCACCTGCTGTTTCGTCCTTCGAAGAATCAGCGGCCGCAGCGCCTTGCGCAGCCATGCGCGCGACTCCGGTTCCATCGTCATGCCCGTTTTCGAAATCGCGTTCGCGCCGAGCAAGCCGGGGTTCAGAAAACTGAACAGGCTCCACAATTCGCCGATATGATTCTCCACCGGCGTGCCGGTCATGGCCACATGATGACGGCCGCTCAGAAGCCGCGTGGCCTTGGCCGAATCGGATCCCGCGTTCTTGATGGCCTGGGCTTCGTCCAGCACGATCGTGTTGAACTTGTAGTCCTTGATCGCAACAATGTCCCGCCGCAGCGTGCCGTAGGTCGTCAGCACCACATCGTGATTGTTGAACTCTTCCTTGTCGCGGGCGATGCCGGTGTAATCCAGAGTCCGAAGCATGGGCGTGAACTTGCGAGCCTCAGCCACCCAGTTGAACAGCAGCGACTTCGGCACCACCACAAGATCCGGAGGCAAAGCCTCGCCGGCTGCGCGCCGCGCGCGGAACTCCTCCAACTGGGCAAGCATCTGGATGGTCTTTCCAACGCCCATGTCGTCGGCCAGGCAGCCGCCCAAACCTGTATCGGCCAGGAACTGCAGCCACGCAAGACCTTCGCACTGGTAGGGCCGCATGGTGCCTTGGAATCCCGCGGGCTGCGGGACCGGCGCCAAACCTTGGTAGCCGCGCAACCGGGCGCGCGCCTTCTCAAACGGTGCGTCGGTAATGACTCGCTCTTTTTCGTCCAGCAACGCATCCAGCAGCGCGGCCTGCGGCAACTTGAACCGGTACGCGCCATCCACCTCTTTCGCCACCGCCTCCATGGGCGAGTAGCGCTGGATCCACTCCTCGGGAAGCAGGCCAACGCTTCCGTCGCTCAGCTTCACGTAGCGCGACTTCTCCTTCAACGCCGCCAGCATCGCGGGCAGGTCTAACTCCTGGCCGTCGAAGTCGGCCGTGGCCCGGACCTCGAACCAGTCGATGCCGGAAGCGACCTTGACCTTCGATGCGGTCATCGACCGGATCGGCTTGCCTTCGGCCAGCACCTCCCAGCCTTCAGCCAACAAACCGCGCACGGAGGGCGCGAACTTGGGGAACGGCAAATTCCAAACCCGCTGATCCGCCTCCTGGCTCTGGGCGCTCTTGAATCCAAGCTCGCGCAACATCCTCCGCGAACTCTGGTGGAACGGTTGATCGAAGACGACCATCTCCAATCCCCGCTCGTCCAGCGCGAAGGAGCCGTCGTAATCGGAAACCTCCAACTGCCGGGGCGGATCCGAGTAGACGAAACTCAGCGTTCCCTCGGCGTGGTTCGCCAACTGGTCCATGCGAAGCTTCAGCCGCGGCTTCGGCGTGCCCCGCACTTCGCGCGGCCGCAATTCATCGGGAAGGTCCCAAACGGGCGCCTGCCGCATCGCCGAGATGAGGGCGAACACCTTCGGCCACTCCGTCCGCGGCACGCTCATCGGCTCGCCGTTCGAGGCGAAGCGCAGCAACGACGGCGTAACGGGCGATTCGAACTCGGCGAAGCCGCCGCCACCGGTCATCACCAGGCGGCCGTCGATGAAGACCGGCTTCTTCGGCGTCTCAACCGGGAGTCCGTTCGACAGGCGGAATTTCACTTCGATCCACCCCTCTTCGGGCACCGTCGCGGTGGCGGTTACGCCCCACTTGGCGTCGCTCCAGGAGGCGGGCCGCCAATCGTCCTTCGGACCATATGCCGTTCCCGTGAACGCGCGGCCCGTGGCGATGATCCTCTGGATGAGCGGCGGCATTCTGTCGCCGGCGAGAAGAATGGTAGTGCGCACGCTGTCGAAACCGCTGTAGTAACTCCACGACGCATTCTCCGGCAACACCAGCAGCAACTCGGAGAGGATGGCGCGATCCTCCGCGTCCGGCAAACGCGCCACGTCGGACCGGGCCAGGCGTACCTGTTTCGGCAGCGAGGGCTGTCCGTTCTTTTTGGTCTCCCGGTAGAATAACTCCACTTCCAGACAGTGGTGAATATTCGAATTCGGCACGCCGATCCGGTAGACCAGCGCGTCGCCGAATCGGGAATCGTGGCGGTAGCTGCCGCCTTCTTCGTCCTGGTACGCGGAGTTCACGAACTCGTGCCAGTTGGCGCGCCGTTTGGGCGGCGCGGGCGGCGGCGCCTGCTGCGGCGACCCCTTCGTCACCGAACAAAGGAGCGCCCACGAGTGTTTGCAGAAGGCGTTCTCCTGGAAGAACTCGCACTCGCAGAAGATTCCCGATGGACCGGCCGCAACCAGATACTCTCCGCCCGCGCGCGAAATTGCCTGCCACTCTCCGTTGGAGTAGGCCGGCCTGTCCAGCAGGCCCTGATTCAGGATCTCCATCCCTTTCACGCGCACCCAGGGCGGGAACCCGGGCGCGAACTTGTTCATCAGCGCGCGCGGATCGCTAGCCATGCAGGAAGCCGCCGAGCCTTTCCATCGCCTGTTCCAGGATCGGGCGCTCGACGGCGTAACAGAGCCGCACGCGGCCTTCGCCGCCGGCGCCGAACGCCACGCCGGGCGCGATTCCGACACCGGTTTCCATCAGCAGCTTCTTGCAAAACGCGAACGAATCCGTCAAGCCCTCGATTTGCGGGAAGAGGTAGAACGCGCCCTCCGGTTCCGGCAGCGAGACGCCCTTCATCTTGCGCAACTCGCCAATGCAGTAGTCGCGATTGCCGCGCAACATGGTCACTAGTTCGCGCACGGGCGGGTCGCCCCACGCCAGCGCCGCCTCGCCGGCCCGCTGCACGAACGACGGAGCGCAACTGATGACGAACTCGTTCAACTCGCCGGCGCGCTTGGCCAGGTCCTTGCGCGCGACCATCCAGCCTAGCCGCCAGCCGGTCATGCACCACGCTTTCGAGAAACTCTGCGCGACGATGACGGCGTCTTCCCGTGTGCAGAATCGAAGGATCGACGGGACCGTCTCCGCGCCGCTATAGACCAGCCGCTCGTAGACCTCGTCGGCCAGCAGCCAAAGTCCATGTTTGCGGGCGAACTCCAGCAGCGCCTTCTGCTCCTCCTCCGTCGCCACCCAGCCCAGCGGATTCGAGGGCGACGTGTAGACCAGCAGTTTCGTCTTTGGCGTCAGCGCCGCCTCCAACTGGCCAATGTCGATCGTGTACCGGTTGCCGTTGAGCGGTTGCGCCAGTTCCACCGGCCGCGCGCCGTACATCTTCAAAATCGCGCAGGCGTTCGGCCAGGCCGGGGTCAGGACCAGCGCGTCGTCGCCCGGATCGATCGTGCATCGTATCGCCACGTGCAGCGCCTGCACGCCGGAATTCGTCACGATAATCTCGCTCTCCGGCTGCAGCGCCACACCGTGAAGGCGCTGATAGTAGTCCGCCAGCGCCCTGCGCGTGGAGACCAGGCCGGCGTTGGGCGTGTAGTAGGTGAAGCCGTCGCGCATCGCCTTGTCCGCCGCCCGTTTCAGAAACTCGGGCGTGGGCAAGTTGGACTCGCCGAAGTAGAGCTTCAGCACGTTGTCCATCGTCATGGCGAGCTCGGCCAGTTCCCGGATGCGCGAATACGGAATGGCGGCGGCGGAACCGGAAACAGCGACGGACATCTAATCGACTCTGGCACCATTGCGCAGCAGCGCTTCCACTTGCACCAGATCCGTCGGATAGTTGCCCGTGTAGCAGGCGTTGCAGAAATCGCGATTCGTGTCGCCCACCGCGTCGGTCAGTCCGCCCAGCGAAAGGTAGCCAAGCGAATCGGCCTCGACGAAACGGCGAATCTCCTCAACGGTGGAGTTGGCGGCGATCAGTTGCTGTTTGTTCGGAGTATCGACGCCGTAGAAACAGGGCGAAATCGTGGGTGGGCAGGAGATGCGCATATGCACTTCCTTCGCGCCCGCGTTGCGCACCATTCGAACGATCTTGCGGGACGTCGTGCCGCGCACAATGGAATCGTCGACCAGGATCACGCGTTTGCCTTCCAGCAGGTGGCGCACCGGGTTCAGCTTCAATCGCACTCCGAAATCGCGGATGGCCTGCGACGGTTCGATAAACGTCCGGCCTACGTAGTGGTTGCGGATCAAGGCCTGCCGGAACGGAATTCCGCTCTGGGCCGAAAAGCCGATGGCGGCCGCGACGCCGGAGTCCGGTACCGGCACAACCACGTCGGCGTCGACGAAGTGTTCCTCCGCCAGCCGCCTTCCCATCGCCTCACGGCTGAGCTGCACGGGACGCCCGAAAACCAGCGAGTCCGGGCGGGCAAAGTAGACATGCTCAAAGACGCAGTGGGCCAAATTGCGCTTCGGAGCGTAGTGTTCCCGCGTGACGCCCTTCGGACCCACGATGACCATTTCGCCGGGCTCCACATCGTTCAGATACACGGCGTCGATCAGGTCGAACGCGCAAGTCTCGGAGGCGAACACATACCCGATCCTATGCTCGCTCAGTTCCATCTGGCCCATGGCCAAAGGCCGGAAGCCGTGCGGGTCGCGCGCGACGATCAACTGATCCGCCGCCAGGAACACCAGCGAAAACGCTCCCTCCAGTTGCAGCAACGCCTCGCGCAGCGCGCCGGCCAGTGTTCGTTCGCGCGAACGCGCGACCAGATGCAGAATCACCTCGGTATCCGAGGTGGCCTGGAAAATCGATCCATCGGCTTCCAATTCGCGCCGCAGCTCGGCCGCGTTGGTGATATTGCCGTTATGCGCGACGGCGATGGGCCCCTTATGGCACTGCACGCTGAACGGTTGCGCGTTCAACATCTTCGAATCGCCGGTTGTCGAATAGCGCGTATGGCCGATCGCCATATGCCCCGGCAACTGGCCTAGCACCTCGGGCTGAAAGATGTCGGCCACATGGCCCATGTCCTTGCGGCATACGATCTGGTTGCCGTTACCGCTGGCGATGCCGGCGGATTCCTGCCCGCGGTGCTGCAGCGCGTACAAGCCCAGGTATGTGACGTTTGCCGCCTCCGGATGGCCGTAAATGGCAAAGACGCCGCACTCCTCGTGGAGCTTGTCGAAATGCAGATCCGCTTCGTCATGCATGCAGCATTCTCTCCAGGGAGGCCGACCAGGGTTCGCGCAACTCTTCGATTGTGGCATCGATTTTCGTATCGATCAATAAGCGGCCAACTTGCGTTTTTCCGATAGCCGCGACTTCCACGTTGTACTTGGCCGCAATCGCCGTAACGGCCGCCGCCTGTGCCGTGGAGACTACGATACGCGACGGCGCTTCGTGAAACAGTTGGACTTCCGGGCGTTCGGCGGCGGGCAATTGGATGCGGGCGCCCACACCGTCGAAGCTCGCCTCGGCTAGCGCTACGGCCAATCCGCCTTCGCCGGCGTCATGCGAGGACTCCACCAACCCGGCACTGACGATCTCCCGAATCGCCCGCTGCACGCGCTTCTCGTAGTCCATGTCCAGTTCTGGAGGAAGCCCCCAAAGCTGCCCAGCTATGACGTTCGCGTATTGCGTGCCGCCAAACCTCTCGAGACTCGATTCGCGCAGGCCGCCGACGACCAGCACATCACGATCCGCCGACTGAAACCGCATCGGGACCGGCCGTGTGTTCTTCAGCAGGCCGACGATGCCCATCACCGGCGACGGATAGATCCCTTCGCCCAGGGTTTCGTTGTAGAGGCTGACATTACCGCCCGTGATCGGCGTTTCGAAGAACACGCAAGCGTCGGCCATGCCCTCAATCGCCTCCACCAATTGCGCCATGATCTCGGGCTTTTGCGGATTGCCAAAATTCAGGTTGTTGGTGGCGGCCACGGGCTCGGCGCCCACTGTGGAGAGGTTGCGGCAGCATTCGGCGACCACCAGCTTGGCGCCTTCGCGCGGGTCGAGCGCGCAGTAGCGGCCGTTGCCGTCCAGGGACATCGCGACAGCCGTTTCGGTTCCCTTGATCCGGACGATCGCAGCATCCGATCCGGGCCCCAGCGTGGTGTTGGTGCGTACGGTGTGGTCGTACTGTTCGTAGATCCAGCGCTTCGAGCACAGATCGCCCGAGGAGAGCAGCCGGATCAACTCCTCCTTGGCGTCCCCCGCCTGGTAGGCGGGCGCTTCCATCGGCGCCTTGCGAGCCGGTTTGGTGAACGGCCGGTTGTAGAGCGGCGCTTCGTCGGCCAGTTCGCGATTCGGAATCTCGGCTACGATCTCGCCGTGATTGCGCACGCGAAGCACGCCGTCCCCGGTGACGGTACCGATCTCCGCGGCGTCCAGACCCCATTTTTCGAAGACATCGAAGATCTCTTTTTCTCGGCCCTTATCGGCCACCAGCAGCATGCGCTCCTGCGATTCGGAAAGCATGATCTCGTACGGCGTCATGCCGGTTTCGCGCTGCGGCACGCGGGCCAGATCGATCTCAATTCCCGTGCCCGCGCGGCTGCCCATTTCGCACGTAGAACAGGTCAACCCGGCGGCGCCCATATCCTGAATGCCGACGACGGCGCCGGTCTCCATCGCCTCCAGGCAGGCCTCCAACAGCAGCTTTTCGAGAAACGGATCGCCCATCTGCACGTTCGGACGCTTCTGCTTGGACTCTTCGGTGAACTCATCGGAGGCCATCGTCGCGCCATGGATGCCGTCCCGGCCGGTCTTGGCGCCGACGTAGATGACCGGGTTACCCACGCCATGAGCCTGACCCTTGAAGATCTTGTTCTTGTCGATCACGCCGAGCGCGAAGACATTCACGAGCGGGTTGCCGCTGTAGGACTTGTCGAACACGCACTCGCCGCCAACCGTCGGCACGCCGAAACAGTTGCCGTAGTGGGCAATGCCGCTGACGACGCCTTCCAGAATGCGCCGGTTCCGCGCGCCGGTCTCCGGATCGTCAAGCGGCCCGAAACGAAGCGAATCCATTACCGCGATCGGCCGCGCGCCCATCGTGAAGATGTCGCGCAGAATGCCGCCCACACCGGTCGCCGCCCCCTGGAACGGTTCGATGAAGCTGGGATGGTTGTGGCTTTCGATCTTGAAGGCGATGCCGATGCCGTCGCCGATGTCGATGATGCCGGCGTTCTCGCCCGGCCCCAGCAGAACGTACTTGGACCGCGTGGGCAGCTTCTTCAAATGCACGCGGGAGCTCTTGTAGGAGCAGTGCTCACTCCACATCACGCTGAAAATGCCGAGCTCGGTGAGGTTGGGCTCGCGGCCGAGAATGGAAAGAATCTTGCTGTACTCATCCGCGGTGACGTTGTGCGCGGTGAGTATCTCCGGAGTGATTGTGGACATGCTTTATTTGCTGGCGAAGGCGGCAACCATCGAGCGGAAGAGGGTGAGTCCGTCGGTGGAGCCCATGAGAGGATCGGTGGCGCGTTCGGGGTGGGGCATCATGCCGAGCACATTGCGCTCGCGGTTGCATATGCCCGCGATGGCGTTGTTGGAGCCGTTCGGATTCGCTACGTAACGGAACACGACGCGGTCCTCCGCCTCCAGTCCGGCTAGAACTTCGGCGGAGGCGGTGTAGCAGCCTTCGCCGTGGGCGATGGGGAAGGTGACGATTTGCCCTTTGTGGCAGGCGTTGGTGAAGGGGGTGTTGGTGGTCTCGACGCGGAGCTGCACTGGCTTGCAGAGGAACTTCAGCCCTTGATTCCGCACCAGCGCGCCGGGCAGCAGGCCGCACTCGGTCAGGATCTGGAACCCGTTGCAGATGCCAACAACGAGCCCGCCGCGGGCGGCAAAGCCTTTGACCGCGGAGATAATCGGCGAGAACTTGGCGATCGCACCGCAGCGCAGGTAGTCGCCATAGGAAAAGCCGCCGGGAAGGATGACGGCATCAACGTCCGCGGGAATCGAGGTATCGCGGTGCCAAAGCATGGCGGCCTGTTCGCCAAGATTGGCCGAGACGGAGTACTGCGCATCGTGATCGCAGTTGGAGCCAGGGAAGACGACGACGCCAAATTTCACTTTCTTCCATCGTAACATCGACTCCCCGGTGACCAGAAGCAGGGCGCGTGTGGCCCATGCTATGCTGACCCCACATTTCCGTTTTGAGCCGCGCGTGCGAATCTCCCGGATGCTCGTCCGCATCAATATCCATAGGGGTTTGAAGGCAGCGAAGACCCCTGCGGAGGACAGCACCCAATGGGTGACAAACAAAACCAGCCCTTTCAGCTCTCGTTCAACGGCCTTCTCAAGATCGACTTCCAGGGATCGCGCGTTACT
>VFZO01000015.1 GCA_016871155.1 Acidobacteriota bacterium | reverse complement strand
ATCCGCGGGTACAGGAGGCCCGCCGGATCCAAGACCGGTGTCTTAGACCCGGTTCGAACAGGCGATGCACGCTGCCCTGAAGCTTCGCGGAACGGCCCGGCGGTTCTCTTCGTCGAGACCGGCTACTTGCCTCTTCGCTTCAACCGGCCAAGTACGGCGAATGCAATTCCCGTGAGCAAATAGGTGGAAGGCTCGGGCACTTCACTCGACGGCGCTCCTAAGTCGGCAAACACCTCGAATTCTTGCATACTGAGATTTTGCGAATGCTCCAGTTGCATACGCATCCGGTTGCCCCAGGTGTTAATGCCGCTGAAGGTGGCTTGCACTTCCGGAGCGTCCACCGGAATGCTATTCCCGGTACTGGACCAAACAACCTCGTCGTTCGCGTTGTACAAAAACATCGAGAAGTTGTTGACGCGAGTCCTGCAGCAATCGCGGTTATCCGGAAAAACCCTGGCGAACGTTACGAAGTAGGTGTCATTGAATGTCACTTGGGCCCAGGCGTTGGCTTGAACAATGGTACTGACGGAACTGCTCAGGTTGCCGTCAATCAGGTTTACCGGCTGTGGGAAGGTACCGAGCAACGAACTGAGCTGAGCCGAGCCTCCGTTGCTGAGCAGGGCGACGTTGATAGGACTTGCCCAGGAAGGCAGAGTCAGGAACGTCATCGAGAGAACGAGAAAACGAACCATGTCTAAATACTCCTTTCGAAATCCGGACTTGGTGTCCGGCTAGAGACACGCGCGGCAAACGGCGGAAATGGACCACACGGAAAGGATCGGTATATGCCTGGTACTGGAACGTTTAAGGATGCGCCATCCCGGTATAACCCGGAACCGGTCGCCGGAGCGGCCAGTTAAATTGCGGGTTCTTCCGGGGGCGTTTTGCCGCCAGGGTCCGGACAATCGGAAGCGGCGGAGATCGGGCCGGTTGTACTCCACCGCCGCACCGCTTCCAGGCCGTCCGGAGTGAAATTCTCCGTCAACGACCGCCGCCGGATCTCCTCCACGCTCATCTTCTCGACGAACTCCACCTCTTCCGGCTGCGGCGTCACCGGCCCATCCCACACGCAATGAAACACACGGCCCCACACGCGGCCGCGCTCGTCGCCGAAGTAGAAATCGTAGAGCGTCGTCAACGGAACGCCGCGGATGCCCAACTCCTCGGCCAGTTCCCGCTCGGCCGCCACCTCATAGGACTCGTCGAAAACCACCACGCCGCCCGTACAGGGGTCCCACCATCCGGCGTAGATGTCCTTGCTCGCCGTCCGCTTCTGCACGTACCAGAGGCCTTCGGAATCCGTCACGATGATGTACGTCGCGCGATGCAACAGCAACTCGCTGCGCATCTTCCACCGTGGCGCGCAGCCGGTCACCTCGTTGCGTTCATTCACCAGCGTGACGATCTCGTCGCGCGCGCTCAACCCAGCCCTCTCACCGGCGGCTCCGGACGCCGGCCGAAACCGTTCCGTCCCAAGCCGGATCGCCGATAGCGTTGTACTTGCCCAGCTTGTCCCACGATTCGCGCAGCAGCCCGTTCAAATCCCAATAGAAGCGGCCGTCTTTCATCGTCAACTCCGCCGTCAGACGTTGCTTGCCGTTCATCTTTGCGCCGTACACGTCGACGAAGCCGAACGCTCCGTTCTCCACGCGCAGTACCGCGATATCGGCCGGCGCGCCAACGCTCAAGTGGCCCAAGTCCAGCCGCTTAATCTGCTGCGCCGGGTGCCAAGTGGAAGCGCGCACGACCTGCTCCAGCGTCATGCCCATGTTCAGGAACTTCGACATCACGTTGGTCATGTCCTTCATGCCGCCCACCATCGACGAAGTATGCAGGTCGGTCGAAATCGAATCCGGCAGGAAGCCCTGCTTAATCGCCGGCGCCGCATGCCGGAACACGAAGCTGCCACCGCCGTGGCCGGCGTCGAACTTCACGCCGCGCTTCTTGCCTTCGAACAGATACGGCCGCACCTTTCCCGCGTCGTCGAGCATCGGCACCCAGGCCAGATACGTGTGTGTATACATATCGCCGGGCCGCAATTTCTTGGTGATTAGCTCCTCGTGTGGACGTTCCAGCCGGAAGGCCCCGAAATCCACCATGATTGGCACGTTCGCCAGCTCTCCGGCCTTGATCGCATTGTCGACGGCGATCCACTCCGGGCCGGCGAAGTGCGCGGTCTTCACGCCGACGATGATATCCGGGTGTTTCTTGATCAGGTTCGCCACCGGAGCCGGATCCATGTCGCTCATATTCTGCTCAACGGCTCCACCCATCCCCGCTCCGACGATGTTCAGTAGCACCAGCACGCGCGTGTTATTGCGGTCGATAATACGGCGCTTGAAAACGTCGAAATTCCGCCAGCCGGAAGTGCCCGCGTCCACCACAGTCGTCACGCCGCTGCGAAACGTGTGGGAATCCGGAATCACGCTCAGTTGCCCATCGCTGTAGCTGGGGCCGTCGCCATAAAAGACGTGGACATGCAGGTCGATCAGGCCGGGCATCACGTGCAGGCCTTTGACGTCCACAACCTTCTTCACCTGCGACGCGTCGATCAACGCGGCCACGGCCGCGATCTTTCCGTCCTTCACCGCTACGTCCCGAATCGCGTTGATGTTGTTTTTCGCGTCGATCACGTGGCCGTTCTTCAACAGCACGTCGTAATTCTGGGCTGACAGCGCGGCTGCGGCTGCAACTGCTAGAAAAGTCCTCATGGGCGTATTGTATACGCGCCGTCCACTTCGCTACTACCCGTGGGCGCTCATCTCGAACGCCCAAGCATCCTGAATAATCCGGTCGATCGACGAGCAGGCCGGCTCCCAGCCCAGAGTCGTCCGCAGCTTCTCCGAATTGGCCACCAGCCGCGCCGGGTCTCCTTCGCGGCGCGGGCCCATCGTATAGGGCACCGCCTTACCCGTCGTGCGCTCCACGGCCGCCAAGACTTCCATGACGGAATAGCCTTCACCTGTCCCCACATTGAACACGTCGGATGCGCCGCCCGCCAACAGGTGTCGGACCGCTGCGATATGAGCCGATGCCAGATCCTCGACGTGAATGTAGTCGCGAATACACGTGCCGTCCGGCGTCGCGTAGTCGTCGCCGAAAAGTGTCATCGGCGTGCCCGTCCGAACCGCGCGCAGCAACAACGGAATCAAATGCGTCTCCGGCTCATGGCGTTCACCCAGACCCGCCGATGGATTCGCCCCGCACGCGTTGAAGTACCGCAGCCGCACGCTGCGGAAGCCTTTGCACTCGCCAAGCCAGTGCAGCACGCGTTCTACCATCACCTTCGTCTCGCCGTACGGACTCGCTGGGTCGTATGGCAGGTTCTCCGGAATAGGCGAAACATCGGTGTTGCCGTACACGGCCGCGGTCGAAGAGAACACAACTTTGTTCACCCCAGCGTCGCTCATTGCGGCGAACAGCGCCAAGCTCCCGCTCACGTTGTTATGAAAATACCGTTCCGGCTCGCGGGTCGATTCGCCCACGGCGATGAACGCCGCAAAATGAATCACAGCGTCGATCCGCTCGTTCCGGAGCAATTCGGCCACCTGCTCTCGATCGAAGAGCGAACATACGTGCAGCCGATCGGCTGGCACTGCGCCGGCGTATCCTTTCGACAGGTCGTCTACCACAACCACTTCAAATCCCTCTCGCATCAACCGGTGCGCGGTATGCGAGCCGATGTATCCGGCGCCGCCGGTCAAAAGAATCTTAGGCATGAAAAGTCTTAGTATGACAGAGATGCCTACAGGCGCTGAACTCTTCGTCGACACTGCGATGCAACTGGGCATCGACCGCTTCTTCACTCTTGTCGGGGATCATTTGAACGACGTGCTTTCCGTGGCTGAGCGGCGCGGCGTTGGAATTGTGCACATGCGACATGAGGCTGCTGTGGTCCACGCCGCCGACGCCTGGAGCCGCATGACGCGCCGTCCCGGCCTGGCTCTGGTAACCGGCGGACCCGGCCACACCAATGCGCTCACCGGCATCGCTACGGCAAACGCTAACGGCAGCCCCGTCATCGCCGTCAGCGGCGCGCCCGGCGCCGACATGCGCCATCGAATCGTGTTTCAGGATGTCGACCAGGTGGGTATGGCTGCCCCGGCAACGAAGTTTTCCCATCTCGTTGCCACGCCCGCGCAGGTCCCATTCGCGCTCGGCCGCGCGTTCAATGAGTGCTTTCACGGCCGCTACGGCGCGGCTCACCTTTCAATACCGGTGAGCGTCTTCTCCGGCAAGACCGATGCGCCTTTGCGCATCCCGATTGCCGGCCGGACTACGGCTTCCTCCGCGCCGCCTGCAAAGGCGATGGACCTTCTTCGGAATGCCAAAAAGCCTGTCGTCATCGGCGGCAGCGGCCTCTGGTGGGCCGATGCCGGCGCGGCTCTGAAGAAGTTTCTGAAACTGACTAGCCTCCCGTATTTCGATGTCACCATGGCCCGCGGTATCGTCGCCAATGCTCCCTATGCAGACCCCTCCCTAAACCGCGGTTGCGTGCAGGCGTTTCAGGAGGCCGACGTAGTTCTGGTGCTCGGCAAGCGTATCGACTATCGCCTGGCCATGGGCGGCCCGCGCCTGTTTGCAAAGAACGCCAAATTCATTCAGGTCGATATCCATGCTCCCGAATTCGGCAACACCCGCGACATCGAAATCGGTATCCACTCCGACGTCCGTCTGTTCCTGGAGGAGGCGGCGCCCGCCAAACCTTGGCCACCCCGTACGGCGTGGCTGGGCCAACTTGCCAAGTGGCGCAGGCAGTGGCGCGCCAGCCTCGACACACTCGACACCGCGACGCCGCTCCTCCACCCGGCGGCGTTCTACCGGGAGTTGAAGCGCACGCTGCCCGTCTCCCCGCTTCTAAGTTGGGACGGCGGCGACTTCATTCACTGGGGCCGCGCCATCCTGCCCGCGCTCCATCCCGGCGGGTGGCTGCGCCTTGGACCAATGGCCACCATCGGCGCCGCCCTGCCGAATGCGATGGCCCAACAAATGGCTCGGCCCAAGCAGCCGGTAATGATGATCACCGGCGATGGCTCTCTCGGCTTTTACATCGCCGAGATCGATACGCTGGTCCGCTACGGCCTGCCCGTCGTGATCGTCGTTGGCAACGACGGCGGCTGGGGCCTGGAGCGCGAACTGCAAGGCGCCACGCAAGGCACCACCACCGCCTGCGAATTGCGGCGGACCCGCTACGACATCGTCTGCCAGGGCTTCGGCGGCGGCGGCGAAACCATTGACACGGTCGAACAAGTGGGCCCCGCGCTGGCGCGCGCGTTCGCGTCCAAAGTCCCGTACCTGCTTAACGTCAACATCCAGGGCGTCCGCTCGCCCTTCACCAGTTGGCAATTGGAAGGGAAGAAGGCATGATCCGCGTCGAGCAGGAAGGCTCGATCGACATTCTCACGCTAGCCGGTCCAAAACGAAACGCACTCTCCCTGGCGCTGATGCGCGCGTTGATTGACGCGTTGCAGGCCGCGCGCGGCCGGGTGATCATCCTCGCAGCGGAGGGTCCCGTGTTTTCGGCGGGCCACGATCTGAACGAAATGATCGGCTGTACGGCGCCGCAAGCGGAGGAGATCTTCGGCGTCTGCACGGAGCTGATGCACATCGTGCAGTCCATTCCGCAGCCCGTGATCGCCCAAGTGCAGGGCGGGGCAACCGCTGCGGGATGTCAGTTGGTCGCCACCTGCGATCTTGCCATCGCGGCCACGGATGCCTGGTTTGCCACGCCCGGCGTTAAAATCGGCCTGTTTTGCTCCACTCCGATGGTCGCGCTCACGCGTGCCATTGGCCGCAAGCGTGCCATGGAAATGCTCCTCACAGCCAAGCCGGTGGATGCCGTCACCGCCGCCGAGTGGGGCCTCATCAATCGCGCCGTTCCCGCCTCCGAGTTGGAGCGGGAGACGCGCGAACTGGCTCTTTCCATCGCGCAGGCCGCCGTTTATACTGTCTCCCTCGGCAAGCGGGCTTTCTATGAGCAGATCGATTTGCCGGGCGCGGAAGCCTATGCCTTTACCCGCCAGACCATGGCCGAAAACGCCATGGCCGGTGTGGCGCAGGACAGCATGCGTGCATTTGTTGAAAAGCGCAAGGTAGGCTAATTAGACATGGACCGCAGAGTGTTTCTCGCCAGTTCCGCCGCTTTCACCCAAACCGCTCCGCCTCCGAAGGCGAAGATCACCTCCAGCGTCATGTTGTGGACGCTGAAGGGCACCCTCGAGGAAAAGCTGGAGACCGCCGCGAAGGCGGGCATTCAAAGCGTTCAGTTCGTGGGTGAGCACACCGGCTGGGATGACGTGCGAATCCGGACCGTTAAGAATCTCGTTCGCTCCTTGAAGCTTGGTATCGACACCCTGGGCGTGATGCCCAACTGGGGCCGTGAGAAGCTCAATCTAGTGGACCCCGCGCAGCGCGATCGCCTGCTCGTGGAGGTCGAAAAAAACCTCGTCGCCGCGCAAAAGCTGGAAGTGCCGCTCGGCCTGCTGATGTCGGGCAATACCCTAACGGACCGCACCGTGGAGCAGCAGTTCCAATCGATGATCGACGGCACTAAGAAATG
Organism: Acidobacteriota bacterium; assembly: GCA_016871155.1. Classification (GTDB taxonomy): domain Bacteria; phylum Acidobacteriota; class Terriglobia; order Bryobacterales; family Bryobacteraceae. The sequence goes on along the minus strand of VFZO01000015.1, from coordinate 42,594 downwards.
CGGCGAACTTGCCGCGAAGTACGGCGTCACGCTCATCGTGGAGCCGCTCAACACGCGCGTCAACCACAAGGGCTACTTCCTCTCAAATTGTGTCGACGGCCTCCGCCTCGTCCAATCCGTGAACCATCCAAACGTTCGCCTGCTGTTCGATCTCTATCACGAGCAGGTCGAGCGTGGCGACGTCATCCGCTCCGCCCAGGCGGCGATGCCGATGGTCAAGGTCTTCCACGTGGCCGACAACCCCGGCCGCAACGAGCCCGGCACCGGCGAGATGAACTACGCAAACATCTACAAGGCCATCGCGAAGGCCAACTACGAAGGCATCGTCTGCATGGAATATCTCCCGTTAAAGGAACAGGTGTCCAGCCTCAAACAAGCGGTCACGGAAATGCGCGCGTCACTGTAGCAGCGAGTTAATCTCCCTCAACACCTTCAAATCGAACTTGGGTTTCCGGTCATACGTCAGCAGCCCGTTGATCTCCTGCTCCACGTCGGTCAACTGCGTGTAGCAAATTCCCATGATCTGCGGAATCTGCCGGATGCCCATGTACAGGGAGCGCAGCCGTTCCAGGGCCGCCTCGGGCGACTTCTCCACGCCCGCGTACCCCCACGCATCAGCGGGCACCGGCGAGCCGGGCAGGGGATACGCGATACCGCCAAACTCGCTCAGAAACACCGGCGAGCCGTTGTACTGGAATCCAGGCGCGAGTACGGCGCGGCCGTTGTCGGGGAAGTTGAACTTCGATTGCGACAGTACCTTGTATTTTTCCACCAGCTTCTCTCCGCGCGCCGCGTAATCGTGAATACCAAACAGATCCGTCGTGTCGGTGTGTTCCCAGCCGTCGTTGTCGATCACAGGCCGCGTTGGGTCCAGCGACTTCGTCAGGTGGTACAACGCCTTCAAATGCGACGCCTGGCGCGGATCGCTCATGTCGGAGACGCCCCAGCTTTCGTTAATTGGAATCCACATCACGATCGACGGATGATTGATGTCCCGCTCCATGGCCTCAATCCACTCCCGCGTGAATCGTGCTGCGTAGTCTTCGTCGTAGAGATAGGCGTTCGCCATTTCGCTCGAAACCAGAAAGCCCATCTTGTCGGCCCAATACAAATACCGTGGATCTTCCAGCTTCTGGTGCTTGCGCGCGCCGTTGAAGCCCATGTCCATGGTCAGCTTGATGTCGTACTGAATCGCTTCGTCCGACGGCGGCGTGATGGTCGACTCGGGCCAGTAACCCTGGTCCAGCACCATCTTCAAATACGTCGGCCGCGTGTTCACGTAGAATTTACCGTTCTCGACCAGCACGGAGCGGTACCCGTAGTAGCTCGTCACACGGTCCAGCACTTCCGCGCCTCTGCGCAACTCAAACGTCACGTCGTAGAGGTTGCCCTGGCCAACGCCCCATTTCACCGGGTCGTTGACGAATAGGCCGAGGGTCGCTCGCTCGCCAACCACTCCCGCATCGCCCGATGTGATCGCGCGATCTCGAAACTTGATCGCGGCGTACAAAGACAGTCCGGCCTGCGGCCGAGCCACCTTGCCCGCGAACGTGACCCGCCCGTCGTTCGAAGCGTGAATCTTGACCGATCGTAAATAGCTCTCGCCAACCGCTTCCAGCCAAACGGATTGCCATATGCCAGTTGTGCGCGTATAAAAAATTCCCCGAGATTGCGGCAGCCAATACTGTTTGCCGCGCGGAATGTAGCGGTCCTCCGGCGGATCTTCGGCGCGGACCGTTACCATCAATGCGGCGCCCGCCAGTTCCGTCACATCCACCTCGAACGGAACGTGCCCGCCCTCATGGGATCCCGCCAGTTTGCCGTTCACCCAAACCATCGCGCGATAATCCACCGCGCCAAAGTGCAGCAGCAGGCGTTTGCCCTTCCACGCCGATGGAATATTGACGCTGCGCCGGTACCAGACCCATGGATGGAACGACGTGTCGCCGATCCCGCTCTTCTTGGTCTCAAACGCAAACGGCACCAAGATCTTCTTCCCAAACGGGCGCTTTCCGTCGTACCAGCCTTCGCGCAACCCCGCGTTAGCGTCGTCGAACGCGAACTCCCATTCGCCGTTCAGCGTCTGCCAATCGGGCCGCGCGAACTGCGGTTGCGGAACTTCCGGACGGGGAACCTGCGCCCCGAGAGCGAATACTAGAGCCAATGCGACTGGAAGCGATTTCACAGTCCATTAGTCTAATGCATCGCTCTCTCATCCGAAACGCCGCTGTCAATTCTCCACCTGTGTGGCAGCCGCTGGACTGCCACCGTAGACGGCCTGTATGGTGTGTTCCTTCGATCGCGCGCAATGTGAGGGTTGCGGCTGAGGAGGCGTTCCGGCTGCCGTTGGAACGGCACTGCATCGAATTTCCGGCAGGCTTTCATAGCTTGTCGAACATGCCGGACCGCGGCATTCTGCAGGCCAATTCAAAACACGAGGGCTTCGGCAATCCGTTGGGCAAGCGTCGCATTCAGTCCGGTCTCCGGCTACTCTCTCAACTGCGGGCGGGTTTCGCCTTACGCGGTCCCTCGGAGATCCAATTTGGGTGCGCCCCGCAGCCGCGCGGTTTTGAGTCATCCGGCCCAGTTTGGTAGCCGCGCGATATACTGTCAAATCTAGACAGACCTTACAATCGGAGGCGCATGGATGGCGCAATTCCTCTTCGTTCACGGAACCAGCGTTCGTAAAGACGACTATAACGAGACCATCTGGACCATCGAACGGGCCTTGAAGCCGCGTGGGCACACAGTGAGTTCTTGCCTATGGGGCGAGCACTTCGGCGTTCCAGTCGACGGCTGGGGCAAGACGATCCCGAACTTCGAGGCGAAAGCTCCAGTCGATCCCGATCATGCTCTTTGGATCCTCCTGTTTCAAGATCCGTTCTTTCGGATCCGCGACCTGGGCCTTGTTAAACCCGAATGGGATCCGCACGGCGAGCCGGAACCGGGCGCGGCGCTTTGGAACAAATTCCTAACCTGGACGCCAAACGAGGAACTACTCCAACTGATAGAGGCCACTGGCCGATTGCGCTACTGGGAGGAAGAGATCGCCGCGTTGCGGGTCAGCGCAGAATTTGCTGAGATCGTCCGGGCGGTTCCGATCCCTCCGGCCGACGCCTCGGCGGAGGTGGCGCGCGCAATCGTTGCGTCGTTCCTGATTCGCACTGCCGAGGCGGGTGCGCCCGCGCTTGACCACAAAACGCGCGACGAAATTATCGATCGTATGGCTCGGCAGTTCGGAGTCGGAATGGGTCCTTGGGACCCTCCGCTCAGTTTTCTGTTCCGTTCCGCGCGCGGACGGATCACCCGGGGCGTGATGAAGAGCGTCGCGGACATTCTCCTCTATCAATCGCGCGGCGAGGCGATTCGCAACGTCATTCGGGAAAAGCTGGAAGCCGCGCCCGCGCCCATTGTCCTTTTGGCGCACAGCCTGGGAGGTATTGCCGCGGTCGATGTCCTGATTGAGAAGGACTATCGCCAAAAGGTCAGCCACCTGATCACGGCCGGATCCCAAGCGCCGTTCGTCTATGAGTTGAACGCGCTGCACAGTCTGCCGTTGGGCAAGGTGTTGCCGGAGCACTTTCCCGCGAACTGGTTGAACATTTACGACGAAAGCGACATCCTGAGCTTTATGGCCAAACCGGCGTTCACCGCTGAGCGCGTGACGGATTTCGAGAACAAGAGCCGGCAACCCCCTCTGGCGGCCCACTCCGCGTATTGGGATTCGAGCGCTGTTTGGCAACGAATCGAGGACTTTCTCGCGTGAGCGTTCGAGCCATTCTGGTCGCGGTACAGGAGTACGCGGGCGGCGCGAAATGGAACCGGCTGCGGAGTCCCGTGAACGACACGGCGTACTTCGCGAAATGGCTGATTTCGAAAGGCGTGCCCGCCGCCGGTATCCGGGTTCTTCACAGCCCCGTGTCTGCCGCCGGCCGTTTCACCGAACTGGGAATCACCGACATCCATTCGGCGTCGGAAGACGCGATCAAACGAACCTTTAACACCGAGTTACCTGGCTGGCCGGAATCCGAGTTGATCGTCTTCTGGGCGGGGCACGGCTGGTTCGGCGACGGCTCGGTACTTCTGAGTGCGCAGGAAGCCAGCGACGCGGACCTACGGCTGTTGGATTTCGATTCGCTGCTGGCCAGGCTACGTTCCAAGAAGGCGGCCGGATTCCAACGGCAGTCGATCTTCGTCTCCGCGTGCGCGAAGCGCATGCCTGCCAAAATGGGTGCCGCGGCGTTCGATCCGGGAGAACTCGAGAAGAAGACCGAACAGAACAGCTATTTCGCAGCGTCACCCGGCCAAACCGCCGAGGACAAAGATGAAATGGGATGGTTCGGGCCTTCGTTCTGGGAGAAAGCAAGTTGGCCGCTCGACAAGCGTGAACTTCGGGACCTTCTGGAAGACGCCTATGACCAGCGCGACGGAATCATAGAGGCGCAGCCGATGGTCATTGAATGGTCGTTAGGCAAGGCACATAAGCGCAGCCGGCGGGGCGCCCTGGTTCGCGACGATGCGTTGCTCACCTGCGCCAAGCGGGCCGGATTGACGCCGTTGTTGTTGGAACGGCTGGCGGCCAAGTCCGCTGCGTGCCCCAGCTTCGACTTGCCGGAGAGACGCGCACTGCTGGCGCAGCGCCTGTCCAAAACGACCGGGAAGCCCTTTGTCTTGCCGGGCGCCGTTCTGGCCGAGCCGGAGTCCAGTTTTCAAATGCTCTGGGCATATGCCCGTGAGCACAGTATCGAGCAGGCCTTGCTGAACGCCATGAACGAGACCGAGCAAGGGTCAAACGAATACTCCGTGGTGGAGGGATATTTGGACGCCGCCACGGAGATGTTCGAACACTGCAAGCTTCTCCGCACTCTGCAGATCCCGTCCTCCACCTGGCGCGCGTGGTTCGACGCGCATGGATATCCAAGCGACAGCCACGACCTGGAACTCCTGATGGAGCCGCTGTTTGAGAGCAGCGACCGGGCCCGCGCCCATCAACGGTTTCTCGACATCGTCACTCGCGCCTGGCTGTTCAGCGGCAGCGACGAGGTCCGCTGCTGGCTGGAGCCGCAGCTGGGCTGGAAACCGGACCGTCTAAAGAGCGATCCCGCGGGACAACGGCAGATCGTCTACGCCGAGGCCGGGGCGAACGAACGGGACGGGCTGGTCCTTAAATCGGTCCGGTTGTGGAGACCCGTATCGCGAACGTACCAGGCGTTTCCTCTCGAAGAGTTGGACCCCGATGCGCCGTTCCAGGAACAACTGGTGTGGCTGAACCAAGAATTAACCCTTTCCGGAAAAGTGCCGCCCGACGTTGGCGAAATCGTCTTCGAAGTAGCGCTGCCGGCCGAGGCTCTGAATCGGGCCCGGCTGCCGGCGGAGCTTCCGGTGATGGTGCGCTGGTTCGACCGTTTGCACAGCAAGGACCGGAGACTCGGCGCCGCCGAGTGGGCCCGCTTTGGAACGGCTATTCACAAACGGTGCCTGGAGGAGAAACGTCCGCCGCGAGCGAAATGGCTGGAGGTGGACAAGTGCTGCGCCGGCGAGGCCTTGTACCATTTGCGAAGCGAGGGGGCGGAAGCCCGCGAACTCATCGGACTCACCCGCGTGATCGACGAAAGCACCGGGCACCGGAATGAATTGATCGAAATCCTCAAGTCCGGCGCGCCGTTCGCCTGCTGGCATCACGCCGACCCCGGCGACTGGGCCGGCTTCGAGGACGGCGTTCAGAACACGCTAAACACGAAAGGGCTGGAGGGGCTGCCAGGCGACGTTCGAAACAGGCGGTACGGCGAGGAACGGTTACGTTCTCTCGTCCTCTTCTTCGACGATCCGCGCCGGGATCCGTATCCAAAATTTGGAGGCTTGCGATGACCGACAACAACACAGTGTGGCCCATTTTCACCGGGAATCTGGAGCCTTCCGAGCGCTTGAACCACTTGCCGCCCGCACCCCCCTGGAGGCCATTCGCGAAGGGCGAGAGGCCGTCTGGCCCGAAGCCGTTGGGCGGTTCGGACGATCACCAGGCCAAGCTGGAGGCGGAACTCGGCAAGACCTTTCTAGCCGCCCCGGACTTGGTGGACGCCGTGAACGCCGCGCTATTCCTGCGGCGGCCGTTGTTGCTCACAGGACGGCCGGGCGTAGGGAAGAGCTCGCTGATCCGTGCCGTCGCGCGGGAGCTGCAACTTGGCGTGGTGCTCGATTGGTCGATCACCTCCCGTTCGACCTTGAAGGAGGGGATCTACGATTACGACGCGCTAGGCCGCTTGTACGCCAAGAACGCGGGTGAGGAATCCTCGATTGGGAACTTCGTCACGCTGGGCCCGCTGGGCATCGCGATGATGGAGTCCACCTGGCCGCGGGCACTGTTGATCGACGAGATCGACAAGAGTGACCTGGACCTTCCGAACGATTTGCTCAACATTTTCGAAAAGGGCGAGTACACGATTCCCGAACTGAACCGCGCCGGCGTTGGGCCCGTGGAGGTTCGATGCCGGCAAGGGCCACCAACGATGACGATCACTGGAGGCCGGATCCGTTGCACGCAGTTCCCGTTTGTTGTGTTGACCAGCAACGGAGAACGCGAGTTTCCGGGGCCGTTCCTGCGGCGCTGCGTACGGCTGGAGGTCAAGGAGCCGAGCCTGGCGCAACTGGAACAGATCGTTACCCGCCACTTCAATGAAGAGCAAAAGGCGCGGGCGATGGATTTGATCCAGGAGTTCCATGACCGGCGTTTGAAAGGCCAGTTACTTGCGTCGGACCAACTGCTGAACGCCGTGTTCCTGTTGAGCCAAGGGGCTAAGGGGATGACAGACCGAATTTTGGAGCCGCTAGGCTAATCCGTGGCACACGACGCGCTGGCCAAGGAGATTGAGGAACTGATCGCGGGACGCCGGGCTCTCGAAACCGGCGATATCGCGGTCGAGTTGCGCGATCATCTCTGGCTGGCGCAGTTCCTGCCCACGCTTCGCGCAGCCGAAGTACCAGCGCCGCCCGCCGCAGCACCCGCGCCAACTCCTCCGCCGGGCGCGCCACCCGAATCCAAGACGCTCCCGCCCCCGGTTCCCGAGCCAAACACACCGCCGCCAACGCCGCCCAAGCCGGTGAACGACGAACCCAGCGGACTGATGCAGGGAGCGCAAACAACGGCGGGCGGCGAAACGCGTAAAGCTTCGCGCGTGCGGACGCCGTCCGCGGCCGCGCTGCCGGACGCATTGGCCATTGAACGGGCGCTGCGTCCGTTTCGAAAGCGAAAGCCATCCACGCATACGGTAGTGATCGACGAAGAGGAAACAGTCCAGGAACTCGCCGCAGCGCGTGCGGCGGGCCTGCGACTCGCCATGCCGAAGTTCCGGCCCGCGCCGGAGCGGTGGTTCCATGTTGCGCTCATTACTGACGCCGGCACGGAGATGGCGCTGTGGCGGCGTACCATCGCCGATTTCCGGAAGCTTCTTGGCCGCCAGGGGGCCTTCTCCGATGTCCGGCACTCGCGGCTGGTGCCGGCTGGAGGAAGGTTGCAGTTAGAGAACGACGCCGGAGTGCGGCTGCCGCTGCGCTCTCTGATCGACCCGGCTGGCCGGCAGATTGTGTTGTTGCTGACGCAGGGCACTGGTGAACACTGGAGCGACGAAACCTGGATCACCGAGTTGGAGCACGTCGCGAGCAAGAACCCCGTTGGGATCGTGCAACTCCTCCCGGCTGAGTTGTGGCCCCACACGCGACTGGGGCCGCCGCGCCGGGAAGCCACGGCGCGGCGGCCGGGTGAGTGCAACGCCCGCCTGCGGCTCGCAAAAAGCTGGTTGGATCTTCTGGGGCCCGGCCCTCAGCCGCTGCCATTTCCCGTGCTAACGCTGGAACCCAACTCCATTTCACAGTGGGCTCGCACGCTCACGGCGCGGCGCGGCGGACTGGTGCCTTGCGTGTTGCTGGGAACCGCGATGCCACCAGAGGAGATCGAGGAGGAAGATCCCGGCCCAGTGGCGCGGATCGAGCAGTTTCGCGGGCTGACCGCCGGCGGGCCGGCCTTCGATCTACTCCGCCATCTCGCCGCTGTTCCACTTACGCTGCCCGTGATGCGGATAGTGCGCCAGGCGATGGTGCCGGAAGCCTCCTTGGCCGATCTCGGCGCGATTCTCGTAAGCGGGCTGCTCCGCATCGAAGGACCGTCGGCCGATCCTGAGCAGACGTATTTCGATTTCTTGCCCGGCGTCCGGGAGGAGTTGCTCGCGTTGCTGCGAATGGGCGAAGGCCGCCGCACCCAGACGAGCGTGAAGGACGAGATTCGCCGGTTCCTGGAGACACAGTCTGGCCGAGCGTTGCCCGAGGACATCAGTTACGTTTTCGACGAACAAGGGGATGTGGATTTGCCCGCCAGCGCTCAGGCGTTCGTTGAAGTGAACCGGCGAATGCTGGAGCAGTTGGGGCTGCGCAAAGCGCCGATTCTGAAGGCCGAGGCGACATCCACCAAATGGGGAATCCAGATGGCGGGCGATGTCGCCAACCCGCTCTACGCCGTGTTGGAACGAAGCTTCGCCGCGCACGGCTTCCATTTCGGACCGGGCCCGGAGAGCGTGCTAATCACAGTCGATTCAGCGGGGTCGGGCACCATCGTCTCCGTCGCACCGCCAGGCCACGGCGGCGCACCGTTTGACTTTTCGAACTCGCGAAAGTGGCTGGAAGTCTACCGGGAATTGATTGCATACATTGAGCGCTGCGGCGATCAGTCTCCGGTCAGTTTCGGCGTTCCGCCGCTGCCGCACCCCTACATGGAGCGGCCGGCGATAGAAGCCGCACTGCGCTACCGGCTCACGGAGAAACCGGGCGCGCGAATCAACCTGACGTCTTCGTCGTTTGTGAGCGGAAAGAGTTCCGTGCTCAACGCCGTTGTGCGCCATCCGATGACGGCTCGGCGGTTCCCCGGTGGCATCTATTGGCAGTGCGACGCCGATCCCGGCCGCAGTGGCCCACGGCTGTTCGTGAGTCCGTCGCCGGAGACCCGGTTGGCCCCTGAGGACGCCGCTGTGTGGTTCGACGATCCTGACAATGGAGACCCGTTTGAAGTGGAGGCGTTGACCAGGGTCGAAGCGGACACATATTTTCTCGCGATCGGCGGCGAGCCCATCCGCGAGGCGCTTTCAGCGCTTTGGTTCTACACGAACGGGCGGCAGGACAATGCAGCATGGCTAGGCGTGGCGCTGCGGGAGTTTCCCCATTTGGCGCATGACCTGCCCCGCGACGGCGAAGCCTACTTCCCGTGGCTCTTTGAAGCAATGCCCCAGGAGCGGGAGGGCTTTGTGGCGCTGGCAGCGTTCGAAGGCGATGCGCCGGTTCCCGAGGAACTGGTGGCAGCCGTGATACCGGACGAGGGCCGCCGGGCGCATCTATACGAGCTGGCGCGGAAGCTTTGCCTGTTCAAGGATGCCGATCCCGGTTGGTGGCGGTTGCGCAGCGCGGCTCGGCAGTTCCTAACGGCCGGGCAAGGGATGACGCCGTACCATTGCGCGATCGTGGATTACTACGATTCCCGCCCGGACCACTCGCATTGGGACCAGCCCTATTTCCGGCGCTGCTTTCCCAGCCACTGCGAGAAGGCCGGTAATTTGGCGGCCTTGGAGCGCCTCTACAATCGCGTGCAGTATCTGCACCTCCAGATCCAAAATCATGGGTGGGAGCACCTCGCCGCCGAACTGCGCTCGCATGGATTCCACGAACTGGGCGGAAAGCTGGAGCGTGCCGCGCCGAAACACAACGTTTCTCTGGAAGATTTGTGCCGCATGTTGGAGGATCGAGCGGAGGTCCGGATCTTCGTCGACCAAAGCGTCACACCCGGCCGCCTGCCGCCTTTCCGGGATTCCTCGCTTCGCATTGTCCATGACAAGGAAAGCGCAGAGATTTTCCTCTGGAGCCTGGACCGGAGGTCCGGCGAATCGCGGCCGGAGCCCGTGCCAGGGCAGATCGTGATCAACTTCGAACTCAACGAAGCCTCCGAGATCGAGTCAATCGTGCAGCGGATCGCGCGAGACCTGCGGGGCTCTCTGCTCGTGGGTGTTCCGAAGTTACCCGAGCCGTATTTGGTCCGTACGGAGTTGCTGCGGAAGTTCCTGGTGCTGAGCCGTGAGCGCGTGGCGATCACCGGGATGGCGGGTTCCGGCCGGAAGACATTGGCGGCGGCCGTTGCGCGAATGCCGATTCATCGCCAGGAGTTCACGGGAGGGATCTACTGGGGACCGGTTCCATTGGCGGACCGGAGCGGCCCGCGGTTGTTTGTCGTCGACCTGGAGGCCGGGCATCCGTTTCCGGAGTTGCGCAAAGAAGACCGGCTGATTTGTATTGGCGCGCCTGCGGAGACGTTCACGGTTGAGACGGTGGACGTTCCGAAGCTGCCGGCTTCGGAACCGATCGACACTCCGGGACTGCACGTGGCTGTGGAGGAGGGTGCAGATCTCTCGCCGCCGGTTCGGGAGTTTCTACAGAATTGCGGTGCCGCGTTCTACGCGGTTTACGAGTTTACTCCTTCGCAGGACGCTGATAAGTTCGATCTGCTCGTCGTGAACCGGATCTTTGCGCATGGTTCCGCTTTCCAGCGGTTTGTCCCATTGCAAGCTGACGACTTGGCGGGTGTTCGGCAAGCTGTAGATGCGATCGTCTGGCGGATGCTGGAGCGCGTGCCGTCGCCTGTGCAAATGCGCGATCCGCGCTATGATCGCCGGCGGCCAGGGTACGAGGCCTTCGCGCAGGAGCCCTCTCAGGAATATGTGAAAGATCTGGTGGATGCGCTTGGAGATTTCCTGCTTGGCCTCCCAGTCAAGGATTCCGCGCCGGCGATCCTCACCGCTCTTGAATCCGCGTTGGCCGCAGGCCTCGACCTTCCGCTCGCGACCGATCAGTATTTGTTGCGCGTGAAGGAAAATGTGGAGGGCGAGAGCCGGCAGCGCATCGAGCGCCGGCTGCTGCCCTGGCTCGAAGCGATGGAGCACGACCAGGGCGCGTTACCCGCTTTGGAACAACCCGACATGGACCGCCTTCTCGCCTCGAATTCCGCCAAGGCGCGCCGTGTGGCCTACCGCTGGCTGGCTGAGAACGAGCTGGACGGAGCCGCCACCAAGGTGCTGGCCCACAAAGAAGACTTCGATTCGGAGCTTCGGCCGTTCGTGCTTGCCGCTCTGATGAAGCAACCGCGTCTGACGCTGGACGATTTTCGGCAACTGGCCGAATTGCATCGAGACTTTGGTTTGGACGCGGTGGCACCGGTGTTGAAGAAGTATCGCGACGTTGCCCTTTTATGCGGACACCAGCGCTCCCCGCTGTTGGCCGGCCGGTTGGGCCTTGATTCCACGCTGGCCGGAGACACCGCGCGGACGCAGGCGATTGAGACGTTGACCCACGCTTGGAGACCGATTGGCGAGGCGATGTTCCTGGGGCGGTTGCTGCCCAACGCGCATTCGCACTGGCGGCAGATCGCCGCGAATGCCGGTTACCCCCCGCCGCGAATGGTCCCGCTGCCGGTATGGTCCCACCAGCAACTCGAAGCGGCGCGCGGACGGCCACTGCCGGAACGGCAGCACGTGGTCCGGATTCAGCTTGATGCCAGCCATCACGTAAGGCATTTGGAAGGGGCTATTGCATCGCCGGTCCGGTATCTGAGTGTGCGTAATCGCCAGGTATTTTATCTGTCTGAGATGGGGCACGAGGGGACCATCACGGGAAATGTTCAAGCCAATGTTGCGAGCCGGCGCCTGGTTGTGGCCGATAGCCCGTCCGGTATCCGCGCCAGCCTGGACGAGAAAGGCGTGATCCGGTTTGACTCAGCGCATTCGGAGTATCGAAGGGAAACCGTGCTTGGATCCTCCATGCCCATTGAATCCTTGCGTTGGGGATTCGCCAGGGGCCAGGAGTGCCTTGCGGCCTTCAATAGCGAAACAACGTTCCTCTGCTACCCAGGCGACGGCGAGGCGGAGGAACTGGACTTCGATCGTCTTGGGACAATCGACGTGGCCTGGGGTGGCAAGTGGGCTGAACTCTTTGACACCGGGCACGTGGCGCTGTCGGAGGATGTCCGAAATCGGCGAGAGATCTCATTGCGGACCAGGCTCGAGAACCCGTTCGCGATCGTCGCCACTTACGGCAACATCGGCGTCGCCTCCCTCCACGAAGTCTACGCCCTCACACCCGACCGAAAGATCACGGAATGGCGCTGGAAGATTGAAGACACGATCTACGCAGTCGTCGCCAGTCGAAGAACACCATTCAAACTCTGGGCGGGCACCCACGCCGGCGCGATTTTCGAATTCACACCGGGCGAGCAGCCAAACCTGTTGACATATTTGCCCGGCCCGATTACCGCGTTGACGCTCGGCGACGACGATGCGCTTTACGCCGCCACCAGCGGAGTGTAAGGGGGGGCTAGACCGTGCAAGACTGTAGCGCCTCTTCCAGCGCCTCACGCCACGGCTTCACTTTCGGCGAGTATTCGTGGGAAATGTAGCCCTTATAACCCTTGTCGGCGATGAACTTCGCGACGCCCTTGTAGTTGATCTCCTGGTCGACGCTTAGTTCGTTGCGGCCCGGGTTGCCGGCCGTATGGAAATGGCCGATCCATTGCCAGTTGTCGCCGATCGTTCGGATGATGTCGCCCTCCATGATCTGCATGTGATAGATGTCGTAAAGCAGCTTCACGTTGGGCGAGTTCACCCGCTTGCAAACCTCCACGCCCCACGTTGTGCGATCGCACTGATAGTCCGGGTGGTTCACCTTGCTGTTCAACAGCTCCATGCAGAGCATGATGTTCTTGTCTTCGGCGTGCTTCTTCAACTGGTTTAAGCACTCCACAGAATTCGCGATGCCCTCTTCGTCGCTCTTGCCTCGCCGGTTGCCGGAGAGAATGATCAACGCCGGAGCGCCCGCGGCGGCGGACACGTCGATCAACTCGTGCGTGCGCTTCACGATCTCCGCGTGCAGGCTCTTATCGTTGATCCCGTTGGCGAGCTGGCTCGAACCCGGCACCATGCTCGGGACGATGCCGTACTTCTTCATGATCGGGAACTTGTCGGGACCCTGCAGATCGTAACAGACGGCCCCCATCTCGGCCAGCGCGCGGCATTGATCCTCGAAGCTCAGGTTCGAGCCGCGAAACACGCCGCCGCACACTCCCTGTTTCAATCGCCCTCGGTTCGGGGCTCCGCTGGCGCTCGCGTTGGCCAGCAACGAGGAGGCGGCGACAAAACTTCGACGGTTCATGCGGTCGATAATAGCAGGTACGTCATGGGTTTTGCTCTTTGGATGACAGGCGACGAGGCGCTGGCCGCTGGTACGCACGAGTACCGGCCGATGGGATGCGCGGTCGTCGCGCGCAATGGGCAGTTTCGCCCGCGCGACTTCCGGCGGGATCGCCAGGCGCCGGATCGCCGGGCGCACTCCTTCGTCGGGCTGTTCGGCTCCCTGGAAGAGGTCAACGTCTATCTGCGGCGGGGTGGCCGAAAGCATCCGGAGCCCTACCGGGCCATCATTTGACGGCCAGCCACAGGCGCTTCAAATGGCGGCGTCGCTCCGGTTCTGGATGGTCCTGGAACGCGGTGCGGCTGTGCAGCACGTAATTGTTCGAGACCAACTGGATGTCGCCCCGGCGCATCTCGAACGTCACTTGCATTTCCGGCCGGGCGGCGATGCGATCGATCGCGTCGAGCGGCCTCAGGTCTTCGGCGTCCAAAGGCACCCCGGCCACGTCGTGGCCTTTCGGAATATAGAAGCGGAAGTAGCGCATGTGCAGGCCCGTGGCCTCGCTGTAGGTGAAGATGGGCGCTTGCAGTGTCAACGGTTCACCGGGCCGAACTTCGGCGCGCCGGTCGATATGGTAAGCGCTATAGAGCCTCTGCAGCAGCCCCGGAGATTCGGCGAGCAGTGCGTTATGTATCGAATAGGCCGATACCAATGCCGACGCGCCGCCTGTCATGGCCACCTGCAACGCGAGCAATCCCACCACGTCTGGCGTGGCGCCCAGCAGCGCCGGCGCCGAATCGGTATGAAAGTTCAGCTCCTGCGTCGTCTTCGAAAACCGGACTCCCACTCTGCCCCATTGCTTGTCGATGCTGTAACCTTCGTCTCGCACTGCGTAGAGCAGTTCCAGCTTCACGTTCTGCGGTAGCGTGACGCCGAGCAACCGGCCCAGGCCCACATAGATGGCGCAGGCTGCCTCGTCGCTCAGTTCGTCGATCGGCAATCCGCGCAACAACACGAACCCGCGGCCGAAGAGCAACTCGTTTCGGCAACGGCTTGCCAGCACTTCCGTAGCAGGCGTCGAGAATCTGGCCCGTGTGATTTCGTCGAGAGACTGGTTTTTCGCCGCTCGGACAAGGTCGTCGATGGTTTCGCCGTCCAACCGCGTGACCCAGCCGTCAACCGCCGGATAGTCGCGCTCGGTCCAAACCTGCGGTCCGCGAAGCAACTGATTGTGGACGGGCGTTTCGGCGATTCGCATGTTCGCTCACACGCCGGCGCACGAGACGCTGCCGGCCGCCAGCAGCCCGTCTTTATTGATCTCGGCGATGTTCGCCGTGCCGCCCACGGCGGCCTGTTTCACCGTATGACCAAGCGTGCCCAATACGCCGGGTCTGGTCGCCTCAATCGGTTCGAAGCCCTCCGTGTGGATGCGCGGCGCGGCCACCGCTTGTTCGGGGCTTGCTCCGGCCGCCAGTGCCAAGGCTAGGCCGGTTGCCACATTGATGATGCGGCGGCCGCCCGCCAGCCCGGCGGCGATCCATCGTCCGTTGATCTCCAGAATCGCTGGGGCTGTGTTGTTCAGGGGACGCTTACCCGCGTCCACTGAGTTCGGCAGTCCGGGCCTGGGATCGAAACGGCACATGCCATGGCCTAGCGTGATACCAAAGCCGGGCACTGTCACGCAGGAGCCGAAAGATCCACCATGGGAGATAGTCATCGAGACCAGATTGCCTTCGCGGTCGGCGGTTGATATGTGTGTCGTACCTGGGGAGTGCGCCGCTTCCGGCCCCGGTTGCCGGTCGACGCTCATCGGGAACCGGCGCAGTGTTTCGGCCCGGCCCGCGGCGTAATCCTTGGACAGTAAGCGCTCTACGGGCACCTTCGCGCTGGACGGATCTCCCAAATATTGCAGGCGATCGCGCCAGACCATCTTCAGTACCTCGGCAAGCAGATGCCAGTGCCGCGGATCGTCGCGCGGCGGAAGTTCGATGGTTTCCAGCAAGTTCAGTGCTTCAATTACGCTCAGGCCGCCATTGGCGAGTATGGCGTGGTGATAACGCAAGCCGTGAAAGCTCGACGAATACGGCTCTGTCAACCGCGGGCGGAAGTTCGCCAAGTCGCCCTGTGTGAGAATCCCGCCGCCCGATTGCACGTATCCGGCGATGTGCCTGGCCAACTCGCCGCGATACAGATCCTCCCAGCCAGCCGACTCCAGCCGCCGCATCGTCTTCTCCATGCCCGGCCGATACCATATGTTCTCTGGCTTCGGAGGACTTCCATTGACGAAGAAGTGCGCCTTGGCCGGCTCCATCGCTGCTATGATCTTCGCGCGCGCCGCTACCGCTCCGGCGACCGTCCCGAAGGGGAATCCGTTCGCCAGCAGATCCTGCGCCGGTTTCGTGATGCGCGGCCAGCGCAGCCGTCCCCACTTCTCCCACAGTAGGCCGATGCCCGCCATCGTGCCAGGCACGCCGACGGCGAGGAGGCCGTGGACGTTCGCGTCGTTCTCCACCGAGCAGTGGTATTCATTCTCGTTCGTGCCGCGGGCGCCCGCGCGAAGCGGCAGCACCTTGTACATGCCGGCGCGTGCTGCCGCCGGTGCCACAGAGTTTGCGTCGAGCGACCAGATCCGGCCTGTCTTTCCGTCGAGCACCACGCCGGCGGCCACATAGCCGCCTACATCGACCATCTGCGGTGTGACGATACAGACGGCCAGGGCCGCGGCCGCAGCCGCGTCCATCGCGTTACCGCCCTCGGCCAACACGCGCGCGCCGGCCTGCGCTGCCTCGCGCGGATTCACTGCCACCACGCCGTGTCCGGCGCGGATCGCTTTTCCTTCGACGATTCCGGCCCGCGCCGGCAACCCGGCGGCGGCCAACAAGGCGCGTCTGGTAAGCTTCGGCATTCCGCATCATACTAACAGGCGCCGCTCGCAGTTCGCTATTTTCGAGGTTCCGAAATTGAGACAAAATAGGTAACCATGCTCTCCCGCCGTCTGTTCCTTCAGTCCGCCGCAATGGCCGCGGTACCGGCCAAGCCGAATGTGGTGATCGTCATCACCGATGACCAGGGATATGGCGACCTGAGCTGCCATGGAAATCCCGTCCTGAAGACGCCAAACATCGACAAGCTGCACAGTGAGTCGCTGCGGCTGACCAACTACCACGTCAGCCCCACCTGCGCGCCCACGCGCTCAGCTCTAATGACCGGCCGCTACACGAACCTCGTAGGTCCCTGGCACACGATTCAGGGCCGCAGCCTCTTGCATAGGGACGAGGTGACAATCGCGGATTGCTTCCGGGCTGCCGGTTATCGCACCGGCATCTTTGGGAAGTGGCACCTGGGTGACAACTACCCGTTCCGTCCGCAGGACCGGGGTTTTGACGAGACGCTCGTCCACGGTGGCGGCGGCGTTTGGCAAACGCCCGACCATTTCACCAACGACTATTTCGACGACTCCTACTGGCACAACGGAAAGCTTCGGAAGTTTGAGGGCTTCTGCACCGACGTTTTCTTCAAGGGCGCGCAGGACTTTATCGCTGCCGCCGCGAAGCAGAGCAGGCCGTTCTTCTGCTGGATCGCCACCAATGCGCCGCACGGCCCCATGTGGGCGCCGGAGGAGTTGGAGAAAAAGTATGCAGCAACGCCGGAGCCCGGATTCTTCGGGATGATCGACAACATCGACACCAACGTTGGACGCATGCGCGCCTACCTGCGTGCCCAGGGCCTGGACAGGAACACCATTTTCATCTTTACGACCGACAACGGAACCTCGTCCGGGCACAAAGTTCACTCCGCCGGCATGCGTGCGTCAAAAGGGAGCCCTTACGAGGGCGGCCACCGCGTACCGTTCTTCCTGCATTGGCCGGACGGCGGCTATAGCGCGGGCCGCAATCTGGATCTGCTGGCCGCGCACATCGACATCCTGCCGACACTTCTCTCGTTGACCAAAGGGCAGCATCCGGCGCCGGCGAAACTGCACGGGCGCTCGCTGGTGCCCTATTTCAAACCGGGTGTGAAGTTGCCGCCCCTGCAGCGAACGCTGGTGACGGATTCGCAGCGCGGGGAAGATCTCGTCAAGTGGCGCCAGGCTTCGGTGATGACTCAGCAATGGCGGCTGGTGAGCCCGTCGCTGGGCGGCATGGAAAACCCGAAACTCGAACTCTACGATGTCTTCAAGGACCCCGGCCAGAATGACGACGTGGCGGCGAAGAATCCCGATGTTGTCGCGAAGCTGACGGCCGACTATGAAAAATGGTGGATGCAAGTGTCCGCGCGCGGAAACGAGTATGCCCGCATTGTTATCGGTGACGCGAAGGAGAATCCATCGCGGTTAACTTGTCACGATTGGCATGGGGAAGACGCTGTGAAGGCGTGGAACCAGCGAGCCGTGCGGCAGGGTCCGGTTGCGAACGGTTTCTGGACTCTGGAGGCTCGCGCCGGACAATACCGGATTGAACTCCGCCGCTGGCCAAAGGAGTTGGATCTTCCGATGAGCGCCAACTTTGTGGATACGGCGCCAAACCGGGAAAAGGCTACCGGCCGCGGGATACCGGTTTCGCGTGCGCGCGTGAAGATCGGCATGCTGGATATCACAATGGACGTCAAGCCGAGCGACTCGGCGGCGGTGTTCGAACTCAGCTTGCCTGCCGGCCCCTGCGAACTGCACACGTGGCTGATTACGCCTGACGGCGCGGAACGCGGGGCGTATTTCGTCTACGTGGAACGAGTATAGAATCGGGAGACGAGATGGACAGAAGAATTTTCCTGGCGGCCTCGGCCGCTTCAATGGCCGCCGGCAAAAGGGTGCGTGCCGCCGTGCTCGGAACGGGACATAGCCACACCTACGGCAAGTACAAAGCGATGCTTGATAACCCGGACTTCGACGTAGCGGGGATCGCCGAGCCGGATGCGGCGCTGCTGGCCGCGGCGAAGCAGGATGCCCGTTACGCGAATGCCAAGTGGATGACCGAAGAGCAGTTGCTGAAGGACCCGGCAATCGAGTTGGTGGTAGTGCAGTGCGCCGCTTGGGAGGCGATTCCACAGGGCCGCAAGGTGATCGCCGCCGGCAAGCATCTTCATTTGGAGAAGCCGCCAGGCAACGACTACAAGGCGTTCAAGGCCTTGATCGACGACGCGCGCAAGAAGAACCTGAAAGTCCAAACCGGTTACCTGTGGCGTTTCCATCAGGGGGTTTCGGATGCGCTGGCAGCCGCAAAGAACGGCTGGCTCGGCGAGGTGTTCATGGTGCGGGCCACCATGAATTCGGATCGCGACCAAAAGCAACGCGATGTGGAAGCGAAGTTCAAAGGCGGCGGACTGTTCGAGTTGTCCGGACATACCATCGATCGCGTGGTGGAATTGCTGGGCCGGCCGAAGGCGGTGCGCAGTTGGCTGCGGCACGACACCAGCGTGAACGACAAGCTGGCCGATAACAATCTGGCGGTGCTTGAATACGACAAGGCGTTGGCCCTGATCATGCAGTCCGCAAAGATGAGCGGCTCCGGCGATCACCGTTCGCTGGAACTGATCGGAACCGACGGGACCATCATGGTTTACGCGGAGGCGAACCCGCCCACGATGCGCGTGCACATGCGCAAAGCCCAAGGCCCGTATAAAGCGGGCTGGCAAGACATCAAGCTTCCGCCGCAGCCCCGTTTTGTCGAAGATTTCAAGGAGTTGGCACGGGCGATTCTCGACAATCGGCCTTTGAAGCACTCCTACGGCCATGAACTTTTACTGCAAGAGACGCTGCTTCGCGCCTCGGGAGAGATGCCATGATGACGAGACGGACCGCGCTCTGCAGTCTTATTCCTGCGGCACTGGCGCAGGGAACCAAAACGAACTCGGCGATTACGGTGGGTCTGATCGGCACCGGAAACCGGGGGCCCTATGTCGCATCGTCGTTGCAAAAGCATTCCCAAGGGCGAGTCGTCGCGCTGTGTGACCTGTTCCCCGAGAGAATGGAAAAGGCCAAGCAGACCATCGGCGTCGAGAATCCGAGGCTGTACTCCGATTACAAGCAACTGCTCGCGAGCGACGTGGATGCTGTGATCATCGCGACGCCGGTGTACCTGCATGCCGAGCACTTTGAGGCGGCCATTAAAAGCGGCAAGCACATCTACATCGAGAAGCCCGCCGCCGGCACCGTCGCCGATTGTAAGCGCATCATGAAGGCCGCCGACGGCGCCAGCAGGAAAGTGAACATCACATTCGGTTTCCAGCGGCGCTACGCGGAGCTGTATCAGAAGGCGAAGAAAATGGCTGATTCCGGCGCCATCGGCGAGATTCAGATGGGCTTTGTCCGGTTCATCAAGAGCGGGCCCGCGTGGAACGACGCCGAAAAGCTTCCAGCGCCAAAGACGGATATCGAAAAAGTAAAGGGCTGGAACGGCTGGCGGGATTTGAATGGCGACCTGATTGTCGAAAACAACGTTCACTCCATTGATGTTTTGAACTGGTTCCTAGGCTCCCGGCCGCTGAGCGCGATCGGCGCTGGCGGCATGACGGTGCGCCGCCAGGGCGATATGCGGGACCACAACTTCGTGGCCTACGAGTACGCGAAGGGTGTGCAGGGTCAACTGCTCGGCGCTACCTTGGCGGCGGCCCGTTACCGCGACGTGGTGGAGCAGTTTTTCGGATCGAAGGGTGTAATCGAAACCTCCGAGAATCATTGGCGCCACTTCGGCGTGCCGGGCGCGGAGGTCTTCGAGAAGTCGCCTCGGAACAACACCATCGATTCGGCCGTGGCATTCGTCGAGCGGATTCGAACGGGTCAGGTGGAGAACGCCGGCGTCCGCGGCGTCGAAAGTACACTGACCGCAATCCTGGGCCGGATGGCGATGGATAAACGCCGTGAAGTTACGTGGGACGAAATGATGAAGAGCTAAAGGCTCGCCACCATTTTGTGCACGTCGCGCAACGTCCGCATCGGATCCTTGCTGGCAACGTATTCCATGCCTACATAGCCGGTATAGCGGGCGTCGCGTAGAGCGCGGAATACGTTCGGATGGTGGATCTCGCCGGTGCCCGGTTCGTGCCGTCCGGGCACGTCGCCAATGTGGATGTGGGCAATTTCGTTTTGATGCGCGCGAAACGTCTCGATCAGATTTCCTTCCATGATTTGCACATGGTACAGGTCGTAAAGCAGCCTCACGTGCGGACTGCCGGTCTTTCGAAATATTTCGAAGGCTTCGCTGGTGCGATCCAGGTAATAGTCGGCGTGGTTGTTCCCCTTCGGGTTTAGCGGCTCAATCGGCGCCAGGGTGTTGATCACCTCGACAATCATTGTGATGTTCCGCGGCGCCACGATGCCGGCCGCGCGCTTCAACCCTTCGACGATGCTGTCGTGCTGCTGTTGCCGGCTTAGATGCTTCACCCGGAAGCCGCTGAGAACGACCATCATGCTTGTCTCAAAACGCTGTGCCGCCTCGGTGGAGGCTTTGATTTCCGCCAGGAATCCGTCGCGCTCGGCTGGGTCGCACAGGCCCATTCCTGCGGGGTTCACACCTTTGTTGCCGACAAGGCAAACGCACGCAACGTTGCGGCGCCTCGCCAGTGCCGTGATCTGCCGCGCGCCGGCTGCGCGCCAGTCGCCAAACTCATACCCCTGATAGCCGGCATCGGCCACCATCTCGATTTGGCGCTCCAGCGGATGGCCGGGCAGTACGGCCTCCACGCGCACCGATAGTTTGAGAGGCAGCGGCTTGGCCAGCGCGGCGGCAGGCAGCGCCAGAAGGGTTCGGCGGTCCATCGCGCTGTTATATCATTAGCCGAAGTGCGACTCCTACTTTTCGCGGCGCTGTGCGCTTCGGCCGAGAATATTCGCGTGGTCCGTTTTTCCGAAAGTGACCCGTTCCGCATGGGTGAGGTGACATCGCGGCGCATCGTTCATCCCGGTCTCGGCGCGAAGAAAACGACGCTGAATCTGTCGGTCTCGAAGCCCGGCAACGAGTTCGCGCAACACGTGCACGACTACTCCGACGACACGATTCTGGTGCTCGACGGCGAGGTGAACCTGCGGCAGGGCGACTCCCTGAAGCTGTTCAAGAGCGGCGAGTGCGCGTTCGTGCCCACCGGTCAAATTCATGGCACCGTGACGGCCGGCAAGGCGGAGGCGACGATGATCAGCTTTCAGAATCCGCCGGACCTGATCCTGTACAGCGGTGCGCGCGATTCGAAGAAGACTGGCATCGCGCCCAAGGGCGACATCACTCCGGGCGCGGTTAAGTACGTCGGCTTCCGCGATAAGAACGGCGAGTTTACCAATAAATCGCTCGGCTCGAATCGCGCCACCGGTTCGCATCTGCGAATGCGAAAGGGCAAATCGTTCAAAACCTCTGTCGCGGACGGCGGCGAGCAATTGCTCTTCGTGTGGAAGGGCGCGCTGAAGGTCAGAGCGGGCAGCAAGGAGTACATAGCAGGCGAGCGGGACACCGTATTTGTGCAGGGCGCGGCGACTTTGGAAGTGAGGGCGACCGCCGCATCCGAGGTCATCCAGGTTCAAGCGCCGTGATCACGCGTCGAGAGTTCGGCGCGCTGCTGGCGGTCCCGGCGCCGCCCATTCGGGCGGCGATGATCGGCGCCGGGCACGGTCACGCGAACTCAAAGGCAAAGGCTTTGACGTCAATGGCCGAATACTCGTTCGCGGGCTACGCGGTGCCAGAGCCCGAGGACGGCGTTCGCGGGGAGATCTTTCCGTCCTTGCGGCGAGTGACTGTGGACAGCATCCTGCGGGATGCCTCGATTGAAATGGTAGCGCTCGAGTTTGCCGATCCGGACACGAATTTGAAGTTTGCGCACATGGCGATCGACGCGGGCAAATGGCTGCACCTGGATAAGCCGCCGGGCGGTTCTTACAGCGGGCTTCGCAGTCTTCTTCGCAATGCCGCAGGGCGCCAGCGTATCGTGCAGATGGGTTATCAATGGCGGTATCACGCCGGGATGAATGCGGTGTTGGAAGCGGCACGCGGCGGCAAGCTGGGCCGCGTGTACCGTTTCCGCGCATCTATCGACAAGCTAATCGGAGTCGCCGAACGGCGCGACTTGGCAAAGTACAAAGGCGGCATGATGTTCTCCGAGGGCTGCCATTTGGTGGACCGCGCCACCGCTCTGCTCGGCGAGCCCCGTTCGGTGCGTGGATTTCTCAGGCACGACGGCACGGTCGACGACGGTCTCCGCGACAACAACCTGGTGGTAATGGAGTACGCGAACGCGTTGGCCGAGATCTCGCTGGCAGGCTTCGATTCGAACGGCGCGCCGCACCGGTACGTCGAGGTCTGGGGCACGGAGGGCATCGGACGCGCCCAGCCGTACGCCCCGGCCCAGGTGCATTTTCATCTTAAGGGCGAAAAGCCCCATTCGTTCGAGCCACCGCCCGTGCCAACCTACACGCCGGATTTCGCGGAACTCGCGAGGGTAATCCGGAACGGTGAGAAGCCGTCCTACACGGCGGACCACGATTTGATGACGCACCGCGTGCTGCTGGAAGCGTGCGGAATGCTGGAGGGGAAACAGGGATGACCAGAAGACACGTTGCGCAGGCGGCGACGCTGCTGCCGTTGCAGATTGTGAAGGGGACCGCGCAAAACTCATCGATCAAGGTCGGGCTGATCGGCGCGGGCAGCCGCGGCAGCTACACCGCTGCAATGGTTCACAAGAATCCGAAAGCGAAGATAACGGCGGTCTGCGACGTAACCGTCGAACAGATGGCCGCCGCCAAGACCAAAATCGGCGCCCCGGACGCGAAGACGTTCAAGAACTTTCAGGAACTGCTGGCAAGCGACGTGGATGCCGTTATGATCGCCACGCCTGTCTTCCTGCACCCGGAGCACTTCGAGGCGGCGGTGAAGAGTGGCAAGCACATCTACATGGAGAAGCCCGCTGGTCTCGACGTTGTCGGCTGCAAGCGCGTAATGCGCGCGGCTGACAGCGCGGCGCGCCACGTCAACATCACGTTCGGATTTCAGCAGCGCTATGGCGGCGTCTACGTCAAGGCCAAGCAATATCTGGATTCTGGCGCGGCGGGCAAGATCCGCGAGATCCACGGCGAATTCTTGAAGTTCGCTTTGAAGGGCGATGAGCCCGTGCAGCCGCCGCCACGGAACGAGAAGGAAAAACTGGAGCAGTGGAAACTGTGGCGTTCTACGTTTGGCGAAGTGATCGTCGAAACCTATGTCCACAATCTTGATGCCATCAATTGGTTTGTGGGCGCGCATCCGCTGAAGGCGGTGGGTACGGGCGGTCGCACGGTCGAGAAACGGGGAGATCTGCTCGATCATTTGAGCGTGACGTATGACTATCCGGACCGCGTCCAAATGACGTTTGCCGGCTCGCAGATGACTCCGCGATGGTTCAGGTCCAACCGGGAGCGTTACGTCTGCGACAACGGATTTATTGAAACCGCGCGGGAGTATTGGACATACAACACCGGCACCGGCGGTCCGGTGACGGAGAAGTCGCCTTACGATATCACCCAGGATTCGCTCGCCGCGTTCGTCCAAAGAGTCACGGAGGGCAAGCCTGAGAATGTGGGCGTTCGCGCCGTGGAGTCTACGCTGACGGCGATCCTGGGGCAGATGGCTATCGACGCCCGGCGCGAGGTGACCTGGGACGAGATGATGCGCTCGGCCTAAATTTGTTGTATAGTCTGCCTAGGGTAGTTAAACTATGGCAGAACAAAACACCATTCCTCCCGGCACCCTCTACATGCTGGTCCTGAAGACGCTGGCCCGCGTTGGACCGATGCACGGCTACGGGATCGCGCAATTTATTCAGGAGACGTCCGAAGGAGTTCTGGAGGTGGAAGAGGGTTCCCTGTACCCGGCTCTGCAGCGAATGCTGCTGAAGGGCTGGGTGGAAGCGGACTGGCGGCAGACGGAGAACAACCGGCGGGCGCGCTACTACACGATGACCGCCGAAGGGCGCAAAACTCTGCGGTCCGAAGTGCAGAGTTTCGACAAAGTAACTCGGGCCATCGCGGCCATTATCCATCCGGCGGAGGCGTGATATGTCCCATCTTCGAGAACTGTGGCGGCGAATCGGGTACTTTCGCAACCGGGAGCGTCTGGAGCGCGAACTGGCTGAGGAGATGCAATTCCACGCCGATCAGAAGGCGTCGCGAGCGGGGCGCGTCCAGTTCGGGAACACCACGCTGCACCGGGAGGACGCGCGCGCCGTCTGGATTCCGCGGCTCCTCGACGAGACCGGAACGGACATCCGCTACGCCCTGCGCGGTTTGGCAAAGAGTCCAGGATTCGCTGCCATCGCGATCGGCACGCTGGCGTTAGGAATCGGCGCCGGGACGGCGATTTTTTCTCTGGCCGAAGCGGTGCTCGTCCGGCCGCTGCCATACCCGGATGCCGCCAGTCTGCTGCTGATCTATGAAGGGCACGAGACGCAGCGCCGGCCTCGCGGTGACACCTCGCCCGGAACGTATCGCGCCCTCCGCGACGACATGCGAACCGTGGAGAACCTGGCGGTCTTCGGCGCCACGGAGCGAAACTTGACTGGCGACGGCGAGCCCGAACGCGTGAGTGCAGGCGTCGCTTCGGCCAACTTCTTCCAGACCGTCGGCGTCCAACCGCTGCTTGGACGGTTGCTTTTGTCCGGCGACGACGAACTGGGCCGGAACAACGTGGTGGTGCTGACGCACGCGCTGTGGCAGCGCCGGTACGCCGGCGATCCGAAGATTATCGGCCGGGAGATCCGGCTGGGCGAGGAGCTTTACACGGTCATCGGCGTCCTGCCGGAACGATTCGTGTTCCTGAATGACCGCCATGTTCTCTGGCTGCCGCTCGCACTCCCGCCGGAACGATGGGCACATAGGGACAGCCGCTACGTTTTCGCTGTTGGGCGCATGCGGGCGGGCGTCACGCTGGATCAGGTGCAGTCCGAACTGGCGGGTCTGGCGCAGCGCTATCGCGCAGAACATCCGGTGGCGCATGCGCACTTGAAGATGCAGGCCGTCCCGGCACACGAACGTTTGGCGGAGTCCTCTCGAACGGCGATGCAGTTCCTGCTCGCGGCGGTGGTGGCGCTGCTGCTCATCGCGTGTTCGAATGTGGCGAATCTATTGCTCGCGAGGTCTGTGGCTCGTGAGTCGGAGTTGGCCGTCCGCGCCGCTCTGGGCGCGGGCCGCGGCCGTCTGGTGCGTCAATTGTTGACGGAGGCGCTAGTCCTGGCGATTGCGTCGGGTCTGTGCGGGTTAGGTATCGCATACGGGGCGTTTCAGCTGTTGCAGCCGCTGGTGCCCGGCGGCATGGCGGTGTTCACCCGCTTGGAGATCAATGGCCATGTGGTGGGAATCATGCTCGCGCTCGCCGTATTCTCGACCGTCGTCAGCGGACTGCTGCCTTCACTGCGGGCGGCTCGCCCAGTTACGTCCCGCGAAATTGGTGGACGCTGGCACGAAACGGCGCGGGGCGCTTTGGTCGTCACGGAAGTGGCGCTCGCCATTCTCCTGCTCACAGGCGCCGGCCTCCTATTCCGAACCTTTTCGAACTTGCGGAATGTGGATCCTGGATTTCAGCCGCGCGGTCTGCTGTCGGCGCAGATTGGAGTGGACCCCAGGCTCATTCGCGATCCCGTGCGCCGAACGCAGCTTTACAACGAAACTCTGGAGCGGGTCAAGGCGATCCCTGGTGTTCAAAACGCCACGTTCGCAACCGCCATTCCATCTACCTGGAAGGGTGGCATCTCGTCTTTCACGCCAGAGGGACAGCCGTTTCAACCGAATTTTTCGATCGCGATGGTGCGGCTGTCAACGCCCGGGTACTTTGAGACCCTGGGTCTACGGCTGCGTGCGGGCCGCTGGCTCACCGCGGACGATCACGCCGGCGGGCAGCCCGTTGTAGTGATCAATCGTGCATTGGCCGAAAGAATTTGGAAGGGCGAAAATCCTGTCGGAAAGCGCCTGCAGCGCGGGAATGGCCAATCGGATCGCCCGTGGGTAACGGTCGTCGGCGTCGTGGAGGATGTCTACGAGATGGGCCTGAATGCCTCGCCCTACCCGATCACCTACTTTCCCGAATCGCAGCAACCGGAGGCGACGTTCGCGGCGCCCATGACAGTAGTGCTGCGGACCGTGGACGACCCCGCGCGGTACGCGAATTCGCTGCGCCACGCGATTTGGCAGGCCAACGCCGGGCAGGTGATTTCGAAGCTATTGACGGTGGAGGAGATTCTCGCCGAGGAGACCGCCGAGCTGCGTATACATGCGGCCATCTCCGGCTCGTTCGCCCTATTGGCACTATTGTTAGCCTGCCTCGGAATCTACGGTGTACTCGCCTACGTGGTCACACAGAGGCGCCGGGAATTCGGTGTTCGGCTGGCGCTGGGCGCAACGCAAGCACAGGTGGTTGGATTGGTGGCCTGGCGCGGCGTTCGGTTGGCACTCATGGGAATTTCAATCGGCGCCGCGGCGTCGTTGCTGCTCGGGCGCTACCTGGAAACGCTGCTGTTCCAGGTGAAGCCGAACGACCCGCTCACGCTGGCAGGGGTGGCCGGCGCGCTGCTAATTACTGCATTTGTAGCGTGTCTTGTTCCAGCGCGCCGTGCAATGCACATCGATCCGGGGCAGGCACTTCGGTATTATTGACAGCATGTCTGTTCGCGGCCTCGCGCTCGTTCTGCTCACGCTTCCGTCGTGCACCCAGCTCTACTACAAAGCCCAGGAAAAACTTGGGAACGAGAAACGGGACATTCTGGTCGACAGAATCAAGAAGGGCCGCGAAGAGCAGGACGAAGCCAAGAAACAGTTTCAGACCACACTGGAAGCGTTCCAGTCGGTTACCGGCTTTAAGGGCGGCAAGACCGAAGAGGTTTACAAGAAATTGAAGAAGGAGTACGACGAGGCGGCGGACCGTGCAAAAAAGGTTTCTGACCGCGTCGCGTCGATCGAGCAGGTTTCTGGTGACATGTTCAACGAGTGGGACAAAGAGATCGCCAACATGGACAATGCCGATCTGCGGCGAAAAAGCTCCTCTTTGGCGAAAACGACGCGGACTCGCTACTCGGAACTCATTCGCCGGATGAAGGCCGTGGACGCCAAGGCGAAGCCGGTTCTAAAGGCCTTTGAAGATCAGGTTCTGTTCATCAAACACAATCTGAACGCCGAGGCCATTACTTCGCTGAAAGCCACCACTGGAAAAATGGACGTGGAGGTGCAGGCTTTGATTAAGGACATTGAAGTCTCCACCAAACAGGCCGACGAGTTCATCGCTTCGCTACCGCAGGGTTCCTGACCGGCAACCGCGCGCCCACGGAATTCCGCCACGCGTGCAGCTTCGCTTTGAGTTCGTTCGCCCGTGCGGGTTGCTCGCTGGCCAGATCGCGAGACTCCGACGGGTCCTCGCGCAATTGGAAAAGTTCGACGTGCCCATCGTCAAAGTACTCCAGCAGCTTCCAATCTCCGGAGCGAATCATCGAGACTGGTGACGTGGTCGCGTAGTAGTGCGGGTAGTGGAAATGCAAGTCGCGCGCCGGAAGCTGCGCCTTGGGGTTCTTCAACAACGGCACGATGCTTACACCGTCGGGCGAAGTTCCGCCCAGGCCGGCCATTTCCATGAATGTCGGAAAAAAGTCGCAGGACCACACAGGCGTGTCGCAGGTGGAGTTCGCAGGTGTGACGCCAGGCCAGCGCAGCAGGAATGGCACCCGGACACCGCCTTCGTAGAGCGAGCCCTTGCCGGACCGGAGCGGAAAGTTGTTCGTGACGGCCCTCCCGTCGTACTTCTCCGTGAAGCCGCCGTTGTCGGAGAAAAAAACAACGACCGTGTTCTTTGCGAGGCCGCGCTTTTCCAGATGCGCCAGAAGGCGGCCAGTGTTTTCGCTCAGACTCTTTAGCATCCCCGCGTACTGAGCGTTCTTGTGTTTGTGCTCCGGCCGGATCTTCTTCTCGAAGTAGGCGGCGTAGGCCGGTTTGGCCTCAATGGGCGTGTGCGGGTTGTGGAACCACAAATTCAGGAAGAAGGGGGAACCGCCAAAGGCGTCGATCTCCCGAATGGCGGCGTCCGTAAACTGGTCGGTCAGGTAGTCGCCGTCCTTGCCTTGGCCCAGGCCGGGGACGAAGCGGTACTCGCCGTTGAACCTCTGTGTGCCCTTATATGGGTAAAAGTAGGTCTGCGGCGCGCCCCAGTGGGTGCCGCCCACGCTCACGTCGAAACCCTGTGTCTCCGGGCCATGCGAGGTCGTCCCGAGATGCCATTTGCCGATGTGCGCCGTTTTGTAGCCGGCTTGCTTGAAGCGTTCGGCGAGCGTGATTTCCTTGTGGTCGAGCTTTTCCTCGGAGGGAGGCGGAATGAGAGGCTGATTCGTAACTTTCCGAAGCGCGCCTTCATGCCAGATCGTGATGCCGAGCCTGGCGGGCGCTTTGCCGGTCATAATGGAGGCGCGCGTGGGAGAGCAGATTGGCGCGGCGGCATAGGCCTGTGTAAAGCGCATCGCGGTCTTGGCGAACGCGTCCAGTTCGGGTGTTTCGTGCAGATCGGCGCCGTAGACGGGCAGGTCCATCCCGCCGAGATCGTCCGCCAGAATGAAAATGAAATTCAACTGTTTCGATTGCGCTTGCGCGAGGGCGGAGAAGAGCCATTGGCGGCGAGTCATGGTTCTACGATTCTACGGTGCCAAGCGGGTGCGCAGCCAGGCGCCCTCCGCCAACGTGTATAGCAGGCGGTCGTGCAGACGGTTCTCCCGGCCCTGCCAAAACTCCATGGACGCCGGCGCAACCCGGTAACCGCCCCAATGGCCGGGCAGCGGCACCGCGTCCGCGAATCGCGCCCGCATCGCGGTCGCGTTCCGTTCCAAGGCGGCGCGAGACTTGACGAGCCGGCTCTGCGGGGACGCCCAGGCGGAAAGCTGGTGGCCGCGCGGCCGCGTTGCGAAGTAGGCTTCGCTCTCCTCTCGGGCCACCATTTGCGCAACGCCCGCAATGCGGATCTGGCGATACAGCGCGTGCCACCAGAACGTCAATGCAGCCCGTGGGTTTGCAGCCAGGTCCTCCGCCTTCGCCGACTCATAGTTGGTGTAGAAGACAAAGCCGCGTTCATCGTAGCCGCGCAGCAGCACGATGCGGACGGAGGGCTCGTTTCGTTCGTTGACCGTGGCAAGCGCCATGCCATTCGGCTCCGGAATGCCGGCGCCGATTGCCTCGCCCATCCACGAAGCGAACAGACGGAGCGGATCCGGCCCGGCCGCATCTTCGGTCAATTCTCCCGTGTTGTAGCTTACTCGTAGCCGGCTGACATGCGTGTCCATATATCCTGATTAGATTCATGTTCTCCTTTTCCGGACGTAGAGTGTTGGTGTCGGGTGGCACCTCGGGTATCGGTTTGGCGATAGCGAGGGCCTTCGCGCAGGCTGGCGCGGAGGTGACCGCGGCTGGACTCGGCGCGCTGCCGGCGCCGGAACCGGGGCTCTATTTCGTCACACTGGACGTGACCCGCTCGGAGGACTGCCGGGCCCTTGTGGACGCGCAGCCACGCCTGGACGCGCTGGTGACGGCCGCTGGAATCATTCGGCGCGACGAAGAGTTTGAGATCGATGTGTTCCAGAAGGTGATGGACGTGAACCTGAATGGAGCCATGCGCCTGGCCACGTTTTCGAAACCGAAGTTGGCGGCCACGAAAGGCGCGATTGTGAACATCGCCTCGTTGTGGACCTTCTTCGGCAGCCCCCGCGTGCCCGCGTACACGGCGTCGAAAGGCGCGATCGGGCAGTTGACCAAATCGCTGGCCGTCGCCTGGGCGGCGGATGGAATTCGAGTGAACGCCGTGGCGCCCGGCTGGATCGCAACTCCGCTGACACAGGCGTTGCAGGACGATCCGGAACGCGCGAAGCCGATTCTCGCGCGTTGTCCGATGGGCCGCTGGGGCCGGCCGGAGGAGATCGCACCGCTGGTGTTATTCTTGTGTTCCGATGCGGCGTCGTTCATCACCGGCGCCGTTCTGCCGATTGACGGCGGCTACTCCGCCATGTGATTTTCCGATGTCAGAAACAACACATCCTCTCTCTCCCGATCAAATCGTCGTTACGGCCGTGCCCGACGACGAGCGTGTGTGGGTGCCACAGGCGCCCAACGTTTGGTTTCGCCCGCTGATGCTCAATACGCTGGCCGGGCAGTGGTGCAATCTGCTGCGAGTGCGCAAGGCCGGCGTTCTCAGCCGCCACCGCCATCCGGCGCCCGTGCACGGCTACGTCATCAAGGGCAGTTGGCGCTACCTGGAACACGACTGGGTGGCGCGCGCGGGCGACTACGTGTTCGAACCGCCGGGCGAGACGCATACATTGACGGTCGATTCGGCCGACGAGATGATCACGTTCTTCAACATCTCCGGCTGCATGTACTATGTCGACGAGCAGGGCCGGCACACAGGCTTCGAAGACGTCTTCACGAAGATCGACATGTGCCGCAAACATTACATTTCCGCCGGCCTCGGTGAGGCGTTCGTCGATCAGTTCGTGCGGTGAAAGTCCTGTTGCTTGCCGCGCACGGCGGTTTCCGGGATGAAGGCGCTCCGCTGGGAGGGGGCGCAGCGGTGTGCGATCTACTTCTCGCCGAGTGGGCAAGGACACAGCCGTTCGAAGTCCAGTTGTTCCGGCCCGAACGCCTCAGTGGACGTCAAATTGTCGACTTCGATACCCGGGCATACGCCCGTTTTTGCCGTGAGTTTGGCGCCGCCTCGACTGCGTTCGTTCTTGGGCACGATCCGCGCGGCGTCGTTGTCGTCTCCAACGATATCTCGGAAGGACCGGACTTCCGCCTGTTGGCCGCGCGCGGCTACCGCGTCGTCACGCTATGGCATGTGGACGTTGTCGCCTACATCGCGGCAATGTACGCCCGCGGGCGGGTGTCGCCCCGCACGCTGGTTCGATTGGAACGTGTTTTTGGGTGGCTCGGTCCAAGCATCCTCAACTTGATCTTCGCCAAACAGCGGGATTGCCTCAGGCACTCGCGCGCGCATGTCCTGCCGTCGCCTGCAATGAAGGCGACGATACTCGATACGTTTCCAGAGGTGGCCGAAGGAAAACTGCACGTGGTGCCGTGGGGTGCGCCGCCCGCGGACGAACAGCCACTTCCACCGCGCGCCGAAGCGCGCGGTGCCTTCGGAATTCCTGTCGATGCCACGGTATTGCTGCTGCTGTCGCGGTTGTCGCCGGAAAAGAATCAGCAGGCGCTGTTCTCCGCGCTGCGCGGTTTTCGGCCGGTGCATGTACTGATTTGCGGGGCGGCGGCCTACATGCAAGGGCGCTCGCACGAAGCGCTGCTGCGTTCGATGGCCGCGTCCCTGCCAAATGTGACGGCGATCTTCGCCGGGCACGTGCAAGGGGAGCGCAAGCGTCAGGCGCTGGCGGCGGCAGACCTGTACGTATTTCCTTCAAAGCACGAATCTTACGGGCTGACTTTGATGGAAGCGTTCCAGGCCGGCCTGCCGGCGTTGACGCTGGATCACGCCGGCGCCGCTGCCGTAATGCGGCCGGAATTCGGCGCCGTTGCCACGGAACGCACTCTGCGGGACGAGTTGGCGCGTCTGCTGCGGGCGGACCTGCCCGCGATGGGCCGGGCCGCCAGGGAGTATGCGCTCCGTCATCCATTCCGGGAAGCGGCTGCCCGCGTGGCGGAGCGCGTGGTTGGAAGCGGTTCCGAATAGCGATAGGCTAACTAGAGTGCGAGTTCTGGCTTTCTGTCTCTTCGTTTTTCCGCTGGCGGCGCAGTCCGATCGCGCGGCCGCCGATTGGGTGCTGGACTTCGGTGGGCGCGTCCGTCCCTCGGGCTCCACGATGTGGCTCGCCGATAGATCCGAACTCCCCAGCGGCGACTTTCGGTTGGAAGGCGTCGACCTTGTCGGCACAATCATTGACCACAAGGACCTGGGTAAGTTGAGTGGGGCGGTCGAACTGCGGGAGTTGATCCTTCCAGGCACGATCTTCAACCCGGGCGCCGGATCGACGCTCGACGCCAATGACGAGTTAAGAGCGTTGAAAACCTTGACGAAGCTGGAAAAGTTGGGATTCTCGCTTCACTTCCTGACCAATGTGAACGTCCAGGACAAGGGTGTTTCCCAGTTTTCGAACTTGACCGGCCTGCGCGAGCTGCGCTTTGCCATGACGCGCGTGAAAGGCGAGTCACTGAAACCGTTCGTGAACGCCGAAAAGGTGGATCTCAACTACACACCGGTAACCGACGATGGACTGGCGTCGATCACAGGAATGAAAAAGCTGAAAACGCTTTCGGTGAAGGATACCTTCGTTACCGACAAGGGATTGGAACACCTTTCGGACGCGGCTTCTTTGGAGGCGCTAGACCTGTCGGGGTGTAAGATCACCGATGCCGGCGTGAAACACCTTCGCAAGCTCACCGGTTTGCGAATGTTGAACCTTCTGGGCGCCGCCGTAACGGATGACGCGGCCAAGGTCCTGGCCGGCATGACGCAGTTGACGGAGTTGAATCTCTACCGGAGCCAGATTACGAACGCAGGCCTGGCGAACCTGAAGACGCTGAAGAATCTCTCCATGCTCGATCTGCGGTATACGCGAGTGACCCGCAATGGCGTGGAGGATTTTCGCGCGGCCGTGCCAGGCGTGCAGATCGTGTTTCAGGATTCAGGCGGGCCGGCGGGCGACCCGCGGCTGCGCACCTCGAAGCCGGCGGCGGCCACCGATTCCGCAATCGCCGCCTGGGTGGAGCGGCTGGGCGGAACGTCGTCGTCAACCGGCGGTAAACTGCGAACCATCGACCTGTCCCGCACCGCCGTGACCGACGCCCAATTGGCCGAACTTGCTGCGCTGCCGGCGCTAACCGTTCTGAAGTTGAATACAACCGAAGTGGGTGACGTTGGAATGGCGCAGGTGGCGAAGATGAAAGCGCTGCACGAGCTGGACCTGGGCCACACCCTGGTTTCCGACGCGGGCATGGCGCGGCTGGCCGCTCTGCCGGAGCTGCGAAAGCTGACGCTGAATCACTCGCTCATCAAGGGGGAGTCCATCGCGCAGTTGACGGCCATTGAGGAGTTGGACGCCGCGAACACGCGAGTGAATGACGAAGCCGTGAAGGGCATGGCGCGGCTGGCCCGTTTGCGCCGCCTGAAGCTGGCCTTTACTGACATCACTCCGGCCGCGGAGCTGACGGCGCTCAAATCCATTCGAGAGCTCGATCTTATGAGCACCGACATTGATGATGGAACGCTGAAGAACTTCGGATCGCTGCAGTCGTTGGAAGTCCTGAATCTGAACTACACGCGCATCTCGTCCAAGTCGGCCGCCTTTCTGACTGGCCTGACGAATCTCCGGCATCTGGAGGCCGTGCGCACACGCTGGAACGATGACGCGGCCGTTCAACTCGGCAAACTGACCTCGCTGCGCGTCCTGAACCTGGACTACACCGCGATCTCCGGAAAAGGCGTGGCGGTGCTGCCGTCCGCGCTGGAGAACCTGCGCCTCGATACTGCGAACCTGGGCGATGATACCGTGCCCGCGCTGGCGAAGTTTACGGCGCTCCGCGAGTTGAACGTCTACCACACGCTGATCACCGAAGCCGGCCACGAGAAGTTGAAACAGGCGCTGCCGAAATGCCGGATCGTCTTTGACCCGGCGTCGTCCTTGCCGAACCGGAGGAAGAGCTGATGACCTGGGTTATGCTGCTGGCGGCGGCTCTGAATCCCGGCGACTGGGTGCAGCAAGTGGGCGGACGAGCGGTTACCAACGCGAAGGGTGTAGTTGTCGAGGTAGACCTTTCGAGAACGTGGATCACGGACGCCGACCTGCGGACGGTCGCGGCGATGCGCGGACTTGAGAAGTTGGACCTCTCCCACACCCGCGTTACCGACTTGGGTTTCTTGCACCTGAAGAACGCGAAGACGATAACGCATCTGAACCTCTACTACGCCGAATTAACCGGCGACGGGGCGCTGGCCATCGCCAAGAACTGGCCGAAGCTGCGGTGGCTGAACCTGCGCGGAACAAAATTGACTGATACCGGCCTGGCGCATCTGGCCAATCACCCGGAACTGGAGTGGCTCGACGCCGGGTTTGCAGAAATGACCGACAACGGGGTGGAGTACTTTACGACCATGCCGAAGTTGCGCCATTTGGCCTTCGGCGGGAACAAGATGACTGATGTGGGCCTGACGCCGCTTCGGTTGATCCCCTCACTCCGGGAATTAGACCTGGGCGGCCAGCAAAGGACCGATTCCGGGTTATGGAGCGTCGTCGTCACCGATCGCGGGTTGGAAACGCTCAGCGCCATGGCCCAGTTGGAGGCGCTCAGCCTCCGGAACAGCAAAATCTCCGACGCTGGCGTCGCGCATTTGACCCGCCTGGCAGGTCTAAAGCGGCTGGATGTGGTGAATACTCCGTTAACCGAAGTGGGATTGGCGCGTTTGCGCACAGCTCTGCCGGGGGCCGATATCCGGTCCGGAAAAGTCGTTGCCCTAGGCCGTTAACGGGCGGCGAGCAATGCACGGAGGTGGCGGGCACGCTCCGGAGACCGAAGTTGACGCAGCGCTTTGGCTTCGATTTGGCGAATCCGCTCGCGCGTCACGTCGAACTCCTGGCCGATCTCTTCCAGGGTATGCTCCCGGTCGCATCCGATACCGAACCGCATACGGATCACCTTCTCCTCTTTCGGGGATAGTGTTTTCAATATGTTAGCGGTTTCATCGCGGACGTTGGACTCGATCACGGCGTCCACAGGCGAGCCAACCCAACGGTCTTCGATCAGGTCGCCGAGAGCGGATTCGCCGTCCCGGCCAACCGGGGTCTCCAGGGAGACTGGATCGCGGGAAATGGTCTTCAGCTTCTGGACCTTCTCGACCGGGATGTCCATCCGCCGGCTGATCTCCTCGTTGGTTGGTTGGCGGCCCAGTTCTTTTTCCAGTTCGCGCGTGGCACGCAGGAACTTGTTCATCGACTCGTTCATGTGCACCGGAATACGAATGGTGCGGGATTGGTCGGCGATGGCCCTTGTGATGGCCTGGCGAATCCACCAGGTGGCGTAGGTTGAGAACTTGTAGCCGCGGCGGTATTCGAACTTGTCGGCCGCGCGCATCAGGCCGATATTGCCCTCCTGGATCAGGTCCAGCAGGTGCAGGCCACGGTTCACGTACTTCTTAGCGACGGAAACGACCAGGCGAAGGTTTGCCTCAACCAGGTCCTTCTTGGCGCGCTCCGCCTCAATTTCGCCAGCTCTTATTACAGAAATAGTATGACGGAGCTGAGCGATGGAGGCGCCGGCGAACTGCTCACGCTTTTTGACTTCGCGCTTCAGCTCCCGGATCCGGAGCTGATGCGACGGGTCCTTACGGCTTTCGAGCTTGCGCAGTTCCGAATCGAGGTGCGTAACCTCATCCACCGTCCGCTCGATTTCCTTGGCGAATTCGCGCCAACGGACCGGCAGGAACGGGATATTCCGGATAGCCAGGCTGATGTCCACCTGGGTGCGGGCTGCCTTCCAGTAGGCCTTACGGAAGGCCTTTCTCACCGCTGGATTCTTCTCCGTTGCCCGCGGGACCGGGGTTTCATTCAGTTTCTCGAGCGATTGGAGCTGCTTTCGATGCAATACACCCAGGTTCAGGACTCGCTCGGTGATCTCCTTGCGCATCTTCGTCTCGGCGGGCGTACCCTCCTCAACGTCGCCCAAATCGACCAGGACATCCAGTTCGATTTCGGCGCGCTTTAGCTGGTCGGCGAATTCGACGACACGGTTTTGAACGACGGCCGAACGGCTGATCGCCTTGAGCATACGCACCTTGCCGCGCTCCATGCGCCGGGCAAGATTGACCTCGCCCTCACGTGTGAGCAACGGAACCGCGCCCATTTCGCGCAGGTAAACGCGAACCGGATCATCGGTGTAGATCGACTCCTCTTGAGGCTGCTGGCCCTGAAATTCGTCGCCGTCGTGTACCTCTTCCGGATGGAAGAAATTTTGCTCTTCGTCGAAGGGTAGGCCTAGGGGCTCGGTAGAGTCTCCAAGGTACTGATCGTCAAAATGGTCCATTCAACCCGCTTCCCGCACACGAACCCGGAGTCCTGTACGGAATGATAATCTGTTATTCTCTGGAAATTTGGGCGGTGGGGCTAGCTTCGGTGGGAAAATGCCGCCCAAATCGATACCTGGACGGAACGACCAGGTAACAGGTGGCGCCACGACCGAGTATAGCACCCATCAGGTCTTGTGTTAAGACCTAATTTCACCCACATCCATTCAGATGGCAATGACGAAATTTTGTTGCATGTCGTGTCTCTCCAACAAAAAGAGTTTACGCTATACATGTAGTTTATAACAACTACATGTATACAAATATAGATTTCCGCCCCCTTCGAACACTAGGTGCGAATTGCCAAGGGATGGGATAGAGTAGGAGTTTCCATGCCGACCCTCCTCGAAAAACCAACGCGAATTGAAGCGGCGGGCAATAAGCCGAAGCTGATCGACGAATACTTTGGACGCGTGAACAGCGCCTCCACGGCCGTGTCCATCGCGCATATGCGCAGCCCCGGCGGCTGGGTGGAGCCGGGCCAGACGCCGGAGTTCGATGAATACACGGTCGTTCTGAAGGGCGCCCTGCAGGTCGATTTTAGCGGCGGGTCGATGACGGTGGCCGCAGGGCAGGCCGTGCTGACCCAGGCCGGGGAGTGGGTACGCTACTCGACTCCGGGCGAGGAGGGCGCCGAATACATCGCGGTCTGCCTGCCTGCCTTTTCGCTCGGCACTGTCCACAGAGACCCGGCATGAGCGCCCTGGACACCTATTTCGAGCGCACGATGGCGTTGCTCGGGACCCTCCGTGAGCGGGAAACCGAGACCATCCGGCGGGCGGCGGCGCTGTGCGCGGACCGGATTGCCAAGGGCGGCCTCGTGTTCCTGTTCGGCAATGGTCACTCCCGGATGATGTGTGAAGAGATGACGCCGCGCCAAGGCTGCTACACAGGTTGGGTGGCGCTGGCGGAACTGGCATTGTCGAATCACGCCTCTATTGTGGGCACCAACGGGCTTCGCGCGCCGCTCCACCTGGAGAAGTACGAAGGGTACGCCGAAGAATTATTGAAAAGTTTTCATTTTGGTCCGAATGACGCAATGATCGTCATCTCGACCAGCGGCATACGGCCCGTGATCGTGGAAATGGCCTCTGGCGCGCAGCGCCGCGGCTTACCCGTAATTGCAATCGTCGCGCGAAACCATTGCGAGACCGCCCCGTCCGGGCATAGTTCGGGCAAGAAGCTCATCGATTACGCGGACCTGGTCATCGACAACCAGTGCCCGCCGGGCGACTGCGTCGTGGAACTGCCCGGCCTGGAATGGCGCACCGGCCCCACTTCCACCGTCACCGGTGCGATGATCATCAACATGCTACGCGTGGAGACGGCCGAACTGCTGCTGGCCCAAGGAGTCAAGCCGGTTGTATTGCCGTCACATCAATTCGTCGGGAATACGTCAGCGAGCGAACAATTAGAAACTTTCTACGAATCGTACCGGAAATCGCTGAGGCATCTGTATGAGTAGGCCGGTGCGTGTGGCAATGCTCGGCTCCGGATTCGTCGCCGAGTTCTATATGCAGGGTCTGGCGAACGTAAATGGCCACGAAGTGGTGGTGAACTATTCGCGCACGCCGAAGCGGGCGAAGACATTGGCGGCCAAGTGGAAGATTCCAGAGCCGGCAACCAAGCTCGACGCGGTTATCGCCCGCGACGACATCGATCTCTACATCATCGCCCTGCCAAATGAGGAGCACTTGCCGGTCTCCCTTGCGCTGGCAGCGGCCAAGCGGAATCAAGTGTGCACCAAGCCGCTGGCCCGGAACCGAGGCGAGGCCAAGAAGATGTTCGACGCGGTGCGGAAGTCCGGCCGGCTGCACGGCTACGCCGAGACAGAGGTCTTCTCGCCATGCGTCGTGAAAGCTCGCGAGATGATCGAGAGCGGCGGCATCGGCCGGGTACTGTGGGTTCGTTCGCGCGAATCCCATTCCGGGCCGCATTCGCCCCACTTTTGGGACGTTGAGAAGACTGGCGGCGGCGCTATGAACGACTTGGCCTGCCACTGTGTGGAAGCGGCGCGATACTTCTTTGGCAAAGAGAATCCCGTAGTCGAAGTCATGGCCTGGGGCGCAAACCTTGTGCACGGGCCCAAGACGAAGGGCGAGGACAACGCGCTGCTGGTGCTGAAGTTCGCCTCCGGCGGCATCGGCCACTGCGAATTATCGTGGACTACCAAGGGCGGACTGGACCTGCGCAACGAGATTCACGGCTCCGAGGGATCCCTGTTCACTGACGTAACCCGCGGGACTCCCATCTCCAGTTTCACTTCGCAGCCGGCGGGCTATGTGATCGAAAAGGCCGACCTGGATTTCGGTTGGACCCGGCCCTTGCCGGAAGAGGCGTTCGCCTACGGCTACCAGGCCGAAATGCGGCATTTCGTCGAGTGTGTGCGCGACGGCGCCGCACCAAGGGAGACCTACGAGGACGGCTATATCGTGAACTGCATTCTAGACGCCGGGTACGAGTCCATGCGGAGGAAACGATGGATTCGCGTCAAATATTGATCACGGGGTCGACAGGCATCGCGGCTGCAACGGCACATATGGCGCGGGAGCGCGGTCACACTGTCCTGACGGTTGGCATCGGCGATTCGGCTGACGTGCAAGCCGACCTGCGTGAAGAAGAACAGGTGGAGCGCGCGTTTCAGGAGGCGCTGGACCGTATGGGCGGGCTGCATGCTCTCTTTAACTGCGCGGGCGCCTCGGGCCGGCAGTGGGGCGATGGCCCGATGCACGATTGTTCGACCGCCGGATTCGACGAGACCCTGCGAACCAATCTGCGGACGATGTTTTTGATGACGCGCTCCGCCTTGAACTACTGGATGACCCACGGGCAGCCGGGCGCGGTGTTGCAGATGGGCAGCGTCGTCGCCTTTCACCCGCAGCCGGACCATTTTGCAACGCACGCCTACGTCGCGGCCAAGGGCGCCGTCGAGTCGATGACGATATCGGCGGCCGCCTACTACGCGCGGCACCGGATTCGCATGAACGTGATTGCGCCGGGGCTGGTGCGCTCGCCGATGAGTGCGCGCGCGCAATCGGACCCGGCCATCATGGCCTACATCGAATCGAAACAGCCGCTCACCGGAATCCTGGAGCCGGAACAGGTCGCGCGCACGGCGCTGTTCCTGCTGAGCGACGAATCGACGCCGATCACGGGGCAGATTGTGAATGTCGATGGAGGCTGGGCGGTCTCGCCGTAGCCCAACATGCAGCCCATACCGATTCGCACGACCGTAATTGGCAGCTACCCGTTTCCGGGGTGGTTGGAGTTGGCCTCGGAGCAGTTGGACCGGTTCGGGCCGGACGATCTGGCCGAGTTGCGGGACGATGCGGCGCGGGTGGCGATTCTAGATCAGCTCGACGCGGGGCTGGATGTGATCACCGACGGTGAGCAGACGCGCTTCGATTTCAATCTCTCGTTCTACGGGTTTCTGGAAGGCTTGGCTCTGGAGACCAAGCCGGTGCGGCGCTTTGGTCCCCCTGCACACGATCAGCGCGGGAAGCACGGCATCACCGGCGAGATCCGCGCGCCGCGCGGCCTGGGTTCGGTGGAAGAGTTCGAACGCCTGCGCCGTCTGGCGCCGGAAGGGCCGGCGCTGAAGGTGTCCGTGCCGGGACCCTACACACTTTCCGGGCGCATTATGCCGGGCGGAGATTACAAGGACCGGTGGGCCGTGACCGAAGCGCTGCTGCCGGTCGTATCGGCCGAGTTGCGGGCTCTGGTCGAAGCCGGGTGCCGCGAGATCTGCGTCGACGAACCGTCCATGTCGTGTTACGCGTACAAGGAGGATCCAGCCCGGCTCGCTTCGATCTTTAACCGGACCGTGGCGGACTTGAAAGGGCGGTGCCGCTTGAGCACGCACCTCTGTTTTGGAAACTACAAGGCCCGAGCCGTCGCGCCCAGGCGCTACGCGCCCATGCTGCCCGAATTCCTGAAGCTGGAAGTCGATGAGGTGCACCTGGAGATGGCCAGCCGGGAGTTCGCCGAGCTGAAGGTTTTGGAAGCGTTCGCCGAGCGCATGGACGTGTCGGTGGGCGTAATCGATGTAAAGAGCTACTTCATCGAAACTCCGTCCGTCGTGGCGGCGCGCATTAAGCGATGCCTCGAGCACGTTCCGGCCGACAAGCTCTCCGTCGCGCCGGATTGCGGTCTTTCGCAGACTGCGCGCTGGGCCGCCAAGAAGAAATTGAAGGCAATGTGCGACGGCGCAAGGATCGCTCGGGGATGAGATGGGACACGAGCGGTGTGGACGGTGTGGCGCTCTGGTGGCTGGGCCAGAGCGGATACCTGGTTTACAGCGCCGGCGAATGGCTCTGCTTCGATCCCTATCTGTCCGATTCGTTGACTCGCAAATACGCTAACACCCCTAAGCCGCATGTGCGGATGAAACCGATTGTGGCGGCGCCCTCGGAGCTCACATTCGTCGATGTGGCCACCTCCACGCACAACCACACGGACCACTTGGACGCCGAGACGCTGCACGGCATCGCTCCCAAAAAATTGGTCATTCCAGAGGCAAACCGCGCGTTCGTTTGCGATCGTCTGGGCTGCGCCAAAGACTGGCCGCTCGGAATGCGGATCGGCGAGACTCGCCCGGTAGGAGGCTTTGATTTCACCGCCGTGCCGGCCGCGCATGAGTCTTTGACACCGGAGACAATCGGGTACGTGGTCCGGACAAATGGCGTGACGATCTATCATTCCGGCGATACGCTCCTGTACGAAAGCCAGGCTCCGCTTCTGCGCGGCTTCGATGTGGATATCGCGATCCTGCCGATCAACGGAAAGGTCGGAAACATGAACCACGCAGAGGCGGCGTGGCTGGGCAAGGCGATAGGCGCGAAGGTGACGATTCCGTGCCACTACGACATGTTCGAATTCAACACTGCCGACCCGGCCGGCTTCGCCGCCGAGGCCGCGCGTCTGGGAACGCCACACCGCATCCTGTCGCTCGGCGAGCGGTTTGTCTACTCCCCAAATCGCAAAGAGAACGATTCCCCGGCGGCATAACGGTGTTTGGCGGGGCCGGTCCAGTAATGCGCCGCCCCTGAACCCACAACCTTTGCCGTGCCATCTGCATCCATCAACACTGTGGTGCGCTCGTCGATGCCAAGACCGCGCGCCGTGCGGCAGCGGGGATAATCCACTTCGATTCGCCGCATGAATACTTCCAGCCGGCCTTCGCGTTTTCGCTCGGAGAAATGGCTGTCGGTGATGAGGCAGTGAAGGTGCGGAAAGCGAAGAAAATCGTGGCTGAGGGTGATGCGCGGATCCTTCGGATTGGCCTGCGCCTGCGCGCTCGTGATGGTGCCGTTTTCGGCGGAAAAGCCGAACTCGCCGAGGATGGCCAGGCCGGCGCTGGTGCCCCCGATGGGAACTCCCCTCTTCGCGGCGCGGTGGATCGCCTCCTCGACGGGAGTGCCTTTCCAGTAGCGGACGTAGTTGGCCTGATTGCCCCCGGCGAAGAACAGAGCGTCCGCCTGATCGATTCGCTGAATCACGAATGGGTCCCTTGACGCCTCCGCGTTCTTGAACACGATCGATTCGATGGAGTTGACTGAGACACCGAGCCGTTCGACAAGGCCATGGTATCCATTCGAGCCGGAGGCGCGGAGAACGACAATGTCACCGTACCCGCCTTTGGCCAGGAACCAGCGCCAGGCGTCTTCCACATCGCGGCAGCCACCGGCGAGAACAACTCCGGGTTTCGTATCCGCCTTTACATCGGCCGCATTCCCCGAAAGAAAGTAGTCGTAATCCGGAGATTGTTGCGCGGTGACTGTCACCGCAAGAAGAAGGAGAGCGCGCACTCGTTCCAGTAAAGCAAAAAACTCCGGCCCGCCCGTTCCGCGGCTCCCAAAGAGTGTCATCCGGTCCCAGCATTCCGGAAGCGATTCGATGCGCGGGAAATGAACACCCGCAAGCCGCGGCTGGAAACAAGCGCCTTGGCGGTGGAGTCGGGAAAATTAGTTCGCTTTTGGTGCGGTGCGGAATTCGTACTGCTGAATCTCGATGGCGGCGAGGCCTTCTTCGTATCGGGTCACGCGGCCGCGGGCCACAAGGCGCAGAGGCGTCTGGTTGTTGAGTTGAGCCGGCCAACTGATGGCGAGTTCCAAACGGCGTCCCGGCAGTAGCATGTGGTCCGTTGTAAACAGGATTCCCGTGCTGCTCATGTTGATTGTCCGGCCAAGGCCGGCCTCGTCTGGACTCTTCTTGTTTAGGACCTTGTAATGAACTTCACGCTGGATCGGGAAACGATCTGCGGTTCTGCGGTCTGTTTTTTGTAATGCACTATGCAACGCGAACCTCCAAAGACACAGCCTTCAACGCTAGGAATCGTCGATATTTTTCGATGTCC
>VFZO01000014.1 GCA_016871155.1 Acidobacteriota bacterium | reverse complement strand
AACGTCAAATTCCGCAGGCCGACGCTCTTGGCGAACGAGGTGAAGTCTTCCCGGATTCGCTCGAACACGCTCTGGCTGAATTCCACTAGATCCATCTTGTTGACGGCGACTGCGATGTGGGGAATACCCAGAAGCGAGGCGATGAAAGCGTGACGCCGAGATTGCGGCAGGACTCCCTTTCGCGCGTCGATCAGGATAATCGTCAATCCGGCGGTCGACGCACCGGTAGCCATGTTGCGCGTGTACTGCTCGTGCCCGGGTGTGTCTCCGATAATGAACTTCCGCCGCGGAGTCGAGAAGTACCTGTAGGCGACGTCAATGGTAATTCCCTGCTCCCGCTCGGCGCGCAGACCGTCGGTCAACAACGACAGGTCAATCGGCCCCGTCGAACGGTTCACGCCGGATTTTTTCACCGACGCCAACTGATCTTCGAAGACGCTGTTCGTCTCCACCAACAACCGCCCAATGAGTGTCGACTTGCCATCGTCCACGCTGCCCGCCGTGGAGAATCGCAGAAGC
Organism: Acidobacteriota bacterium; assembly: GCA_016871155.1. Classification (GTDB taxonomy): domain Bacteria; phylum Acidobacteriota; class Terriglobia; order Bryobacterales; family Bryobacteraceae. The sequence continues at coordinate 48,772 of VFZO01000014.1, read as the reverse complement.
TGCATGGCGCTCATCTAGAAGTAGCCCTCGCGCTTCTTCAATTCCATGGAGCCTTCCTGGTCGTGGTCTATGATTCGATTCTCGCGTTCGGAACGGCGGAATTCCAGGAGCTCGTCGACAATCTCCGGCAGTGTGCCGGCCTCGCTGCGAATCGCTCCCGTACAGTAGGTGCAGCCAAGCGACCGCATACGGCTCATCACGCGCTGCGGTACTTCCCCTTCGCGCAACGGCATATTGTGCTCGGTCGGGATCAGTTGGTTGTCACGAATGACGAATTCGCGCTCCTTGGCGAAATAGAGCGGAACAATCGGAATTTTCTCCAGGTGGATGTAGTTCCATACGTCGTTCTCCGTCCAGTTCGACAGCGGGAACACTCGGATCGTCTCACCCTTCTCGATCTTTGCGTTGTATATGTTCCAGAGCTCGGGGCGCTGATTCTTCGGGTCCCACTGTCCGAATTTGTCGCGGAACGAAAAGACGCGTTCCTTGGCGCGAGACTTTTCCTCGTCCCGGCGTGCGCCGCCAAACGCCGCGTCGAAACCACCTTCGGCCAGCGCGTCGAGCAACGCCCTGGTCTTTAGCAACGCACAACACTTGGACGTACCCAGTGCGAACGGATTCGCGCCGTCCTCAATCGCCTTCCGGTTTGTGTGGACGATCAACTCAGCGCCGATCTCCTTGCAGAACTGATCCCGAAATTCAATCATCTCGGCGAATTTGTATGTAGTGTCCACGTGCAATAGCGGGAACGGCAGCTTAGCGGGGTAAAATGCCTTTTGTGCGAGGCGGACCATCACCGAGGAGTCCTTACCGATCGAGTAGAGCATAACCGGCTTGGCGAACTCGGCGACGACCTCGCGCATGATGTGCATGCTTTCCGCTTCCAGTGCGCGCAGATGGGAAAGGGTACGCGAATCCATGTTTCCATTCCAACTTAGCAAGCTAATCACCCTATTGTCCATAGGAATTATCGTATTTGCCCAGGACCCCGCGGAGAGAGTGAATCAGCATCGGGTATCCAGCCCGCGAAGTCCTGCGCCGGAGCCGGACGCCGAGAACGTCCCGCTGGCGCGCCTCGCAACCTCGAAGGAGGACTGGCAGAAGACGCAACGGCCCCGCCTGGTAAAGGCCTGGCGTGGGATTCTCGGCAAATTGGAACCCAACAAGAACGACAGGCAATGGTTTTTCCCGGCGCCGCCGATGCGCGAGATTGAACGGAGCGAGACGCCGCACTACACCCGCATCCACATTGAGATTGCGCTGGAAAAAGATTTCTGGCAGCCGTCGCTGCTGTTGCTGCCCAAGAACTTTCCGGGGCGGCGGCCGGCCGTAATTGCGTGGACCTCCACATCACCGGATTGGAAGAAACCCGAAGAGTGGTGGGGCGCCTGGCTCGCCGAACGCGGTTATGTGGTGCTCACCGGCTGGAGCCATATTCGCAATTACAGAGGTTCTTCGTCATACCGGAACCAGGTGAGCGAAGTGGTGTACGAACGGTTCGGCCGCTGGGCGGGAATGAGCCGGATGGTTTGGGACGTTCGTCAGCAGGCGCGGTTCCTGTCGGCTCGAAAGGATGTCGACCCCCGGCGCCTCGGGTTCATTGGAATGTCGCTCAGCGCGAAAACCGCGCTCTACGTCGCGGCTTTCGCGCCGGAGATCGCGGCGACCGTCAGTGTCGACCCCCACATCGCCCTAAACGGAGCCACGAACTACTACGCACCCTGGTACATGGACTGGACTCGCAAGTTCGACGATATTCAAACACCGGAAAAAACGGTGCTCAGCCTGCTGAACACAGATCCGGGCCGTCCCGGCCTCGAGCACGATCATCACGAGATCCTGGCGCTGGCTGCGCCTCGCGCCCTTCTGGTCATCGGAGGCGCCGGCGACCGGGAGGACAACGGCGGCGACTCCGACGACAGGCAGAGCTGGGGATACGCGAATCGCGCCGCCGAAATCTACAAATTTCTGGGCGTACCGGAAAGGTTCAAGTTCGAACTCACCACCGACGGCCACAAGGCAAACGGACCGAATATCGATAGGGCTTGGCAGGCGTGGTTCACGCGCTGGCTTTCTTCTTCGCGCTAGCCGGACGAGGGCTCTCGAACTTAGGTTGGACCAATTCCGAGTTCCATCGATTCAACCGCTCCTCCATCCTCCGAACCACGTCCGGGCGCGTGCCCGCCTGATCGGACTGCTCACCAACATCCGCCGAAAGGTCGAAAAGCTCCGCGGCTTTTCCCTGAAAACGCACGAGTTTCCAATTGCCACTTCGCATGGCCCAGGACGCGCCGCCGCCCGTGCGCCAAAACAACGCTGTGTGCGGGTCGCCCTTTCGCCGCTTTGTGAGGAAGGGCAGCAGGTCCATGGAATCCATCGCGCGATCTTTCGGGAGGCTCGCGCCGGCGGCCGCGCAAGCAGTGGCGAAGAAGTCGATGGAGCAGACGGGCGCGTCGAACCGTGAGCCGCCCTTCAGTTTCGCCGGCCAATGCACCAGGAAGGGTACGCGAATGCCGCCTTCATACACCGAACCCTTGCCGGCGCGATAGGGGCCGTTCGAACACTTGGTCACGGTGATGGGTCCGCCATTGTCGCTAATGAAAAACAGCAGCGTATTTTCGGCCAGCCCCGTCTCCTTCAGTGCGGTCATCAATTGGCCAACGCCGTCGTCCACAGCCGAGATCATCGCCCCATAGCGCCGCCGGCCGTCATCGGGAATGTGGGCCAAACGGCTCAGGTAGCTCTCCGGAACCTGGACCGGCGTGTGTGGCGCGTTGTACGTGAGATACAGGAAGAACGGCTCGTTGACCTGCGCGCGCTTCACAAACGCCGCGGCCTCATCCGAAAGCCGTTCCGTCAGGTAGCCCTCAAAACGTTCCGGTTTACCGTCGCGTTCCAGAGGGATCAGATACTCACGCGGATTCCCTTCGGTTTCCGAAAGAAAGTAGTCGTGCCCGCCGCCCAGGAAGCCGTACATCTCACGGAATCCCCGCCGCATCGGATGCATCTCCGGTGTGGCGCCAAGGTGCCATTTGCCGGTCAGTCCCGTTCGGTACCCAGCTTTGGCCAGGACCTGCGCGAGCGTCACCTGATCCAGCGGCAGGCCGGCGGTCCGGTCCGTGCGATCGTAACGCGGATTGTTCTCGTGTCCGAACCGCTGCTGATACCGTCCCGTCATCAGCCCCGCGCGCGTGGGGCTGCAGAAGGGATGGGACACGTAGCCGTTCGTACAGTACACCGAAGCCTTCGCCAGCGCGTCGATATGGGGCGTGGGTATGTCCTTCGCGCCCGTGAATCCGAGATCGGCGTAGCCAAGATCGTCGACAATCAGGACGACGATATTCGGGCGAGCCGCGTTGCCTTGCGCCGCCGCACCCAGCGCGGCCGCCAGCCAGCTTCGTCGAGTCAACATGAGTAACATGCTAACGCGGCTACACTGGGGACATGCGATTGTTCCCGGCCGTTTGCCTGTTTACCGCCTCGCTTTCCGCGCAGGACTCCATCACCTCCGAGCGCATCCGGGCTCACGTGAAGTTCCTGGCCAGCGACCTGCTGGAAGGCCGCGGCGTGGGCACGCGCGGCGGCGACCTGACCACCGAATACATTGCCTCCCAATTCGCCGTGGCGGGTCTGAAACCGGCGGGTGACAACGGCACCTATTTTCAGCGCGTCGACCTGGTAGGCGTGGAGCCGCAAACGAATTCATTTCTTGGCGCGACCAACGGCAAACAGGACCTCGCCTTTCCCTGGATGACCGGCTTTGTCGGAAACACGATGCGGCAACAATCGACAAGTTTCGACGCGGAGGCGGTCTTCGTCGGGCACGGCATTACGGCGCCGGAGTTTCAGTGGAACGATTACAAAGATGCCGACTTGAAGGGCAAGATCGCGGTGCTTTTCACCAACGAGCCGCAGAGTGAAGATCCAGGCTTTTTCGGCGGGCGCGCGCTTACCTACTACGGCCGCTGGACCTACAAGTACGAAGAGGTTCTTCGGCAGGGAGCGGCGGGTGTGGTGATTATCCATACCACTCCAACCGCCGGCTATGGGTGGGAGGTCGTCAAGAGTTCCTGGAGTAAGGAAGACCCTCAGGTGAAACTGGATGGAGGCGAAGGCGCACTGGCCTTTGCCGGATGGATTTCGCGGCAATCCGGCGACGAGTTGATGAATCTGGCCGGGCAGAGCGTCGACGACCTGCTAAAGAAATCGGCCGAGCGCGACTTTCGGCCCATCCCGCTCAACCTGCGGATTCGCGGCCGCGTGGAAGCGAAGGTGCGAAACATCCGCGCGGCCAATGTCGCGGGAATTGTGCCCGGCTCGGACCCGGCGCTCGCCAAGCAGGCCGTTGTTTTCAGCGCGCATTGGGATCATCTCGGCGTCGGCATTCCGGTGAATGGCGACAGCATCTACAACGGCGCGGTGGACAACGCCTCCGGCTGCGGACTCCTGATCGAACTGGCGCGCGCGTGGGCGGGACTGAATAACCGGCCCCGCCGTTCCGCGCTATTCGTGGCAGTCACCGCCGAGGAGAGCGGTTTGCGCGGCGCCCAGTTCTACGCCGCCAAACCCTACGTACCGATGGGCCAAACGGCGCTGAACCTCAACTTCGACTCTTTTTTTCCATTCGGAAAAGTGCGCGACGTGGTGGTCAACGGCGCGGAGCGAACCAGCGTCTTCCCGGTGGTCGAGAACGCTGCGCGCCGCTTCAACTTGAGGATCAAGCCCGACCCGCGCCCGGAGCAGGGCCACTACTACCGCTCCGATCACTTTGCGTTCGCGCGCGCTGGGGTGCCCGCGTTTTCCATCAACATGGGCGACGACGTGATCGGCAAGGAAGAAAACGCGGGTGCGCAACTCTTCTACGAATACAACGCGAAAAATTACCACCAACCCAGCGACCAGTACAACGAAACATGGGATATGGGCGGCGCTGAGCAGATGGCCAAATTCGGCTTCGCCATCGGCCTCACCGTTGCCAACCAGCCCAACTTGCCCACGTGGCGTGAAGGCGACGAATTCCTGCCCGCCCGCCAGCGTAGCCTGCGGCTACCCTAGGTTTCGATAGCCGCTGTATTTCTTCGGTGCGCCGCCGCGTCATTGTCACACTGCTCTGCTACGATTCTCTCGTGCGATCATTCATTGTACTTCTGCCTCTCATGGTGAACCTTCACGCGATCGAAGTGCACGGCCATCGCGGCGCGCGCGCCGTTCTCCCGGAGAACTCGCTCCCGGCATTCGCGTATGCGCTGGAACAAGGTGTCGACGTCCTGGAACTCGACATGGCCGTTACGAAGGACGAGGTCGTGGTCGTCTCCCACGACGCGGTCATGAACCCGAAGCTTTGCACGGGCCCCAAGAACGCAGAACGGGCGATTCACAAGCAGACCTGGCGGGAATTGCAGCGTTGGACCTGCGGAACGTTGCCCCATGCCGACTTTCCCGACCAACGCAAACAGGCGGTCAAGGTTCCGCGGCTCGACGACGTCTTCAAGCTCGCCGCCAAGACGAAGGTGCACTTCAACATCGAAACGAAGCTCTCTCCGAAGACACCTGACCTCGCCCCCGGGCCGGAGCGATTCGCGGAATTGGTGTTGCAGGCCGTCCGGAAGCACAAGCTTGAGTCGCGGGTAATCCTCCAATCCTTCGACTTCCGAACGCTGCACGCGATGAAGAAATTAGAACCGCGTGTGCGCCTGTCCGCGCTGTTCCCCTACGACACGGCACAGCGCGGCGCCGATTATCTGGAAATTGCCAAGGAGTCCGGTGCGGGAATCTTGAGCCCGCATTTCTCGACCGTTACTCCCGAAAAAGTCGCGGCGGCGCACAATGCCGGCTTGACCGTCGTGCCTTGGACCGCCAACACCCCTGATCAATGGCAAAAGCTGGTAGATGCCAAGTCCGACGCCATTATCAGCGACGATCCTGCCGCCCTTATCGCTTGGCTCAAGTCGAAGGGCTTGCGCTGATTCTCACTTCTTCTTGGCGGCGAAGTCTTTCAGAATCTGATCCACGGCGTTGATATGTCCGCCCGCAGCCCAGGTGTCCTGAATTCTCTTCTCTTCCCACCCAGCCGTCCGCGCCAGAAGGATGAATCCCGCCAGCGAGTGGCCCAGCGATTTCCAGCGCGCCATATCCACCATGGAATCGAGCGCGCGCTCCTTCAACAGCGACAGCGTCGTCTCGTCGCGGGTCTCGGTCAACGGCACGAGCGCGAAAGCGGCCTTGTTGCGATCGCTCCAAAGAATCGAGTTCATCTGTTCGATGAACCATGTCGGGCTGATTTTCAACGCTGGGTCTTTCGATAGATTCGCCAGGACGGTGACGCCAGCGAGCGAACGCATCGCATTGTTGCGAACTCCGTCGTCGGGATCGCGCATCGCATAGAGCAAGTCGTCCAGAATCTGCTTTTTGTCTGGTGCGTAGGCGATGACGTAGGCGGCGATGGCGCGCTCGGTCTCATCGACGCTCTCCCGCAGCACGCGCTTGATCGGAACCAAATGTGTCTTCACGAGCGCCGGAAACTTCTCCTGCTGTTCCCGCACCGGGGCAAACTGCAGCAGGCTGTGCCCTTTCGTCAAATCCTCGGCGGCTTTTCCGGCGGCCACCGCGGCCGTGAACTGTTCCATGAACGCCTGCCAGGTATCGACAATCTCCTCTGGCAACTTCACGTTCTCGTTCTGTGGCCACTCCCGGTACTCGAACGTGGACGCGCCCTTTTCCAGAATGCCCACGTACAGGACCGCTTTGCCGTCCTCGCAGCAAACGGCCTCCAAAGAGGCGCGAACCACGCCATTCACCAGTTCGATCTGCTGCTCAATCTCGCCCTTAGATTTGGGCAGAGGGTCGCCAACCTTTACCTCCAGCGCCTTCATAATGCGGGCCTTGTCCACCTTGCGCAGTCCGTAGAAGTCGATGATCCCGATATTTGGAATCGAGACTGGCTGCTGCGCAGCGAGTGCAATGGTCGCCAGAAGTAGTCGAAACGGCATCACTTCCTTTGTGACGCAAGCCGGACGGAAAAAGCTACGCCTGTTTTTCGGCCAGGTCCCCGATCACCGGAATCTTGAAATGTTCCCGGTTGTACGCCTTATACATCAACAGGATCCAGACGCCGAAGAACGCCATGCCCACGGCCGCCGACATCAGGCTGACGATGAACCACAGGCCATAACCGAGAATGCTCCGGAGGATGCCCGTAAAGATACTGAAGACGATCCAAAACACAGTCGCGCCGACGTTGAAGAAGATCGACTGAAACGCATGGAACCGGATCGCTTTGTTCTTGTTGTAAGGCTCAACGACGAGAAAAAAGACGCCCGAGAGCCATCCAAGCGCATAGCACAGCGCCGAAGCCATGTTGTCTTCCAAACCCGCCGCGGAGGCCGCAGGGGGCGGCTGTTGGCTCCATGCCTGTTGCTGCTGCTGCGGTTGCTGAGGAGCCTGCTGCCCCCCCAGGTTCGCTCCACACTTCATACAGAACGGTCCCTGGACCGGGGCGCCACAGTTCGGACAAAAGCTCATCGTCGAATTGTCTCCTCTCCTCGTTAACGCGGATACCGTAGGAAGAGAGTATCAGAATTTAGAAAACAAAACGAACGCTGAACTGGGCGCGGCGGGCGTTGGTGCCGTCCGGGAAGCCCTGGCTGGCCGAACCTTCGCCGAGTCGCGGAGTGACCGAAAGAACTTGGTTGGCGGCCTGATACGCCTGTCCATTTACAGCCGTGAATGAGACGTTGTTGAACACGTTGAAGACCTCGAAGTTCAGGTACATCTGGTAGCGATCTGTGAACGCTAAAATCTTCGAAAGGCGCGAGTCGAGCCGGACAATCTGGTCGATATCCAGGCTGGCGGCGGGCAGGAAGGGCACTCGCGAGGAGCCCCCAAAGCCATTCAGCGAGGTATTGAACGCCGCTCCGGCGAAGGGGTTTCCGCTGACGAAGATGGTAGGGGTCGCCGGTTGCGCGCTGGCACCGGTGAAGATATTCGAGAGTTGCCAGCCGTTTACCAGGTACTTCGAGACAGCGCCGGTCCTCGACGTGAATTTCGGCGTGATCATCGCCGTGCCGACAAAACGATGGCGCTGGTCAAGCGAAGAACTGGATTTGTCCGCGGCGTAGTCGCCGTTCCAAAGAGATCGAGGCCGCCCGGAGTAGAAGATGTTGTTGTTGCCGCCACCCTGGTTCAGGTCAATCGCATGGGACCACGTGTAGGCCGCCGATCCTTCCCACCAATTCGAGAAGCGTTTCCGCATCTGCATCACCATCGCATCGTAGTAGCTGCGGCCACCGTTTTCGATCTGGTTCACCGAGCGCCACCGGGTATCGACGCGGTTCGCCAGGCGGTAGGTCGGCGTAGAGTACGAACCCACCTGGTTCCCCCCGGCGTCGTTGATGCGGTAGGTGACGGCGGGGCCAAGCGGCCCGGCGTTCAGATCGCGCACGGCGTAGAGCTGCACGCCCCGGCTCCACAGATAGCTGACTGTGAGGCCAAGGTCTCGGGTCAGTTCATGCTCCAGGCCGATGTCGCCCTGTTGCGTGTACGGGTTCCGCAGGTTGGCGTCCGGCACCGAAATATCGATGGTCCCCGGAGGCGGCCGGCGGTCCAGATTCGCCAACTTCGCCGGGAACACAGGGCCAATCGCCAAATCGGCCGCGATGGCCGAGTTCAGACTCAGCGGCCGCTGCACAACGCCGTTCTCAAGATGCAGCGTGTTGACCAGGCCGCCGGGCGTGCGCGCGTAGAAGACTCCATATCCCGCTCGCAACACCGTCTTGTTGTTGTTCATCGAGTACGCAAAACCAACGCGCGGCGCGAAGTTTTTACTGGCGCTCGGGATGTTCCCCGTCTGGGCGGGGTAGTCCGGATTCACTTGACGGGGCTGCGTGAACCACTGCTTGTCGTAGCGGAGGCCATAGTTCAGGGTCAGGCGCGAGGTTACGCGGAATTGATCCTGCACGTACATGCTGAAGTCGCGAATGGTCGTGTCGACCAGCGGATTCCCAAAGCGCTGAGAAAAAGTCTGCCAACGCTTGGCGCCCGTCGTATTGCCGGTCAGATCCTGGGCGAAAGCGGTGAACGTCGGGTACACATATGTGCCGTTCTGGTTGCGAAGAATCACGTTATAGTCGCGAGCGTTGACCAGGTCGCCGCCGAACTTCAACGTGTGCTTGCCGACCGTCCACGTCAGGTTGTCGGCGATCTGGTGTTTGTTCTCCGACGGGTTCAGACGAGGGTAGGCGTCGGCGACGCCAAGGTTCGTCTGGCCCTGCACCGTAATCTGTACGCGTCCGGTCAATGCCGGAATGAGCGATTCGGAGACGTCGTCGAACAAGCGGTCCTTAAACCAGCCGTAACGAAGCTCATTGACGATCGTGTTCGTGGGGATCGAAGTCCAGGAGGCGCGGCCGTAGCGGGTGCGCACCGTGGAGTTCGCGTTGTTTCCCACGCCGTTGCCGTTATTCAGCACGGCCTGTGTCTGAATTCCGTTCGGCGAGATCCAGCGAAGGTAGTTGAACGACATGCTGAAGGAGTTGCGTTCCGTGGGCCGCCAGTCAATCTTGCCAAAGCCAAGCTCGGAGTTCGCGGTGCGGTCCAGCACCTGGAACTGCCGCTTAAGAAAATCCTGCGCGGCCGCGCACTGGGAGGCCGTCGCCGTGCACGTGCCAACGAAAGTTCCATTCGGGTCGAATAGCGGAGGCCGGGTCAAGGACGCAACGAGTGGGAAGTTCCTGCGCGTCGCTTCCGCGTTGAAAAAGTAGAAGAGCTTGTCCTTCTTGATCGGACCACCCAGCGAGCCGCCAAACTGATCGCGGCGCTCCTTCGGGTTCACCGTCGAAAACGGATCGCGCGCGTTGAAGTCCTGGTTGCGGAAGAACCAGTAGCCCGTGCCATGGACATCGTTGCCGCCGGAGCGGGTCACCGTATTGATCACGCCGCCCGAGGCGCGTCCGAATTCGGCCGAGTACCCGTTGGTCAACACCTGGAACTCCTGTACGGCGTCTTGCGATAGCTGCGTGGTGATGCGCGTACGGCCCGCGTTTTCGTTATAGAAGTTGTTCGTCGTATCGTTACCGTCGGTCAGGAACGCGTTGCCTCCGGCGATGCCGCGGAAGCTCACCAGCCCGAAAGTTCCGTCGGAAACGACGGCGGGCGTCAACAGGACGAAGGCGTCCACGCGGCGTCCGTTAATCGGCAGGTCCTGAATCTGCTTGCTGTTCACAACCTGCGAGATTCCCGTCTTTGTCTGCTCGACGATCGGCGCGGCGTCGGTAATGTCCACTTGGGTCGTAGCGCTGGCCACAGAGAGCGTGGCGTTGATGTTCACGTTTTGGCCTACCTGGACCTCAATGTCCTTTACGTCGAAGTTGCGGAAACCGTCCTTAGCCACGCTCACGGCGTAGCCGGGCGACGGAACAAGAGCGGGCGCGGAAAACACACCGGCGTCGTTGGACGTCAACGTGCGGCGGATGCCTTTGGCAGCGTTTTCTACAATGACATTCGCACCGGGAACTACGGAGCCGGATGCATCCCGTACGACGCCGGAGATTCCACCGAATCCCGCGACGGCCTGGCAATACAGAGCAGCGCTGGTAAGCGCAGAGAGGAGAAAAAACCTGGTAAGCATGGGTTCTGCTTGATTGTAACAGCCCCATTGTTTGGATTTCGTTAATTTCGTGGGCTGTTCTGCTAGGATTGGAGAAAAGGAGACAAGGGGATGAGCCGCACAACAGCAGCCGCGCTTGTATTTTCATTGACCGTGGCTGCCCAGGAGTACCGCTCGACGATTTCGGGCCGGGTCCTGGACCCTACCGGCGCGGCGGTCGCCGGCGCCAAGATAACCGCGGTTGAGAAGAATACAGGCGCGAGGTATGAAACGGCGTCCGGCGGCGAGGGCGAATACTCGCTCCCCTTTCTTCCGCCCGGCCCATATCAGCTTTCCGCGGATCACACCGGCTTCAAGAAATACACCCAGGAGGGCATTCAGCTTTCGACGAACGTGCGTATCGCAATCGATATCAGCATGCAGATCGGCAGCCAGGTGGAATCGATCACTGTGGAGGCCGACGTTCAAATGCTCCAGACGAATACGGCATCGGTCGGGCAGGTCATCACGGAGAAACAGATCTCTCTGCTCCCAATGAACGGCCGGACTCCACTCACACTGGCCCAACTTTCCTACGGTGTCACGCCGTCGTCGGATCCGCGCTTTACGCGGCCGTTCGACAACGCCGGCCCATCAGGCTTTTCGATGGGCGGCGGCCAGTCCCAGTCGAACGAACTACTTCTCGACGGCGCACCGGACATGACACGCAACCGGCGCGTAGCGTACAACCCGCCGGTCGACACGGTCGCGGAAATCAAGGTTGAGGCCTTTCAGCCCGACGCCGCCTACGGCAATACGGGCGGCGGGACGGTGAACGTCGTCCTAAAGGGCGGCACTAACGAATTCCACGGGGCGCTCTACGAGTTCCATCAGAACCAGCGCCTGAAGGCCACTCCGTTCTTCACCAATGCCGCGGGCGGGAGAAAGCCCGTAACGCGCTTTAATCAATACGGCCTATCCTTCGGCGGCCCGGTGATGATTCCAAAACTCTTCAATGGCAAGAACAAGCTGTTCTTCCTATTCTCCACGGAAGGCATTCGCCAATCCGAGCCGGAACCGACCTTCTCCACCGTTCCGACCGAAGCACAGCGTGGCGGCGACTTTTCGCAATTGTTGAACGTCAACTCCATCTACACGATCTACGATCCCAACACGGCCGTAACGGAGGGTTCCCGAATCCGCCGGACGCCATTCGCGGGCAATCGCGTTCCGGCCAACCGGCTCAGCCCGGTCGCGCGCAACTTCTTCCAGTTCATCCCGGGTGAGAACTTCACCGGCTCCCAACGCGGCGCCGACGGCACCAATAACTACTTCAATAACGCCGTGCGATCCGACGTATTCTCTTCCTTCTCCGGGCGCGTCGATTGGAACATTTCCGACAAGCATAAAATGTTCCTTTCGGGGCGATTCAACGACCGCGTCGAGAATCGGGGCAACCGGTTCTCGAACATCGCAACGGGCAACAACCTGCTCCGGCAGAACTGGGGCGTCACTTTTGACGATGTCTACACGCTCGCTCCGACGCTGTTCCTCAACACCCGCCTGAACTGGACTCGCTTCGTCGAAGGCTCTATTCGTCCGCACGATGGTTTCGATTTCACGACGCTCGGCCTGCCCGCCTCATTGAAAGCGGCATCCACCAAACTGGTTCTCCCGCGCGTCGATTTCGGCAACTTCACGGACATCGGCGACTCCGGCGGAGACCGCACGCCGTACGACTCCTACCAGATCTTCATGGCGGCGACGAAGATCGCCGGGCGCCACACGCTGAAGTTCGGTACGGACTTGCGTAGCCAACGCGAAAGCTCGAACGGATTCGGAAACTCGTCGGGCAGCTACGCATTCGGATCGAATTGGACCCGGGGCCCGCTGGACAATTCCCCGACGGCTCCGCTTGGCCAGGACATGGCGGCGTTCCTTCTGGGCCTTCCCACAGGCGGCAGCTTTGATGTGAATGCACAACGCACCCAAAGCGCCCGCTACATGGCCTTCTTCGTTCAGGACGACTACCGCGTCAGCCAGGCGCTCACCTTCAACCTTGGCATGCGATACGAGAACGAGGGCGGGACGATTGAACGATGGAACCGCACAGTACGGGGCTTCGACCGTACTGCGAACCTAAGCATCACCGCGGCCGCAAAGGCTGCCTACGCCGCGAGTCCTCTTGCGCTGCTCCCGGCGGCGCAGTTCAACCCAGTTGGCGGCATTCTCTTCGCCGACGGCAACAACCGGGCCATCTACAATCCTCCGAACAACGCGTGGAGCCCGCGTTTTGGCATGTCCTGGTCGCCCAAGAAACTCGGCGGACAGACGGTCCTCCGCGCCGGCTACGGAATCTTCTACAGTACCTTCGGAACCTTCGGCATCCAGCAGCCGGGTTTCAGCCAGAGCACGCCGCTGGTGGCCACGCTCAACAACTTCCTGTCCCCTGCCGCCTCCCTCGCCAATCCGTTCCCGAACGGCATCCTGCAGCCGGTGGGCAACGCAAACGGCGTCAACACCTTTCTCGGACAGGGTGTGAACTACGTGAACCCGGATATGCGGCAGCCCATCACGCACCGTTGGAATCTAAACCTGCAGCGGCAGATCTTCAACAACATGCTGCTTGAGGTCGGCTACATGGGTTCCTCAGCCCGGAATCTCGGCGTCAACCGGGACCGGAACTTCGTTCCTGAGCAGTTCCTGTCGTCGTCGGCGTCCCGCGACCAAGCGACGATTGACCGGCTCTCCGCCGTCGTTCCCAACCCTTTCCGTGGCCTGCTGCCCGGGGTCGGACTCAACGGAGCGACGACGTCCGCCACACAGTTGCTGCGCCAATTCCCGCAGTTTACCGGTGTCGGCGAGGATACGGAAACGGTGGGGTACTCAAACTTTCACATGGCGCAAATCCGGCTGGACAAGCGATTCTCGAACGGCCTGCAATTCCTAACGAACTTTCAATGGTCGAAGTTCCTGGAAGCGACCGGCCGGCTCTACGCCGCTTCTCCCAACCTTGAATATCGCATTGCCGGTGAGGACCGCCCATTTCGACTTGTCCTCTCCGGGACATATGAGATGCCTTTTGGCCAGGGCAAGAAGTTCGGCGGCAGCGTTGGCCCTTGGGCCAATCGCCTGATCGGTGGCTGGCAGATGGGCGGCATCTTCTCGATCCAGTCTGGCGCACCTGTGGGCTGGGGAAACAGCATATACCTCGGCGGCAACCTCAACTGGGAGGCGCGAAACCTGGTGTCAGCGTTCGACCGTTCCCGTTTCGTGACGGATAATCGGCTGCAATTGGAACAGAACCGGCGGGCCTTCAACACCGGTTTCTCGCAGTACCGTTCCGACAAGATCAACAACATTGACCTGTCGATCATCAAGGACACCCAGCTCGCCGAGAAATGGAAAGTTCAGCTGCGCGCGGAGGCCTTCAACCTGTTCAACCACGCGATCTTCAACGGCCCCAACACCGACCCGACCAACGCCAACTTCGGCCGCATCACAGGCCAGTCGAACCTGCCGCGGACGTTCCAGCTCGCCCTGCGCGTGACGTTCTAAGCCTTACAGATCCGCCAATCGCGTGGAGGCGTCACCAAACTGAGACGCCTTCACGTCCATCCGGTCCATCAGCGCCAGGAACAGGCTGCACATCTTCCGGTTCTCGTCGCCGGCCTTCAGGTAATCGAGGGTCCGGCCGGTCTTGAGGGTGCCGCCCAATCCGCCGGCCAGCACCAGCGGCAGCCGCTTATTGTCGTGGTTGCGGCCCGACCACAAATTGTTCGTCCACATCAACACCGAATTGTCGAGGACCGACGTGCCGTTTGCCTCGGGCATCTTGTCGAGCTTCTGGGCCAGGTATAGAAGCTGGCTCAGGTGGAAACGCGTGATGCGTTCATATCCGTCGCTTAGGTTGTTGTGGGAGGCTGCGTGATGGCCTTCCTTTACGTCCAGGAACGGATAGTACATCGCCGACAAATCGCGGCACAGCAGCAGCGACGCCACGCGGGTCTTGTCGGTCTGGAAGGCGATGGCGATGATGTCGCACATCAGCCGCGCGTGCTCCCGCACGTCGCCGGGAAGTCCGTTCGCGGGCCGGTCCATGGTCCACGCGGGACGACTCTTGCCCTTTGCGCTGTCGTCGGCCGTTTCCTTATGCTTGCGTGTCGACTCGATGCGCTTCTCCACCTCGCGCACGGAGTTGAAGTACTCGTCGAGCTTTGTCTTGTCGGTGGACGAGATTTTCGATTGCAACGCCTGGGCGCGGTCCTTCACGCGGTCCAAAATACTCAAATTCCGAATGCTGCCGCGGTTCTCGAACAGGCTGTCCCAGGCCAGCGACGGATAGACCTCGTTCGGCACCGGTGAGTCGGGGCTTTGCCACGAGATGTGCGAGCTATAGGCCATCGAGAAATTCGTCTCGTGGTACCCCGTCATAGGCTGTTCGCAGGCCAGCACGAGGCTCTGCTGCGCCGTCTCCTGCCCCACGTGGTTCGCGATCATCTGATCGACCGTGATCCCCGACCGAAGAATAGGCCCGCGCTGAATCGCGGCGCCAGACAACATCGCGCCGGTCTGGGCCGGATGGATCCCTTGGCCAGTCGCGCGCTTCTGAAACAGACCGTCGATCACGTTGATCTTGTGCTTAATCGGTTCCAGCACGCTCAAGGTCTTCGAGAGCTTCATGTCCGCGCCGTTGCCGGACGCATGCCACTGTTGTTCGTTGACGCCATTCCCCATGAACAGCACGGCGAACCGTTTGGGCGGCTGGACAGTGGCAGCCTGCGCCATCGACTCCAGCCACGGCAGACCCATCGTCACTCCGGCGCCATGCAGTGCGGTTCTGCGGGAAATTTTTCGCATCTCAATCACCTCGACGTCTGTTGCTGAACTGGGGACTCGTCACGATCGTTTCGATCAGTGGCCCGAACCGGTAGCCGCTAGCGGCCAAACGGGTCCGCATACGCTCAATTGTAATCTCATCGGAAAGCATCAGGGAGCGTCCCAAACTGTAGGCCAGCAGCTTACGGCACAGGTTCTCCACAAAGTCCTTTTCCCGGTTCGCCCGGATATACGCCTGCACGCCGGCCGGGCCCGCGCCCTGCTTGCCTCCGGGGAACTCCGCTTTCGGATCCACGGGCCGCCCGCCCAGATCCACGTCACGCTTCTCGCCGGCCGGTCCATATCCTTCAAAGGCCAATCCAAAACCGTCAAAACGCGCGTGGCAACCGGCACACGCCGGGTTGGCCCTGTGTTGCGCCAGCTTATCGCGCAACGGTAAGTCGAGCTTCGCTTCATCGGCAGGCAGTTCCGGCACCGACGGCGGCGGGGGCGGAATCGCTTCGCCCAGCACGCGCCGGGCCACCCAATAACCGCGCTTCACGGGACTGGTGCGCAACCCGGGCGAGTTGTTAGTCAGAAAGACCGACATCGCCAGAATTCCTCCACGTCCAAAGATGGCCGCGTCGTTCACGCGAGTCCAATCTTTCACCTCGGGCATGCCGTAATGTTTCGCCAACGGTCCGTTCACGAACGTGTGTTTGCCGTAGAGCAGTTCGAGCACGCTTCGATCGTTCCGGACCACGTCTTCCAGGAATCGCACCGGCTCCTCAAACATCGCCTGGCGCAGCTCGTCGGTGAACTGCGGAAATCGCCCGCGGTCCACGGCGTTGTGTTCTTCGAAGCGCCGGAAGTCCAGCCAATGCCCGGCGAATTCGGTGGCGAAACGCCTTGTCCGCTCGTCTTTCAACATTCGCCGTGCCTGTGCCCGCAGCACCTGCGGCTGGCTTAACTGCCCTGCCGAGGCCACGCGCAACAACTCCTCGTCCGGCTTGCTGGCCCACAAAAAGTAGCTCAGACGATTGGCCAGCGCGTAATCGGTCAAGGGCAGGTGCTTGCCGCTCGAAGTCTTCGTCGTGTCGACGCGATAACAAAACTCCGGCGACATCAGAATGCCGGTGATCGAATCGCGCATCGCATCCTCGTGAGACATCAGGCTCTTCTCGCGCAGGTCCTTATAGTAGGCCGTCAAATCGGCGGCCTCGGCTCCGGACAACGGCCGCCGGTAGGCCTTCTCCGCGAACGCGGCCAATGCCCGCAGATGGAGCGGCTCGGAATCGGCGCGCGCCTTCTCGACGGCGCGGATCGCTGCGTTCACCATCGGAAAATGCTGCCGGATCGCCTCGATCGCCAGCGGACTGTTCACCGGATCCGACTCGGCCTTCTTCAAGTAATCCGCTTGCAGGCCCATTATGATACCCTCCGCGGTGATCTCGTTGTCCGAAGGGCGAAAACTGCCGGACTCACGGCCGTTGCCCATGATCTCGCCGCTCTGGTTAAAGAAGTACTGCACGTAGGTGCGGATCGTATAATCGGCGATCATGTCGAACTCCAGCCACAGCCGCTCCAATTCGGCAATCTGCTTGGCGTCCAGAATGAGTTCCCGCAGCGGCAGATCATCGCGGAAGTAGCCCATCACGTTGTGATATCCGGCGGAAAGGAGCCGCCCGGTGTCTTGCGTAAGGTCGGGAAAGAACCGCCCGCGCTCGCGTATGTAGAAAGCGTCGGGAAAAACCTTTCCGAAGCGGCCGAACGCGGCAGAGTACTCCGGCTTTTTGCCCGCCGGAACTTTCAACGGCTCCGGATCCGCCAGCCGCTCTTTGATTAGTTTCGCCAGCGCCTGCCGCGCCACAATGTCGTAATTACCGGGCGCGAAGAACGTTCCCTGTTTGGGCGCCTCCGGTATCACGGGCAGCGGCTGCCCCTCCTCCATCAACGCGTTTTCGTCAAACTCCCGCCGGTTGTTCGCGAACTGCCGCAGCTTATAGTTCATCAACGGTTGCGACGTAGCGCTCAACCCGCGCACCATCGGACTCTGATAATGCTTCGCCGTGAGCCGGCGCACCCGCACCACCCACTCGCGCATCTGCAGGAAATGAGCGCGTTCGGGCTTGGCCGGCAGCGCCCGCCACAGTGCCTGCAGCTTCGCGCCAGGCCCAACCGGTTCCTTGGGACCCTCCAGATAATTCCAGACAAGCGGCAGGTACTTGGGACTCACGTTTCGCTCTCTGGCCACTTGCGCCAGCGTCTTTCCCGGCGAGCGCTTGAAATGCCAGGCCGCTTCGAAATAATCGGCGTAATCGGTTGGCTGTGCCGCGTAGAAATTCACAATTCGCTGAATCGTGTATTTCTCGCGATCCGTCTCCACCAGCGTGGGATGCGGCGCGAAGTCGAAACCGTCAGGCGTCAGTACCATGTGGTTGGCCACTTCGCGCGCCGCCTGCAGATACTTGTTCAGCAGCGCGGGCGACATGGACAGCGATTCGCCGGAGTTGTCGAAACCCTCCGGATTCGCCGGGTCGACGGGGAACTCGCGCGCCGGCCGGATGTCCACGCCAGTCAGGTCGCGAATCGTGTAGTTGTACTCGGCGTTATTCAGGCGTCTCGCTAGCACCGGCCCCGGATCCCCTGCGTTGCGGCGCGCTTCGGCCTGCAGGACGCCATCCACCCACGCGGTCATCTTCTGCCGCTCCGATGCCGGCGGCTGTTTCATTCCCTTCGGCGGCATCTCGCCGGACTTCAACTTTTCGGCCACCAAATGCCAGCGGCCGTGATCCTTCACCACGGAGGCCAGGCTGTCGTAGGGCGTTAGGTCGAACTGCGCGGCGGCGTTCGCGCCGCTGTGGCAACTGACACAGTACGTTGAGACGAACGGCCGGACCATCGACGCCACATCGTCCGCCCGCAAAGCCACGGGAATCAGCAAAAAAAGAAACTTCATGAGTTCGTTACACCGATTATATTGGTAGGCGTGATGGGACTGCGCGCCGTTACGCTCCCGCTGGCGGCTTTACACGCGCTGGCGCAGACCTACGCCGGCGCCGATCGCTGCGGCGAATGCCATCCGCAGCACTTGGCCACCCAATCGGAGACGGCGCACGCCCACGCGCTGGCGCCGGCAAGTCAGCATCGCCTGCAAATGCCGTTTGCCGGAGTCGAGGCGCGGCGCGGCCAGTTCCGCTATCGCTTCGACGGCCTCACGGCCCGCGTTGACAACGGCGTCGACGTATTGGCCGTTCCGCTCGAATGGGCCTTCGGCAGCGGGGAACAAGCCGTCACGTTCGTCTCCAAGGCGGATGACAAACACCACCTGGAGCACTACCTCAGCTACTACAAGGCTCTCAAGAACTTCGGACCCACGCCCGGACACCGTCAACTCCAGCCGAAGAGTCTTGCCGAGGCGGCCGGCCTGCTCTACAAGACGAAGGACCCTGCCAACGGCATCGACGGCTGCTTCGACTGCCATACGACGGGCAACCGCTCCGAGAATGGCGTCCGCTGCGAAGCCTGTCACGGTCCGGGCGCGGCTCATGCCGATTCCGCGGGCATGGCGAAGGTCCTGGTGCCGCGCGAGAAGCAGAACGAATTCTGCGGCAAGTGCCACCGCCCTCCCGCTTCGGACCCCGCGAGTATCGATTGGAATTATGCGTGGAACGTGCGGCACCAGCCGGTATACCTCAGCCGGAGCAAGTGCAATGTCACCTGTTCCACATGCCACAACCCGCACCAGAAGCTCGCCGCGAATTACGATGCCGCGTGCAGGAATTGCCACGCCCGGACAACGCCGGAATGCAAGCCCTCCAACTGCGCGGGTTGCCACATGCCGCGAGTCAGCCCGGAGCCGCCGCTGCGATTCACCAATCATTGGATCGGCGTCTACAGCGGCGGTTCGAACCTGAAGCCTCGGACTAGAAAATGAAACGCAGCGCGAGCTGAACTTCGCGAGGCTTCGGATTGAAGGCTTGCGCCGTGACAACTCCAAAGGTAGCCGTGTTGATGGCCCGTCCGGGTTCGCCAAACGTCGGAGTATTGGTCAGGTTGTAAGCCTCGGCACGGAACTGAACGCGCATCCCCTCGCGAATCTGGAAGTTCTTAAAGAGCGACAGATCCAGATTGTAGAGACCGTCCGTGTGTACATCCGGCAGCGTCCTGGCGACGGTGCCCCACGTGAAGGGAAGCGGATTGGAGAACGCCCCGGTGTTGAACCAGCGGTCGATACTCGGGCTGTCCAGCTTCGCCTTCTGCCCGGAGACCACGTCGGGCCGGTTGCCGCCGCCGGCAACGGTCGCTGCCAGGGAGAGCGGCGTGCCGCTCTCGATGGTCTGGATCGCATTCATCTGCCAGCCGCCCGCAATGAGGCGATAGGCGGCGTGACCGTTCTTGGCAAAGGGCATCTCCCACAGAACGCTGAGTACGGCGCGCTGCGGAACGTCCTGCGCGCTCTTGCTGCGTTCGGCACGAAGGTTGCTCCAGTTTTGCACCGTCGTCGTCACAGCCGCGCCCGGCCGCACCTGCCCGGAGTTCGCGCCGTCGTCGATCAGCTTCGAACCGGTATAGGCCATCAGGAACGACAGACCGTTGGACATGCGCTTCTCCACCTTGATGGCAAGAGCGTGGTAGATCGAATTGTTCAGGAACGAATATCCGCCGTTTACGCCGGTGAAGTGCGGAAACGGCAGCAGGCTCTGCTGACGCGTGATCGTCGCGCCGCTCAGCGGGCCAGACGTGATAATGCCGCGGAACGGGTTCGCGACCGTCTGTCCCAGAGCAGAGCCGAGCGCGAAATTCGCCTCGGAGATCTGATTCAGGTTCCGTCCGTCCGCAAACAGGCGCACGCCGCGATTGCCCACCCATGCCGCCTCCACGAGCCAATTATTCCAAGGCTCGTGCTGCACCGTGAAGTTCCACTGCCCGGTATAGCCGCGCTGCGCGTCACGCAACTGACCGGCGACTGCCGTGCCAACGCCCGTCAGCAGTCCCTGACTGGCGCCCGTCGGCGGCGTCAAACCCTGCGGAAACGGATTGCTCATCCGGTCCTGAGGGGTCAAGCCGCCGTCGATGCTGGTGACCATCGGAGTATCGAACGTATAACCCGTGCGAGCGAGCGAAACGGTGATCGGAATATACATCAGGCCGAACCCGCCGCGAACCACCGTTTTCGGAGCCATCTGGTAGGCAAAACCGAAGCGCGGGCCGTAATCGTTGTAGTTGGGTTGGCGCTGGAACCGGCTGGCGCCGCCGACGCCGGGGAACGTCAACCCGCCCACCAGGTTCATTCCCGGAACCCGGAGCGGAGAAGTCACCGCCGGATCGAACGTCGAGAGCACGTTGTATCGATCGGTGGGTGGAGCTTCGTACTCCCACCGCAATCCGAGATTCAGCGTAAACTTGCGCGAGAGCTTCCAATCCTCCTGTACGAACAGCGCCTGGTACTTCATGCTCGCCGTACCGTCGGTCTGCAAGCGGGCGAAACCGGACGCGGGTGTCCCCAGCAGAAGCGACGCGACACCGAAGCCGGCGTTCGGCGACGCCTGCTGCGGATTCGGCCCCTGCGTGAAACCACGATTGAAGGAATAGGTTCCAACTGAAAACTCCCGGCCATAGTCGTTCACCGCATAAAAACGGTGTTCGTAGCCCATCTTCAGGGTGTGCTTGCCCGTGATCTTCGTAAGCGCCGCGCTTGTGAGAGTTGAAACGGACGGGCTCCCGCGCGATGCGATCGCGCCGAAATTGGCGGCGTCCGCGACGTTAAAAGTCGGGAAACGTCCCGTCGCCGCGCCCTTGCCCACGTATGCCTGCCGTTTGAACGCTTCCGGCATTCCAAGCGAAGCGATATCGAAGCCTTCGGAGGGCGTGAAGAAATTCTCGTGCTCCCGGCTGAAGCCGGTGCGCGCTTCGAGCAGGATTGTCGGCGAAAGGTTGTCCGTGTAGTTCAGCGACGAGCTATTGCGGGGGATGAACACACTTCGACCGTCCGGCTCGGCAGCCGTGGCCCAAAGCTTCGCAAATTTCCAATCCAGATCGTCCCACGTGTACCGTCCCGCCAGCCGGCGGGTCGGCGTGATGTTCCAATCGCCTTTCGCGGTGATCGCGTGACGGTTAATCGGCGCCGGGCCCTGCAGGAAAAGGTTCTGCGCACGTGTATTCGCGGCCCCAGGCAAATTCGGCTGCGGGAAGTGCGTCAGAGCGTTGCGGCCCACCGGATCGATGCGGTTCGCCGGAATCCGGTTGCCGGGAAACGTGTCTCGAATAAAGCCGCCCGCCGGATTGGCGCGGGTCGTGATGGGATCGTAAACGTTGATCAACTGCCCGTTGGCCATGCGCGTGTCCGAGAAATCGCCTCCGCGCTCCAACGACGTCGGCGAAGTGATAATCGCCTGGCCGGCCCGGCGCTCGAAAAACGCCTCATAGTTCGCAAAGAAAAATATCTTGTTCCTCTTCACCGGTCCGCCGATCGAGCCGCCGAACTGGTTGTAGGCGAGCGGCGCCACCTTCCGTCCGGCGCGGTTGGCGAAGAAGTCATTTGCGTTCAGATTGTCGTTGCGAAGGAACTCGAAAAGGTTGCCGTGAAACTCGTTCGTGCCGCTTTTGCTAACGATCGAGATGATGCCGCCGGCGGTGCGGCCGAATTCCGCCGACATGTTGTTAGTCAGAACCTTGAATTCCTGCGTGGCGTCAATGGTCAAAAACGTCTGCGTGCCCGCGATGGTCAGCTTTTCGCTGGCAATGCCGTCCACCAGGAAGCCATTCGCCAACGGAGGTCCGCCGCCAATCGAGATCGCCGCCAGACGCCAACTGGAAAGCACTTGTCCACCGAAGAAACCAATTCCCCGCACGGTTGGGATCAGATTCGCCAATCCCAGCGGATTGCGCCCGTTGAGCGGCAACTCGGTCACCTTGCGGGCGTCCATGACGGTTCCAAGAGAGGAGGTATTCGGCTCCAACAACGGCGCGCCGCCTGTGACTTCGATCACTTCGGTCACCGCGCCCACTTCGAGCGTAATCGGCACCGCCAGCGAACGGTCGGCTTCAACGACGATTCCGTCCCGCCGCGCGGCCTTAAACCCGGTCTTGGCCACGTCCAGTTTGTAGATCCCCGGAGGCAGCACAAGGAAACGAAAATCGCCGCTTTCGCCCGTCGTCGCCGAACGGCCCAGGCCTGTCTCGGTGTTGAGGATTTTCACTTCGACGCCTGGTACTGCTGCGCCGGTCGTATCGGTCACGGCGCCCGTGACCGTGCCCGTCACCTGTTGGGCGTAGGCGAACGGAGCGCATAGCAAAGCGGTTAGAATCGCAAGAATTCTCAAAGAAAAACCCTCCCTGTGTAAGAGTATATGCTGGATCGCATGAATCGAAGGACGCTCCTCCAGACCCTGGCTGGCATTCCGGTGATGCCCGCCGCCGCGCAGCAGCAGGCCGATCGCGCCACACGGGGCCTGCCGCCGCTCACAATCAAGGACGTCAAGGTCATCACCACGAACGGCGGCCGCCGCTACCGCTGGGTGTTCCTCAAAATCGTCACCAGCGAACCCGGCTTGTATGGCGTTGGAACGGCGAACAATAGCTATCAGACCCACGCCGTCATCGCCGCGCTGGAAAAACACCTTGCGCCGTGGCTCATCGGCAAGGACCCGGACCGCATCGAGGACCTCTGGCAAGCGGCGCACTACAAGACCTATTGGCGCAACGGACCGGTCAACAACAACGTACTGGCAGCCATGGACATGGCGCTTTGGGACATCAAGGGCAAACGCGCCGGTATGCCCGTTTATGAACTGCTGGGTGGCAAGGCCCGCGACGCGGTGCCCTGCTACGACCATGCCGGCGGCAAAGACAAAGAGCAGGCCGCGGAGTCCGTACAAAAGTCGCTGGCGACGGGCTACCGCCACGTGCGCGTGCAGTATGGCGCCTATGGCGGCGGCGGCTTCATTCCCGCCGGTCAGGGTTCACGGCCCGAGAACGGTTACTCGGGTCCGGCCTTCGACGAGGACGCCTATCTCGACTACGTGCCGAAGGCATTCGACTACGTTCGCTCGAAGGTCGGGTTCGAACCCAAGCTGCTGCACGACGTGCACTCGCATTTAAGCGGTATCAATGCCATCGAGTTCTGCCGGCGAATGCAACCGTACCAGATGTACTTCATCGAGGACGTTCTCGCGCCGGAGCAGATTCACTGGTACAAGCAGATTCGCCACATCTGCTCCGTACCCCAGGCCGTAGGCGAGGTTTTCTCACACCCGTACGAATTTTACCCGCTGATTCAGGATCGCGTCATCGACTTCGCCCGCTGCCGCGTCGCGGCCATCGGCGGTATCACGGCCGCCAAGAAACTGGCTCACTTCTGTGAATACTACGGCGCCAAAACGGCCTTTCAGGAAGGCGGCGAGAACGACCCCGTCAATCAGCTCGCGGCCTATCACGTCGACATTTCCAGTACGGCGTTTGGAATTCAGGAAGAGAACGGCTTCCCGGAATCGGCCCGCGAAATCCTGCCTGGTACGGCGGAGATCCGCAAGGGCTACCTGTATGGCAGCGGAAAGCCCGGCTTAGGCATCGACATCAACGAAGCGCTGGCGGCCAAGAACCCGATCGGCAACATCGCCAACGGCGGCGGCTACGGCACCGATCGGGCGATGGACGGGAGCGTCGTCCGGCCCTAGAGCCGCGGCTGCGGCGGCTTCAGCACCGCCCAGGAAACAGTCCCCTTGCGAAGCAGCGGCCGCTTGAATACGGAGTCGCCCGCCGTCACGTACAACGTCGATAGGTCCGGGCCACCGAACACAACGTTCGAGAGCGAGCCGGCCTGCGGCTTGGCGAGCATGGCTACGACTCGGCCCGGCTGGTCGCATATCTGAACTCCAATCCGTGTGGCCACATACAAGTGGCCCTCCGTATCCACCGTCATGCCGTCGGCGCCGCTCTGGCTATTGGTGTCCCAGGTTTCCAGCCGGTGATACGCCGAACCGTGCAGCAGCGATCCGTCCGCCTGCACCTGGAAGGAGTAAACGAAGCGGCCGCGTGAATCGGCGACCATCAGCAGCGTCTGATCCGGACTCAACGCAATGCCGTTCGGCCTCTCGATCGCGTTTTCCGAGACGATTCGCTGATTCCCCTTGGCATCCACGAACCACACACGCTTGTTATTCGGATCGGTGAACCAGATCTCACCCTTGGCGTTGATGCACAAGTCGTTCGACTCCACCTCGGCTGCGATCACCGCCTCGCGGCCGTCCATCGTGTAAGCCACGATCCGCTTGCGTCCGTTCTGGCAGGCGTAGAGCCGCCCATCCGGCCCGAACATCAACCCGTTCGCCGCACCGCTATCTTCCTTGAACACGGAGACCCGTCCGTCAAGATCGATCTTGTGAATCCGGTTGTTTGGAATATCTGTGAAGAAAACGGTGCCCGCCTTGTCCACCGCCGGGCCTTCCGTAAAGCGATAACCGGAGGAGACGCGCTCCCAGCCCCGCCCCGTCACCAGTGCGCCGTTCAGCCAGTGCTTGTCACTCTTGTTTACTGGAGTCGCAATCGGCTTTTGATGGTCCTTCCACAGCCAGCGCAGCGCATCGGGCAGAATCGCCGACCCGTGCTTGGCGTTGTGCGCCTCAGTGCCCGTGACGAATTTCGAATCGTAGCCGGCCCACTCAAGAGAGCGCGCCATGTCCTGGTTGGCGATCCACCAGGAGCCGCCATAGATGTCGTTATCGTTCGATCCGTCCTGCAGGAACACCTTCAGCGGCAGCGGCTCCATCTTGAGGATCATAGTCGGAAACGCCTGCCCGCCACGAAGATTGACGAAGCTGCCAATAAAGCTCAACACGCGCCGGAATTTGTCGGGACGATGCCACGCCGCGCCAAACGCGGCGATACCGCCGCTCGAGGATCCGGCAATCGCGTAGTGGTCCGGATTCGCCGATAGCCTGTATTTCTTCGCCACCTCCGGCAGGATCTCTTCGACTAGGAATCGCGCGTAGACATCGCCGACCGCATCGTACTCTAGGCTCCGGTTGTAACGGCCCATCGATTCTGCGTTGGCTGCGGGAAGGACACCGGGGCTCACGAAAATTCCGATGACAGGAGGCATCTCGCCCTTGTGAATCAGATTGTCAAACACGACGGAAACCTTGTACCCGGCCCCGTCCTCGCGGACCATCCCCGCACCGTCTTGCCACACCATCACGGGCGCGGGCGTGCCAGCCTTATACTGTGCCGGAACGTAGATAAAATAGTCGCGAACGGTGCCCGAATAGATCTTGCTGGTCCACGTGTACTTCGTCACGCTGCCCTTGGGAACCCCCTCGTGCCGGAACGAATCGGGACCCTGTTTGTACTGTTCTTGCGCGGCCAGCGGTCCGGCAGCGGCGAAAACGGAAATGAAATTGCGGCGCTTCATATATCTGAGTCATGCTATCGCAATGACCCGAAGAGAATTGTTCAGCGCAGTACCCATGTCGATGCAGGTCCGGCCGCGGCCCAACGTATTGCTGGTTCTCAGCGACGATCACAGCTTCCCCTACCTCGGCTGCTACGGGTTTCCCATGAAAACACCTCGCTTCGACAGGTTCGCGGCTGAGGGTCTCATTGGGGAGCGCATGTTCACCGCCGCGCCGCAGTGTGTGCCATCGCGCGCTTCCTACATGAGCGGCCGCATGCCCGTAGCGATCCGCATGGGGCGTTTCTCGTCACCACTGCCTCCAGACGTCGTCACGCTGCCCGAACTGCTACGCGCGGCCGGCTACTTCACCGGCGTCTGCCGCCGCAGCTACCATCTCGACGGCGGCTCGCGGGACAAGGATGTTCTGAGCGTCTACGACAAGTACGAAATGCGGCACTTCGGCAAGAGACTCGACTATGTCGACGCCAACTCCCCCCGAACGCAGACCGCGGCCAAGATGAACGAGTTCTTCGACAAGAAACCGAAGGACAAGCCCTTCTTCCTCTGGGTCAACTTCAACGATCCGCATCACGTCTGGGACGCCCCTCCGGCCTACGACCCGGCGAAGCTGCCCCTGCCCCGCCACTACCCGGACCTGCCTGGTATGCGCGAGGATTTTGCCAAGTACCTGAGCGAGATCACTCGCGCAGACGAGGAGTTCGGCACTGTACTCGATACGCTCCAAAAGCGCGGCTTCGCCGGAGACACGCTGGTGGTCTTCATGGGCGATAACGGCATGGCGCTGCCCCATGGGAAGGGTTCGCTATACGATCCCGGCTGGCACGTTCCGATGCTGGCTCGCTGGCCCGGCGTAATCCAGCCGGGACGAAGCACGAAGGAACTCATGTCCGGGGAGGACTTCGCGCCGACCGTGCTGGAAGCCTGCGGACTCAAACCGCACAAGGACATGTCCGGCAAGAGCTATTTGAAGCTGCTGCGCGGCGAGCCGTTCGAAGGACGCAAGTACATCTTTGGGCAGCGCCTTCCGCACGGTGGTACGCCGATGTCGCCATCGGCGAAGTCCAGCACATTCGACCTCTCCCGGGCCGTCCGTTCGTCTCGCTGGAAGTTAATTTATAACTGCACGCCCCACATGGAGTACCAGCCGGTTGACTCGGCGCGCGATCCCGGCTGGAGGCAGATGGTGAGTGCGAACGCCTCCGGGGCGCTCTCGCCGGAGTTGAGGAAGGCCTACTTTACGCTTCCCCGGCCGGTTTGGGAGTTGTTCGATCTGGAGAGCGACCCGTCCGAGCTGAACAACCTCGCCGGGCGGCCGGAACACGCGGCTGTCCAAAAAGAGTTGACGCTCGCGCTGCAGGAGAAGATGATCCTGGACTACGATTTCCTGCCGCTGCCCGTCGTGAACGAGTAATGAGAGCCGCCCAACCATGACCCAGGACTTCCGGGTTCCCGAGCCCGGGCCGGACTGCTCTCCCTTTCGTCTACGGACGCGGCGAAGGAACGGATTCACGTGACGCGCCGGGCACTTCTGTTTTGGATGACGGCCGCCAGCGTTGTGAACTACGTTGGCCGCACCGTCATGGCCATCGCAGGTCCGGACCTGGCCCGCGAATATGGATTCTCGGAAACGGAACTCGGCCAGATCTTTTCCTCGTTCTGGCTCGGCTATGCGATTTTGATGTGGCCCTCCGGCTGGCTGGCGGATCGTTTTGGCGCCGCGCGCGTTCTAGCCCTTTGCGGATTGGCGACGGCCGCGCTTTCCGCAGGAACGGCCTACGCGTCGACGTTGGCCGGGTTCCTAATTCTGCGGTTTCTGTTCGGTGCGGCGTCCGCGGTTTTGTATCCAGCTTGTGGCAACATCACGACCCAGGCGTTCCGATCCGAGAACTTCGCCAGCGTGCAGGGTCTGGTTGTTGGGGGCAGTTCCTTGGGCACGGCGCTTACACCGCTGCTCGTCACGGCGCTGTCCGGCTGGCGCAGCTCCTTTCTGGTGGCTGGTCTGGTCACGGCGGTCTTCTTCGGCCTCTGGGGCCTGCGTGTCGTCAACTCCGGAGCGGCTTCCAGCACCACTCCATTCCGGCTGCACTCGGCCACGCTGCTATTGGGCATGCAGTCGTTTTGCGTGGGTTACTACTACAACTTTACCGACACTTGGTCGTACTACTACTTCAAGGAGGTGCGGTCGTTCGGCGCCGGTGAGAGCGCTCTGTTCACATTCCTTTTGCAACTGACCGGCGGCCTGGCAATGCCGCTGGGCGGCTGGATCGCCGACCGCATCGCGCCCCATTTTGGTCGGAGGGTCCCAGCGGTCGCCGCCCTTCTTGCCGCCGGCCTCTGCGTCGCAGCCGGATCGGCGGCCACGGTTCCGTCGATCGTTCTGGCGCTGATTACGGCTTCCTACGCGTTGGTTGTGGGTGTGGAGGGGCTTTATAGCTGGGGCGTCCTGGCCAGCACACCGGAGAGCCCCGGCGCCGCCTACGGCTTCACAAACATGGCCGGCAGCGTCGCGCAGTTCCTGGCTCCGCTTACGTTTCCCTGGCTCGCCGCGCGCAGCGGTTGGACCATGAGTGTCTGCACCGCCGCCGGAGCGTTGGGCATCGCGGCGCTGCTTTGGTATGTGGCGGCGGGAAAAATCAGAACTTACAACGATCGTTCGCAGCCTTGACGAAGTACTTCTTGAAGTTCTTCGCTTTCGGATCCATGCACCCTTCCAGGTCCAGCAGCTCCACCTTGCGGAAATCCACCGGGTGGCTTTCGCTCTGCAGGGAAATGGATCCCATCGTCAGCAGCTTGCCGTCCTGCTTCACAGAAGGATCGTGCTTTGAAACACTTCCGCCGCCGACTTGCGGCTTATCGTAGGCGAGGACGACCTGTCCGTCGATGATGTGCTCCACCCGCTCGTCACCCAGAACCTTGACTTCTACCCGCACCCAGTCCTCCCCATCATAGGTCTTGGAGGCGGAGCTGAGGCAGTGCGGGGTGAAGAGCTTTCCATCCCGGACTACGTTGGTTCCCGGTGTGCAAAGATTCGCTGTTGTCCGTGGACCCTTGCCGAGCCCGCCCAACAACTGCACTTCGATCGAGATGGGAAAATCCTGATCCTTGCCCATCGTCTTCGGGTCCTGCCCGTGGACCATAATGCCGCTGTTACGGGTCGCCCAGCCCGGGCCGCCCTTCGCCTGCTCTCCAACGAAGCGGTACTCGGCCGCGATGACGTAGTACGAATACGGGTTCTTGTAGAAGAGGTGCCCGAACTTGCTGGCGAACTCGTCGTATCCGTCGTAGCGAACCTGCAGCAGCTTGTCCTTTACCCGGAAGGTGTTGGCGTAGTTCTCACCCAGAGCATACCCAGTGATCTTTGGCGTCCAGCCTTTCAGATTCTTGCCGTTGAAGAGCTGAAGCCAGTCCTTCGGCGTTTGGGCGGAAAGGCTGGCGGCCACCAGGAGAAAGAGAAGGGTTCGCATAAAGTTAGAGTTCGACCAGAATCTTGGAAATGGATGCCGGGGCCGCGTACCAGTCTTGCAGCGCCTTCGGCACATCGTTCAGGGCAACTACGCGGGACACCATTTCGTTGAGCGGAAACTGTGTGGCGCCCAGCATCTGGATGACACCCTCGAAATCCTCCGGAAGCGCGTTGCGGGATCCGAGAATATCGAGCTCCTTTTGCACAAACAGCCGGCTGTCGTAGTGGACTTCGTCTTTTGCGTAGCCGATGTAGACGACGCGACCCGTAAACGCCACGAGTTCGACGGCCTGCCGGAACGTCTCCGGTGTACCAATCGCTTCGATCACGACATCCGGCCCCAAGCCCGCCGTAATCTTTCCTAAACGTTCGGCCATTAGCTGGCTCTTGGAGTTGATACTGGTCACTGCGCCAGCCCGCTCGGCAATTTCCAGCTTTTTGTCGTCGACATCGACAGCGGTCACATTCGCCCCGGAATACGCGGCGGCCGCGATGGCTCCCAATCCCACCGCTCCGCAGCCAAGCACCAGAACGTTCTCCCCCGCGCCAACCCGGCCGCGCCGAACCGCGTGATAGCCCACCGTTAACGGTTCCACCAGGCTCAGTTCGCGTAACGAAAGCTTCTCGGCCACAATCAGCTTGCCGTGAGGCACACAGATGTACTCGGTCAAGGCCCCGTCCCGTTGAACGCCCAGAGTTTGATTGTTCTTGCAAGCGTTCGGGCGGTTTCGTTTGCAAGAAGCGCACTGACCGCAGGCCGTGTAGGGCGACAGGGTCACGTTCATTCCGGGCCGGAAACCAGAAGGGACGCTGTCACCGACCGACTCGATCGTGGCCGCAATCTCGTGGCCGGGAATGCGCGGGTAGGAAACGAGAGGGTTTTTGCCCCGGTAAGTGCTCAGGTCGGAGCCGCACATACCAACGTACCGGACGCGAAGCAACACATCACCGGGGCCGGTGCTGGGAGCTTCGAGCTGCCCAACGATTGCGTCGAGCGGTTTCTGGATATAGACGGCCTGCATGCGTAAGCGGTCCTTCGATTCTACTCTTGTGCGGCGGTTGGCCAGACATCGGGAACGTAGAGTGGCCGGCCGGCCGGCCACTCTACCGGTTGATTGAGCTCGGCGACGGTAGAATTGCGAGGATCATGAACACGTTACCCAACCGGTGGCTCATGGCGGCGGCGGCCGTCTTAATGCAGGTCTGCCTGGGAATCATCTACGCCTGGAGCGTCTTCCGCGGGCCGCTCGAACAGCACTACGGATGGTCGAAAACCGAATCCATCGCGCCGTACCGCTGGTCCATCCTCTTCTTCACGCTGGCGATGATTCTGGCCGGTTTCTGGCAGGACAAGAAGGGTCCCAAGCTGGTCGGCTCGGTTGGCGGTGTGCTGCTTGGCCTTGGCTGCTTCCTGGCGGCCTCTGTCGGCGACACGCCCCTAGGACTTAGCTTCGCCTACGGTGTGGTGGCCGGCTTGGGTGTTGGCTTTGCGTATGTAACGCCGATCGCGACCTGCGTGAAGTGGTTTCCGGACCGGCGCGGCATGGTCGTGGGGTTGGCCGTAATGGGCTTCGGCATTGGCTCGCTCGTCTTCGCCCCGCTCCTGGAGGCGCTGCTCGGGAAGGATCCGGCACGCTACGCCGATACGCTGCCGAATACCTTTCTAATGCTGGCGGCCCTGTTCCTGGTCGTAGTCACCGGGTGTGCCCGGATGTTCCGGGTTCCGCCGGAGGGCTGGAAACCGGAGGGTTGGAACCCGCCTGTCGCTTCCGGCGGCGCACGGGTGGACTTCGGACCGAAAGAGATGCTGCGTTCGTCCTCGTTCTGGGTACTCTGGGTCGTTTACTTCCTCGGCAGCTCGGTGGGGCTCACGGCGATCGGCGAATCGGCGCCGCTGGTCCGCGAGTTGGCGGGAACGGCGGCGGTAATGTCCGGCGGCGTGGCGCTCGGTGTGATGTCGCTCTTCAACGGCGTCGGCCGGTTGGCCTGGGGTTCGGCGTCGGACAAGATAGGCAAACAGACGGTGGTCTATGCGATGTTCGCCATCTCGGTGGCCACCTGTGTCTTTTTGCTGCCGGGCACCCGCGATTTCTGGCGAGTCTTGGCCGGGCTCTGCCTGGTTGGGTTCTGCTACGGAGGGCATCTGGCGCTGATGCCCTCCCTGTGCGCCGAATATTTCGGGGCGAAAAACGTCGGAGCCAACTACGGAATCCTCTTTACGGCGTGGGGTGCGGCGGGGTTCACCATCCCGCGCTACATCGCCGCCATCCTCGAAGAGCAGAAAAAAGCCGGCGCGGTGGCCGATGGCTACAACCAGATGTTCTATATACTGGCCGGAGTCGCCGCCGCCGGCCTGGCTGCCGGGTACTTCCTCAGACGGCCGCGCGCGTAGGGTCTATTTCTGCGGGGCAGGCTGGGGAGTTGAGGCGTTGGGAGACGGAACACGTATAGCGGATTGGGTCTCGCTCAACTTCTTCATGTTCGCCGCGTGAACTAGTAGCGCCGAAACCAGAACTTTGCCTGTGCTATTCATGTGTGCCTCCTCTAAGGTGTTCACCTTATCAAGCGCGAAAACCGGTCAAATCGCGTCAAAAAATTCTGACGTACGCGCGGCTGACCGTCCGGTCCGGGTAACCCAAGTAACGAATACCAGGAAGTAGAGGACGGATTGGAGCCACAACCTCAACACGGAGGAATTCGTCTTCACGGCTCACTTTCAACTCGAGGTTGGCAAGATTGGCAGCTTTTTTCGCGGTTTTGAGCAACTCGTCCGGCCGCGAGGCGACGCCCGCGTCCTGAAGTATGGCATGCGTCGCATCGTGGAGGCCCAACTCCACATAGATTTGCTGATGAAAGTAGAGGCCAAAGTCCATCAGCCCGATAAAGAGGCTAACGACAAACGGCAGCGCCACCGCTACCTCCACCAGCGCGGCTCCCTTTTGGCGCTTCATGGCTTGGTCTCCACGCGAACGGCCACAGTCACCGGCGTCTGTCGAAACAGGGTCATGAAAAAGACATCGGCCGGGTTTTGAACGGTCAAGCCGTTCTGAATTTCCACCCGCGCGTTCGGTAAACCGTTCTTGACGAGGACCTTACGAGCTTCCACCTCACCCTGGCCGGGATTCCGTCGAGCCGCGTCCGCCGCAAGTTCGGCCATGGTTTGCAGCCGGGCCTTGGCCGCCAGCAAGGCTACCGTGTCGATGGCGAGTCCGCAGACTAGGGCACCGGCGACGGTTGCCAAGAGAGTAAAAAGGAGCGCGCTGCCCCGCTGCCGTTTCGATGGGCGCATGGAGGTTGCCAAGTCAATCTATCGGCAGATGGAGAGTGGCCCTTTACATTCAGAAGGACAGTCTGAGCATGAATTGCAACTGCCGGGAGGTCCCGGTACCGACAGCCTTATCGTTGGCCGTGTTCTGAATGATGCCGAAGTTCGAAGCCGAAAGATTCGCCTGGGGCTGGCCGAACTGGGCCCGGTTGAACAGGTTAAAGGCCTCGACACGAAAATCGAGCGCGACAGACTCTTTCAGGGGCGTCCGCTTGGAAAGGGCCAAGTCCGCCTGCCACAGGCCCGGTCCATAGATTGCGTTACGCGCCAGGTTGCCCCACGTCCCGGCCGCCGGGGCGCGGAACGCCGCCGGATTCACAAAGCGGCTGGGCGTCTGGACATCCGGCTTCCAACTGACGCCGGGAACTGCGTCCGGCCGCTGCCGGGTGGTGCGGCCGTCCGGCGTCGCCGCCGCGGCGCGCTCAACTGTGACGTTGATGGGCCGTCCCGTGCGAACGGTAAAAATACCGGAGAGGTCCCAGCCGCCGATCCAGCGATTGCCCCGAGCGAACGGCAATTGATAGACGCTGTTGAGCGTCATGGTCTGGCGGATATCGAAGTCGGAGTTGCCCCGTTCGCAGGTCCGGCAGGAAGCGTTTTGCGGTTCCTGCCCTTCGCCAGAGCCGGCGCTGTCGTCCAGAACGTGGCCCCACAGATACTGACCCTGGAACATCCAGCCCTTGGCGAAATTGCGGGTCAGGCTCGTCTGCAAGCCATGGAAATTCGAATTGCCGTAGTTGTCTTTCGAATCGAAATCGTTAAACGCTGGGAACGGACGGACGCGGGTAGTTGGGTTCAGAGTATTGTGGCGGTTTCGCGTGAACAGCTTGGTTCCCTTGTTGCCAACATAGGCCGCCTGGCCCACGAAGGACTTGGGCAACTGCTGCTGGATCGAAAACGTCCACTGCTGCACGTATAGGTCTCGCCGGTCGCGTTGCACCATGCGCGGCGATGCCCCGGTGGAGCGCGCCTGCGTTAGAAAACGATCGATCGGGAACGACAGGCCATTGTTGGGCACGTCGACTGAAGAAAGCTGAAAACGCTCGGCGTAGGAATCGATCGCGGCGGTCACGTCATCGTTCTGGCCGGTGCCATAGTAGATGCCGTAGCCGGTCCGGATCACGGTCCTGTTCGAGAGCCCCCAGGCCAGGCTCACCCGCGGCGCCAGATTGTTGTTATCCGGGAAATACCATTGGGCTCCGTCCGGGCAGAACCCGCCGCAGCGGATCAGGTCCATCACCCGGCCGCGGCCGTTGACCTCCTTCGACACCGTAAAATTCTCGTACCGCGCTCCGACGTTCAATGTCAGGCGGCTGGAGATCCTCCAGTCGTCCTGCACGTAGCCGATCCAGTAGGTCCGGCGCACGCCCATTGCCGGAAGTTCGGTGTTGTAACGGAAGCGGTCCAACCGGTTGAGCAGGAGGTTCGCCTGGCTGGCGTAGCGGACGTCGAAATCGATGCCGTCTCCGACGTTCAGGTGGATCCTCCGCACCTCGCCGCCAATCTTTATGGTGTGCGCACCCTTCACCCAGTTCAGTGAATCGACCAGAGAGTAGGACGTTGGCTTCTCGAGGTCGAAGCCGGTGTTCTGGGTTGTGGTGAAGCCGGCGATCTCGACGCCTTGCGGCATCAGGCCGGCCACGGTGCGGGTCAGCGCGGACCGGTTCACGCCCAACTTGGTCTCGTGAATCATCGCCGGGCTGATGACTCGCTGAACCTGGAAGGTGGAATTGGTGGGACGAATGCGGGACTCGCGCGGCTCCAGCAGCGCGCTCCGATTTTCGTTCAGGAATCCGTCGGTGGTGTTGAACCGGAAAAACAGGGATGTCTTGCCGGAGATGCGATGATCGACGCGGACCAGACCGCTGTCTTCGCGCACGCGGTTGCGAAACGTTCCGAAAAAGCGGTCGACGCTCGGGTTCACCGCCCCGCCGTTGCCGGCCGGATAGCCGTCCATGATGGGACGGAGGCCCGGCTGTGCGGCGATGGCATTCTGCCGGAAGGCGGCGCTGGGCACCAGGCCGCCGACCACCGATTGGCTCAGCACCTGACGAATGCCCTCATAGCTGGCGAAGAAGAAGGTCTGGTCGCGAACGATCCTACCTCCAAGGCTGCCGCCGAACTGATTCAGCCGGAACGGAGGAACCGCCGCCGGGTCGAACGGGCGGCGGGCATCCAGGGCCGAGTTGCGGAGGAACTCAAAAGCGCCGCCGTGAAGTTCATTGTTGCCGGTCTTAGAGACGATGTTGACCTGTCCGCCGGCGCCTGTTCCGCTCTCCGCGCCGTACAGCGCGCTGTTCACTTTAAACTCGGCGATCGACTCCATGGAGATTACCAGCCGCAGGTTCCCTTCCTGGCGCGGGTCTTTGATTCCGGTCGCGTCGACACCGTCGAAAGTCCAATTGTTCTCGTCGCGGGCGCGCCCGAAAAAGCGGATCGAGTTCTGCGTGCCGTCGTCGGTATTGACGGCGCCGGGAGCGAAGGCCATCAGGCTGGCCCAGGTGCGGCCGTTCAAAGGCATGTTCTTCAGCTGCGATTCGCCAATCACCTGACCGATCTCGGCGTTGGTCTGCTCCAACGGCGTCGCGAGCGCTGTGACTTCGATGGCCGTTTCCACCGTCGTGGGCTGCAGGACAACATCCAGGGTTCGAGCCTGACCCACAGCCAACGGGACTTTTTCAAAGGTCAGCTTCTGAAAGCCGTCCCGGCTGAATACGAGGTCATACGCGCCGGCCGCCAAGCCGTTGGCCTGATAGGACCCGGATTCGGATGTCACTACCTCCCGGCGAAAGCCGTTCGACTTGTTCGAGACCAGAATCCTGGCCCCTTGGAGCACGGCACCAGATGAATCGCGGACAACCCCATTCACTGCCGTGCGATCTACTTGTGCAAACAACGCAACGGAGCCCATCAAGGCAAGAATTCGGTACATTCGTCTCGAAGCGTAGCAACGGTATGTGACAAAGCCGCTGTAGCAGAGTGAATATTTGGTTACGGCCATGCAGATTCGCTAGGCTGGTGGGTGCATGCTGTTCTCTTTCGTGTTCGCGGCGGCGCTAACGCCGGTTGTTACATCCGAATCGGTTCCGCACAATCCCGACGATCCGGCGATCTGGATTAACCGGAGCCGGCCGGCGGAGAGCCTGATTCTGGTAACCGATAAGGCGCCGGAAGGCGCGGTCTACGTGTTAGGGCTGGACGGCAAAATCCGCGAGAAGTCGGCTGCGCTGGCCCGCCCGAACAATGTGGATGTGGAGGGCGATATTGCCGTTGTGACGGAACGGCTGAAGAATCAACTCCGTGTCTTCCGGGTATCGGCAACCAAGCCTCACCTTACCGACCTTGGTGCAGTGCCGGTCTTCGAAGCGCCCATGGGCATCGGGCTCTACCGCAGCCGCGGCGGCCGGCTGCACGCCGTGGTGAGCCGGAAGTCCGGGCCGGACGGCGCCTATCTGCATCAATACGAAATCTCGATAGCTGACGGAAAAGCGAGCGGCCGGAAGGTCCGCGAGTTTGGGCGGTTCTCCGGCGGCGCGGACAACGAGATCGAAGCGATCGTGGTGGATGACAAACGCGGGTTGATCTACTACGCCGACGAAAGCTGTTGCCTGCGCCTCTATCATGCCGATCCCCGGAAGGGCGACGCGGAGATCGCCGCCTTTGGGCGGGACGAGTGGAAGCGGCAGCGCGAAGGGCTGGCAATGTATGGGGCGGATCTGATTGCCACCGACCAGATCTCCGGCGCAAGCGAGTTTCGCGTCTATGGCCCCTCACGAAAGCTAAAGGCCGTGTGGACCTCCACGGCCGATTCCACCGATGGAATCGACGCCACCGATGTGCCGCTCGGGCCGAAGTTCCCACATGGCCTGCTGGTTGTGATGAATAGCGGCCCGAAGAACTTTCTGTTCTACGCGCTGCCGTAACCGAGACCGCGGACAATCAGTTCGACGCCTCGATCGATGATTGCCTCTTCGCTCGGCCAAGGCATGCCGTGTTTGCCGTGGTCCGTGATGATGACACTCGTGACGCCGTGAACGCACATCCACACAACCATGGCGTCGGAGAGCGCGTCTCCGGGCGCCAGATCGCCCGAACGGCGGCAGCGGTCGATGCACCGGGCGAGAAACTGGAGCGCCTGCAGGCCCAGCCCGTTGGCCTCCTGCATCTCGTGCGAATGATCGTCGGGAAAGGGATTGTTGAAAACCAGCCGGTATTGATGCGGGTTTTCCAGGCCAAACTTTATGTAACAGCGTAAGCCGCCCTCCAACTCCTCCATCGGCGCGAGGCCTCGCTGTTCGAGTTCGCTCAGCCTCTCGATCAGAATCTCGAAAGTATCGGTGCAGATACCGGCAATGAGTTCGTCCTTGTTCTTGAAGTAGAGGTAGATGGTGGAGGCGGCGTACTCGATGCGGTCGGCGATCTTGCGCATGCTGACGGCTTCGAACCCCTCGTTGAGAAACAACTCCGACGCCGCCGAAAGGATCTTCAGGCGGAGTTGGTCCTTCTCCCTGGCTCTGCGTTCGGCGATACCCATTCTTTGTTGCCCCTATTGTTTCGAGACGCAGAGGGGGTTGTCAATTCTTGTCGAAAGTCAGCGTGGTTTCGGCGCCGAAACGCTGGTAGTTGGTGTATTCGACGCGCATCCGCAAGCGAAGCGGACCGGTGCGAAACGGCAGCGTATCGTCGGCGACCGTCAGTACCGGGAACCAATACCCGTCCGCGGTCCGCTTGCGAATCGTGCGAAACCGGACAAAGAGATTCTCTTCCTTCGTCGACATGATTTGCGGCACGGCGCGGCCTTCGCTCTGCACGACGGAGTAGTCATCCTGGGCGATCCACAACAGGCCTTCGAAGAGCCTTTGGCCATCCAGCAACTGCCGTGGCTGAATGCGAAGGACCCAACACGGGATGCCGTTGATAACCTCCTCGCCGCGATACTCGGTGGTGTAGAGTTTCAAGCGGTCCTTGGTGAGCAGCAAAGGTTGAATTTCGCGGAGATCGCGGAAGTCCTCCGGCGTCATGCGAAGGCGCTCAAAGTGTTCGACTGGTTTGCCCAGCAGCCGCTCGGTGCGGTCGCCGGAAGGCGAAAAAATGACCTCCCTACGCTCGCGGTATTGGCCTACCGCAACGCCCTTCGAGCCGATCTCCTCGACGAGCAGATTTTGCTGGTAGGCAAAGCGCGACCGGAACTCTTCGCTCGCGGATTCGCGCTCCGCCGCGCGGCGGGCGAGCCCCGGCGGCGGATCGGCGGCGAACGCATTGACGGATACTAAGACAATGCAAGCGCTCGCGAAAAGCTTGGGCGTCCTTTTACCAATGCTGGCTGCCGGTGGCGCGGCGTACATCATTCGACAGGATATCCCGGTTCTGGAGGGCGCGCGGCTGCTGGTGGCTTTGCTCGTCGAAGCGGTACTGTTCTTCGCGGCTGGCTCGGAGGGATTCCGGTCGTTCGCCGGCGCGATGTCACCCCGTCGGCTGGCGATGCTGCTAAGCTCCACGACCGCCGCAACCTGGCTCTTGGCCGGCAACGGCCAAATTTTGCAGGGTATCGTGGCTGTGGGGACCGGCCTTCTATTGGCGTATTGGTACGTGCTGCTGCCCCGGACAGCGGTGTCGGATATGGCGCTACTGGCGCTGTATGGAGCCGTGGCGTTGGGTAAGCTCTCGGCGTGGTGCTACGAACCGTTTTGGCTGAGAGCGCCCAACTTTTTGATCGGAGAGCTGGCGTGGCTCCGGACAATGCTGATCGTGGTTCTGGTGTTCCGCCGTCCGGACGGCATGGGCTTCGGCTTTCTTCCTTCGAAGCGGGAGTGGATCGTTGGCGTCAAGTGGTTTGCGTTGTTCGCGCCCTGCCTTATCTTGTTCACGCGGACAAAGCCGCTGCCGGACGATATTGGCAAGCTCGCGCTGGCCGTCGCCGGGACCTTCCTGGGTCACTATGTCTTCGTCGCGCTGCGCGAAGAGTTCCTATTTCGCGGCCTGCTGCTGCCCAGACTGCAAGGCTGGCTCGGAGCACGGTTGGGTCTAATGGTGACCTGCTTGGTCTTCGGGTTGGTACATCTGCCAATGGGGCAGTTTCCGAACTGGACTTTTGTCGCGGCGGCAACGCTGGCCGGCTGGTTCTACGCTAAGGCCTATATGGAGGGCCAAGGCATCCGCGCCGCCATGGTTACGCACGCCCTCACCAATGTGATCGTCCGCGTCTTCGTCGCCACCTAACACAGTCAGAGTCACACCTGCCAGGAGTGGCGGCACCATGGGCATTCACAGGTGTGACCGTGCGGCGACGGTCTGCATCAATGAACGCAGAGACTTACGCGCTGGCCTTCGGATTGCATGCCTGCTGCCATGCGCTATCCACCGTATGCATCCAGCGCCCTCGTACACCTGGCGGTGATCGCCGCCATCTTTCTGTTCCGGGTCTCCGAGGAGATCCTCCCGGCTCCGCTCTCCCCAGTTCAGCCGCCTGTCCGGCTTACGCTTGCCGCACCGGCTCCATTGGCCGGCGGCGGTGGCGGAATGGAGGCCCGGCCTGCTTCGAAGGGTCGAACCCCGCGTGTGGCCGATCTCGTTTTCATACCGCCAACCAGTCATGCGCCGTCGCTCGATCCCGCGCTGCCAATCGAACCGGCCGTGCTCGCAATTTCCACCCCATCGGCCTGGATGCCGTCGCTCGGCGCTCCCGATGGGCTGCCTGGCCCGCCTTCGGATGGTCCCGGGCGGCGCGGTGGAATCGGCCCCGGCCCAGGCGGTGGAGGCATTGGCCCAGAAAGGGGTGGAAATGCCGGAGGGTCCCAAGCGATCCTGGGCGTTTCGACACCACCCCAACTGATCTACCGCGTCGAACCAGAGTATTCGGATCAAGCCCGCCAAGCGCGTTTCAACGGCTCGGTTCTGCTGCGCATAGTAGTCGATGAGCAGGGCCGCCCAAGGGACATTGAAGTCGTGCGCGGCGCAGGCCTAGGGTTGGATGAAAGAGCCATCCAGGCCGTCGAAAAATGGCGTTTCCGGCCCGCGCGCCGGGGATCGCGGACGGTGCCGGTTCCGGCAACCGTCGAAGTCAACTTTCGTTTGTTATGAGGAGAATTTATGAAACTCGCCCTGTTCGTATTGCCGGCGGCGCTGCTGCTCGCCGAGAAAATTTCCCCGCAACTTTTGTCCAAGATTGAGCCGCAGTTCAGTGAAGAGGCTCGCAAAGCGAAATGGGCGGGCGGCACGGTGACTGCAAAAATCCAGATCGACGAAAAAGGCAACGTCACCGACGTGCAAGTCGTTGAGCATCCAGGACTTGGAATCGACCGCCAGACCGTAGCAGCAGTCAAGCAATGGAAGTTCAAGCCGGCCATGGAAGGTGGAAAACCGGTTAAGACCCACGGGACGGTGACTGTACAATTCAAAAGCTGGTAAACTGAAGGAGTCTAGACACGCTTAGTCGCCTGGCTCCGACAGAAACACCGCTTTCACTGAATGACAGATTTTTCGCAACTCGAACTGTGCCCAGTCGTTAAGGGCAACCTGCAAAGGAACGGTCTCGTCATCCCGACGCCCGTTCAGGCCAAATCCATCCCACCCGCCATGGAAGGTCGCGACGTAGTCGCCACCGCCCAGACCGGAACCGGCAAAACACTCGCCTTCGCATTGCCGATCGTGGAGGCGCTCATGCGCACCACCTTGCCCGTGAAGGCTTATGCTGTCATCCTCAGCCCCACGCGGGAGCTGGCGATGCAGATCAATGAGACTTTTAAACTGTTGATTGCCCACACGGCGATCAAAACGGCGGTGGTTGTCGGCGGCGTCGACGAACAGCGTCAACTCAAAGCAATCCGCGGCGGCGCGCACGTGATCATCGCCACGCCCGGCCGGCTGTGCGATTTCATCGACCGCAAACTGTTTAAGTTGACCGGCGTCAAGACGCTCGTGCTGGATGAGGCGGATCGCATGCTCGACATGGGCTTCCTTCCTTCCATCAAGCAGATCATCAACTTCCTGCCGGTGGAGCGCCAAACGATGCTCTTCTCGGCGACGATCGAAAAGACCGTCGCGCATCTGATTGACAGCTACGTCAAGAATCCGGTGCGCGTTGCGATCGGATCGATGACGCGCCCTGTGGAACAGATCGACTTGCACCTGTACGAGGTCGACCACGACCGCAAGCCCCAGATGCTGCGGCACCTGCTGGAGGAGCAGGACGGTTCGTTTCTGGTCTTTTCGCGAACCAAGCACGGCGCCGACCGGATCGCGAAACACCTTTCTCGCGACGGCTTCGACGCCGCCCGCATCCACGGCGACCGCACGCAGAATCAACGCAACGCGGCGCTGGACGGATTTAAGAAAGGCGACTACCGCGTCCTGGTGGCCACCGATGTCGCCGCTCGCGGCATTCACGTGGACGGTATCGCGCACGTCGTGAACTACGACCTGCCGCAAGTGCCCGAGGACTTCATCCACCGTGTCGGCCGGACCGGGCGCGCGGGCGCGCGCGGAGCGGCCTCCACCTTTGCCACCCGCGATCAACGCGGCGACGTCCGGCAAATCGAAAAGATGATGAATATTCGCCTGGAGCGCCGTGAGTTGCCGGATCTGCCCCCGGCGCAACCGAAGGTTGTCGTAATGCCGCGGCCGGCCGCCGCAACGCATTTCAAGCCCAAGGCACACGCGAAATTCAAACGCGCACGTTAGAATAGGCGCGATGCCTATCCGCCTCGCGCTTTTTGGATTCACACTCAGCTTGATTGCCCAGCCCGTTCGGGAACTCCCGAACGGCTGGCGCATTTCCCCCATCGGCAAAGCGGTTCAAACCGAGGACCTGCTCCTGCGGATCCTGCCCGCGCCAGATGGCAAAGCGCTGGTAGCGACTCATGGCGGTTACAATCCGCATGGGCTCGTAGTGTTGGACCCTTCAACGGAGGAGGCCGTGCAACGCATCCCGTTGCGCTCGGCGTGGCAGGGTCTGGCATGGTCCCACGACGGGAAACGCCTGTTCGTCAGCGGCGGCAACGCCGCGCACCGGCGGGATGCCAAGGTGGCGCCGGTCTATGTGTTCGATTACGCCAACGGCCGGCTCAGCGAGACGCCCGTAGCCGAATGGCGCGATACCCAGCCCGCCGAGAAGACCTACTGGTCCGGCATGGCGCATCATCCGTCGAAGCCGATCCTGTATGCCGCTAACCGGGGCAACGATCCGTTGGCCGGCTACATCGCCGTCATCGACACAGCGACGGGCCATATCGCTCATCGAATCCGCGTGGAGACAGCGCCCTACGACGTAGTGCTGACTCCGGACGGCGCCACGATGTACGTTTCGAACTGGGCGAGCGATTCGATTTCGATCATCGACACTGCGTCGGCCAAGGTGGTAGGCCGGATCGTCGCCGGCGACAATCCGAACGACATGGAGTTGTCCGCCGACGGGCGCCTGTTCGTATCGAATGGGAACCTGAACACAGTCTCGGTCATCGACATCAAGAAGCGCGCCGTGATGGAGACGGTAAATGTCGCGCTTTTCGCCAACGCACCTCCGGGGGCCACGCCGAACGCACTTGCGCTGGACAAGGACGCGAAATTGCTGTTCGTTGCCAACGGCGACAACAACGCCGTCGCGGTGCTCAGCGTCGCCGAAAGAAACGAGACACAAATTCTGGGATTTCTGCCGGCGGCCTGGTATCCGTCGGCACTGGCCCTGCTGCCTGGCCCGCGCCTGGTGGTTGGGAACGCCAAAGGCCTGGGCGGCTATTCCAACCTCACCGGTCCCACCAGTTCTCTCGCCCCCGGCGGGAAGACGACGCACATCGGGGCTCTGCAAAAGGGAACGATTCACTTCGTTCCGCTCGCCAACATGAAGAGCGAACTGAAGGCGTGGACGCAGCGAGTCTACGACAACGTACCATTCCGCGACGGGCAACTGCAGCAGGCCGCCGCGCCGGCCGAGCCGACCATCGTCCCAAACAAAGTGGGCGAGGGCTCGCCGGTGAAGCACGTCATCTACGTCATCAAGGAGAACCGGACGTACGACCAGATGTTCGGCGACATGAAACAAGGGAACGGCGACCCGCGGCTGGCGATTTTCGGCCGCCAAATCACGCCGAATCATCACAAGATCGCCGAGAACTGGGTGCTGTTCGACAACCTCTATTGCGACGGCGAGGTGAGCGTCGACGGACACTCCTGGTCGAACTCGGCGATTGCGACCGACTTTAACGAGAAGCTATGGCCGGCGAACTACGGCGGACACTCCGCGGGGCGTTCGACGCTTGCCAACGTGCCCAGCGGCGGTCATTTA
This sequence comes from Acidobacteriota bacterium, assembly GCA_016871155.1. GTDB lineage: Bacteria > Acidobacteriota > Terriglobia > Bryobacterales > Bryobacteraceae. The sequence goes on along the minus strand of VFZO01000014.1, from coordinate 5,891 downwards.
TGGGACCTGGCGGCCAAGGCGGGGTTGACCTACCGGAGCTACGGCGAATATGCGTCGCGGTCGAGCGACGGCACCACAATGGAAGCGTCGCCTGGCGTTGGCGGTCTGGTTGGCCATGTCGCGCCGAAATACAAACTGGCGGGCATGCGCGACACCGATAACGTTCGCGCCTTCATTGCCGAATTCAATGAGTACGAGAAGAATTATGCGTCACCGGACCCGCTGAAGCGCTTGCCGAACTTCATCGTCATGAGCATGCCGGAGGACCACACCAACGGAGCCCGCCCTGGTTCATTCACTCCGCGGGCGATGGTTGCAAACGCCGATTACGCGCTTGGAATACTGGTGGAGCGCGTCTCGAACTCGAAGTACTGGAACGAGACGGCGATCTTCGTCATCGAGGACGACGCGCAGAACGGCCCGGATCACGTCGACGCGCGCCGCACCGTGGGCCTTGTGATCAGCCCATACGTAAAGCGAGGGATTGTGGACTCCACGCTCTACACCACATCCTCGATGCTGCGGACGATGGAGCTTTTATTGGGCCTGCCGCCGATGACGCAATACGACGCCGCGGCCACACCGATGTACAAAGCGTTCGGGACAACACCGGACCCGCGGCCGTACAAGGCTGTGCCGCCCGAATGGAACGTCAAGGAAAAGAACACGGCGCTGGCCTGGGGCGCGAAAGAATCGATGGCCATGGAGCTTGACGAAGTCGACCAGGCGCCGATGCACGAGCTGAACGAAATACTGTGGAAGAGCGTGAAAGGCGCGCAGTCGCCCATGCCGGCGCCCGTGCACCGCTTCTGGTTCCGCGGCGGGGATGGGCGGTAGGGCCGGCTCGTCACTACTTCAAACCTCCCCCGCCATGTTACGCTGACGCGAATGGAATCGCTTCCGCTTGGGGCGGAGATTAATGCCTTCTGGGAGACTCTGCAAGCGCACAAGGCCGCCGAGCCGGACTTCCCCTGGTACCCCTACGATTCGCTCGGCGGCCTCTATGAATTCGAGCCGCTGCTCGCCGGCCGCTGGAATGAATTGACGGGCGGCGGCCCGGTGCTCGATGTTTGCGCGGCCGATGGCGACGTCTCGTTCTTCCTGGAGTCGCAGGGCTGCCAGGTTACGGCCATCGACTATTCGCCCACCAACTTCAACGGTATGCGCGGCATCGCCAGGATGAAGGCTCTTTTGGCCTCTCCGCTCCGCGTCGTCGAGATGGACATCGACTCTCGCTTCACGCTTGGCGAAACGTATCGCTTCGCGATTTTCATGGGCGGGCTCTACCATCTGAAGAACCCGTTTCAAGTGCTGGAAACACTGGCGCGTCATTGCCGCTACGCGATTGTCTCGACGCGGGTGGCCCGCTTCACGCCGGACCGTTCGCTCGAGTTAAAGGACTCGCCCGTTGCCTATCTGCTCGCCGGCGACGAGGCCAACGCCGACCCCTCCAACTTTTGGATCTTCTCTGAAACCGGATTGCGCCGCCTGCTGGAGCGCTCCGGTTGGCGCGTGGACCGGTTCACCACAATGGGCTGCGCCGACTCCGATCCGGCGAGCAATGCCAACGACGAACGCGCGTTCTGCCTGCTGGAAAGCCTCTGCGCCAATTGGAAAGTACAGCCGGTATCCGGCTGTCACGCCCCGGAGTCCGGCGGCTGGCGCTGGACCGAGCGGCGTTTCTCACTGCAAGTCGTCGAAGCCGGTCCCGGCCGACTCCGTGTGAAGTTGGCCTGGCCGGAGGCGCTCGCGTCGCGCCTGGGCGCCAATGCGGTGACCGTCTCGCGGCCTGGAGTGCCTCCGCGGCGAATCGAAATGCCAGCGGCGGGCGAGTATACCGTCGAAGTGGAGTTGGACGGCGGAGCGGAAACGGTTTTCGAATTGGACCAGGCGTTAACGCCCGACGCAGGCGGCGACCAGCGCGAGCTCGGCGTAGTCCTCTTGGAAGCGGCCGCCGAGTAGACTACAATCGACGCTTGCGCCTTCTTTTTCTTTCCTCGTTCCTCGCACTTGCTCAAGTACCCTACACGACCTGGAGGGACTACGGTGGCGGCGCGGAGAGCGCTCAATTCTCAGGCCTGAAGCAGGTGAACCGCGAGAACGTTGGCAAGCTGCGGCGCGTGTGGTCCTTCCCAACCGGCGACAATCAGCGCTACTTCTTTAACCCGCTCGTGATCGGCAACACCATGTACGTGTTGGCTCGCAACAACTCCCTGGTGGCGCTTGACGCCGCCACGGGCCGGGATCTCTGGACCGCGAAGCCAGATCCGGACGTGCGTGTCATCACGACGCGGGGCTTCAACTACTGGGAGTCCGCCGACAAGCGCGACCGCCGCCTGCTTCTGTGCGTCAATCAAACGCTGCGCGCCTACAACGCCGCAAACGGCGAAATGATCCGTACCTTCGGCAAGAACGGCATGGTGGATCTGAAGGAGGGGCTGGATCGCGATCCGGCCGGGCTCGCCATCGTGCAGTCAATGACGCCGGGCCGTGTGTTTGAAAACCTGATCATCCTGGGCTCGGCGACGAACCAGGGCTACGGTTCGGCGCCAGGCGACATTCGCGCGTTCGACGTGCGGACCGGCAAGCTGGCCTGGACCTTCCACACCATTCCCAGGCCAGGCGAATACGGCTACGACACCTGGCCGAAGGACGCGTGGAAGACGGTGGGCGGAGCAAACGTCTGGGGCGAGATGTCGCTCGACGAAAAACACGGCATTTTGTTCGCGCCAACAGCGTCCGCCAAGTACAACTTCTACGGCGTGGACCGCTCAGGCTCGAATCTCTACTCCGATAGCCTTCTCGCCTTGGACGCGCGCACGGGCACGCGGCTATGGCACTTCCAAATGGTGCACCACGACATTTGGGACTACGACGACGCCACGGCGCCCAAGCTGCTGACGCTGCATGTGGACGGCAAGAAGATCGAGGCCGTGGCGCAGGTGTCAAAACAAGGGTTTGTCTGGGTCTTTAACCGCGTGAACGGCGAACCGGTCTGGCCAATCGAGGAGCGCCCCGTGCCGCAGTCCGACATGCCCGGCGAGAAGACCTGGCCCACGCAGCCGTTCCCCACCAAGCCCCCGCCGTTCGCGCGGCAGAAGTTCACCGTGGACGACTTGAGCCCGTATCTAAGCCCCGCCGACCGCGCGCGCTTCCGCGACGAAATTTTATCCGCTCGCAACGAAGGCCTGTTCACGCCGCCCGGCAGGCGGCCGACTATTCAAATGCCGGGCAACAATGGCGGCGCGAACTGGGGTGGCGCGGCGGTGGACCCCACCCGCGGCTGGCTCTATGTCGTCTCGAAGGACCTGCCTTGCCTGTTGAAGCTGGAATCGGAAGAGGTGCTGCAGGCGCGTGCCGGCGACTCGCCAGAGCAGCGCGGACAAAACCTCTATGTGCAACAGTGCCTGCAGTGCCATGGCGCGGACCGCGCGGGCAAGCCGCCGGTCATGCCGCCGTTGACCGACGCACCGGTCCGGCTCACCCGCCAACAGATCGTGAATTCGATCCGGAACGGCCAGGGACCCATGCCGGCGTACCCCAAGTTGACCCAACAAAACATGGACGACCTTTTGGCGTACCTGTTCAATCCGGCGCGCGCGGCGGCAATCGTCCCCACCGGCGCGGTGTCGTCGATCGATCGCTTCTACTCCGGCTTTGGCTTCATGATCGCTAGCGACGGCCTCGCGCCCATCAAGCCGCCGTGGTCCACGCTGACGGCCTACGATCTGAACAAGGGCGATATCGTGTGGCAGATTCCGCTGGGAGACGTGCCCGCGCTGGCCAAAAAAGGAATCACCAACACCGGCTCGCACTACCCTAAGCTGGGACCGGTGGCCACGGCGGGCGGCCTGCTGTTCACCGGAACGCGCGACAAGAAAGTGCGCGCATTGCATTCCGAAACAGGCAAGGTTTTGTGGGAGGCGGAGTTGGACGCCGCCGTCGAAGGCATTCCCGCAATCTACGAAGTGAACGGGCGGCAGTACATTGTGTTCTGCGCGGCGGCCCAGGCGGGGCTGACCCCCGCGACGCAAGTGAAGATTCCCGGCGCCTACGTGGCCTTCGCCCTGGAGAACGCGAATTAGGTCTTTCGGACCACCATCATCGTAACGTCGTCGACCGGTGACAGCTCTCCGAGAAACACGCGCAGTTGGCGTGCGATCTCCATGAGCACCTCATCCGCGCTGCGGTCCCGGCAGGCGACGGCGATCTCCGCAACCGTGTCCTCGCCGAACTCGTCGCCCTTCGCGTTGGGCGCCTCCGACACGCCGTCGCTGTAGGCAACCAACAGGTCACCGGGATACAGACGGGCGTGCCCGCCGGCATAGGGAATATTCGGCAAAATCCCAAGCACCGGCCCGCCCTTGGTGAGCAGTTCCACGACCCCGGACTGCCGTACGATGACGGGCGGATTGTGGCCGGCGTTGGAGTACTCCATCTCGCCGGTCGCAGGGTCAATGGCCGTGAAAAAGCCCGTAATGAACTTGTTATCCGGCGTGTTGGCCTTCAACGAGTGGTTCAGCCGGCTAACGAGCTTTGCCACGTCCGTTTCCACTTCGGCCAGCGCTTGCACGCGCGCCTGCAGACTCGACATGAGAATCGCCGCGGCCAGTCCCTTTCCGGAGACGTCCGCGACGATCGTTAACAGGCGTCCGTCTGGAAGAAAAATATAGTCGAAGTAATCGCCGCCGACGGCGCGGCAAGGCAGGCTGCGGCCGGAAAGGTCCAGACCCGCGACGGCCGGCGGGCTCTGGGGGAAGAGGCTCCGTTGGATGTCGGCCGCTTGATCGAGGTCGTGCGTCATCAGCCGCTCTGTGTGCTCCACCTCCACCAGCCGTGCGTGTTCGATGCGGATCGCGGCGATGTTGGCGAATACCGTGAGCAGGCTCAAATCGTCAGCGTCAAAGGGGTGAACGATGTTGGGCGAGTCGACATACAACAGGCCAATCACCTGCGTTTCGGTTTGCAACGGCACGGCCATTAGACTACGCACACGCTGTTGCACGATCGTTGCGCTGGATTTCAACAGCGAATCGGCCGATGCGTCCTGAACCAGCAGCGAAGATCGCTCGCGCATCAGCCGGTCGCGCACCGCCGTGGAGACGCGGAAGCCGTCGCCCCGGTTGGCGCGGGAAACGAGCTCGCCGCTCTCGATCGTCATCAGCACGCCGCGCTTCGCGCCCACCGAATCCAGCGCCAGGTCCAGCACGACTTCGAACAGTTCCGTGAGTGACCGGAACGACGCCAATTCCCTGCCCGCCCGGACCAGCGCCTCCATGCGCTTCTGGGCGCGATCAAGCTCGGCCGGCGCGCTGCCCACCACGGGCTTCGCTACAATCGACGCGTTGTCCAGCCGGATGACGAACGTAGAATCCGGCTTCAATTGCGGCTCGTCCTCGACGAATACCAGCGGTGAATTGCGCGCGCCGCCTTCGGCCGCTTTACTCTTCTCGAACTCCAGCGTATGCCGGCCTAGCACGACCATATCGCCGGGCAGCAGCTTATGTTCTCGAATGAGCGGCTGTCCGTTGATCGCGGTGCCGTTCTTACTGCCCAAGTCGCGCACCTGCCAGTAGCTGCCCGTCCATTCAAACGCACAGTGCTGCCGCGAAAGCATCGTGTCGGAGGGCATGGAGAGCTGCACCGTTTCGGCCCTGCCGATAATGAACGGCGAAGCGTCCAACCGGATTTTCGAGGGAGCCTGGTCGGGCCCGGTGAGCAATACTTCGGCGGGTATGATTTCAGCCATGGCGGCGCGGCTATACTGTGAAAGTATCTCACGACAACGAAATGCCTCCGAGTTGGTAACGATCCCCCGGCAGAGCCGGGGGCCTTCGTTCGTGAGCCGCTCAAAGCGGCTGGTTGGGGTCGCTGGCGCGGCCCCGTGGTTT